>NZ_JBFRSD010000003.1:0-114912 GCF_041473395.1 Vibrio sp. 10N.222.55.C6
GCAAGTAAACGCATCTTCATCTGAATGGTTTTTTGCTGGCTCGCAAGCTTTTTGAAGTCAGTGTTATTAAGGCTATCCATGGCTAAATTTCACAATAATTCATCAATCTTAATTAGATCACATTTTTACTTTAATTGGTATAATTCACTAGCTACCACCAAAAACTTAAGTACGATATGCACCTAATCCTAAATGGCGACTAATATAATGAGTAAGCGTCAGTAATTTGGGATTATTATGAGGTTCTTTTTTGCACTGGTTGTATTCTTTTGTTCATTTTCTCTATCAGCAACTTCGTGGGAAAAAGAGAGTCACCCTACTAAAAATTCACCCTCATCAATTGGAAGCTATGCCAATGGCTGCCTAGACGGCGCGCAGGCTTTGCCTATTAATGGGTTGGGGTATCAGATCATTCGCCCTCAAAGAGAGCGCTACTATGGCCATACAGAAGCTATAAAGTTTATTGAGAGGTTAGGAGTCACGACCAGCGAGAAGCTCAATACTAATTTATTGATCGGTGATATTTCTCTTCCCAGAGGAGGGCGCTTTTCTTCAGGTCATTCAAGTCATCAAACAGGGTTAGATATTGATATATGGCTAAGGTTAACCAGTAAGAGGTTGTCAGAGAACGAATTAGCTGTGCCTAAACCTGTGAGCGTTGTGGATCTTACCAACTACAAATTGCGTGAATCGAATTGGACCGATGATCATTTTCAAGTTATTCGTTATGCGGCGAAAGATGAAAAAGTGGTGCGTATTTTTGTTCATCCAGTGATCAAGCAAACCCTTTGTGAACAAGAAAACTCTGACGCTAATGATAGAGCTTGGTTAGGCAAAATAAGACCTTGGTGGGGACACCACTCCCACTTCCACGTTCGTTTAAAGTGTCCTGAAGGCAGTTCAAACTGCATAGCTCAAGCGAGCCCTCCTAAAGGTGACGGTTGTGGAGATGAACTTGCAAGTTGGGCTCCAAAGACTGTTCCAGTTCCACCTCCTAAAAAAGTAGCGAAAACTAAGAAAAAGAAAAAAGTTAAAGTGATGCCAAGTCAGTGTTTGGCCTTGATATCGAATAAGTAATCCTGTTCATCGAGGCTTTTTACAGTGGTACTGCCACTGGTTTTTTCGACTCTAAAACTGGAGAAATATCACACTTTTGTCTAGAGTTTATAAACACGAGATTAAGAACATCGTTTGATATTAATAAAAGCAATAACGGTATCAGCAAGGGCGATGGCGAATTTGACAAGGTTTGGTCAGGGATTGAGTGTTTTGGGGTGAAAGATGCGGCTTATATGCAGTATGCGAAATCAGAGTCTGATACCCGTCGATAGATAATTCAAGGATAAGACTATGACTATGATTTGTGCGAAGGAATTTTCAGAATGGTTAAGACATAGGTTCAACGCTGAAAGCTCGGGTATTTCAATTTCAAGAGATGACATCAATCAGCTAACAGGCAGACAACGTTTAGACCCTAGTTTCGTAAATGATGTTCACTATGAATTGATGCAGTATGGAATGGCATTTGTGACCGATACCAGCAGGGAAAACTTTTATCTTGTTCCTATAGCTCAATCAATAAACTGGCGAGAACGACTCGAATATCAATTTGAAAAAGAGCTCTTCTGCAATATTTATCCAATCGGAAAATCAGGATGAAAAAAAAGGTTCAACTTATGGTTAAGTTGAACCTTTCTTCTTTTAGGTCAAGCCTTGAATGATAACAAACTTCTCAAGTAGCTCGTCATCAGTTTCAATATGGTTTGGGTCAGTGATGATGCATTTTGTAATCGGACACACTGACTGGCATGTTGGCTTTTCATAGTGACCTTTACACTCTGTACATAAATCAGGATCGATCTCGAAGATGCTGTCGCCCATAGTGATTGCACCATTTGGGCATTCAGGATCACACATATCGCAGTTTATGCACTTGTCAGTAATTAACAGAGCCATTATTTTCTTCTCAAGTAAGTCGCTTAAGTAAAAATTATTTGCCTGATGCGTTACGTGTATCTTGGCCTTCGCTCAAGTTACGCATCAGCAAGCCGTACTCTAGATCTAGATCTGCTGGTACAGGAATAAATACAAAGTGACCGTTACCTTTCGCATCGTCGACCGCTTCAGATTTGCGGTTTTCCATAACTTCTAGTTTGAAAACAACGTTACCTTTCGGTGTCATCATTTCTAAGCTGTCGCCTACTAGGAACTTGTTCTTCACTTCTACTTCCGCTAGGTCACCACGGCGCTTACCTGTGAACTCACCAACAAACTGTTGAGTGTCAGAGATAGAGTAACCGTACTCGTAGTTTTGGTATGTATCGTGTGTATGGCGACGTAAGAAGCCTTCAGTGTAACCACGGTGAGCTAGGCTCTCTAGTGTACCCATTAGGCTTTCATCGAATGGTTTGCCTGCCACTGCATCGTCAATAGCTTTACGGTAAACCTGAGCAGTACGTGCACAGTAGTAGAAAGACTTAGTACGACCTTCAATCTTCAGAGAGTGAACACCCATCTTCGTTAGGCGCTCAACGTGTTGGATTGCACGAAGGTCTTTTGAGTTCATGATGTAAGTACCATGCTCATCTTCAAACGCTGCCATTTTCTCTTCTGGCTTGTGTGATTCAGAAAGCAGAACCACTTCGTCTGTTGGTTTACCAAGGCCTAGTGTGTTGTCTGGACGCTCATCTTGAACTTCAATGTCTTGCGTTTCTACTTCTTGAATAGCAACACCAGTAGGGTTTGCTTCAACGATCTGACCGTTTTCGTCTTCTTTCGCTGCTTCTGTTTTGTATTCCCAGCGGCAAGCGTTGGTGCAAGTACCTTGGTTTGGATCGCGCTTGTTCATGTAACCAGAAAGCAGACAACGGCCTGAGTAAGCCATGCAAAGAGCTCCGTGAACAAAGATCTCTAGCTCTGTTTCTGGGCAGTGTTCGCGAATCTCTTCGATCTCTTCAAGCGATAGCTCACGAGATAAGATCACACGCTCAACGCCTTGAGTTGACCAGAACTTAACGGTCGCCCAGTTTACTGCGTTTGCTTGAACAGAAAGATGGATTGGCATTTCAGGGAATGCTTCACGAACCATCATGATAAGACCAGGATCTGACATGATAAGCGCGTCAGGGCCCATGTCTACAACTGGTTTGAGGTCGCGAATGAATGTTTTTAATTTAGAGTTGTGCGGCTGAATGTTACATACAACATATAACTTTTTGCCTTGAGCATGAGCTTCATCGATACCGATTTGTAGGTTTTCGTGATTGAACTCGTTGTTACGAACACGAAGGCTGTAACGTGGCTGGCCTGCGTATACTGCATCTGCGCCGTAGGCGAATGCGTAACGCATGTTTTTGAGGCTTCCTGCCGGTGATAATAGTTCAGGTACAAATGGTTTTTGTGTAGTCATTGCTTCGTTCTCTAATCTGATCTCAAGTCAGGTTGATACCACCAAGTGATATCAAAGGGGCGCAAATTTTACGCTAAAATGAGTTTGGTTGATAGCCCTAAAGATAGCAATGACATTAACAAGAGGGTCTAGAGGCAGATATAAGTGAGAACTTAGTGAGAAATAAGCTCAGATACCGTTAGCACCTGAGCCTATAGTTTGACTGATTAAGCGTTAGGTTGAGTTAACCCGCCTAATGATTCAAATAGGTTTGGAAGGAAAACACTGAACTCACCACAAAGTAGAGAGAAGTCCGCATCAAAACGCGCAGCTTGATCTTCACGAGGAATATCGTCGTTTTCGTCTTTGAGCTCATCACTGAATTTTAGGCGTTTGATGCTGCCATCTTCTGCAAGAATGAATTCAATACGGTCTTGCCAGTTGATAAGAAGTTTCGTCACCATCTTATTGGCTTCGATGTGGTTTTTAATCTCATCAGCTTCTAGTTCTTGTTTCTTAACTCGAACAATACCGCCGTCTTCTTGAATAGATTTTAGTTCTGCTTCATCAAGCATAGTGATGCCTTGTGGCGTATCACCTGATTTCACCCATTCTGTAAGAGTCGTTTCGATCGCTTGCTCTGGGATAGCTGGCACTACTGGCAGGCTACCCATTGTCTTACGTAGCAATGCTAATACATCTTCTGCTTTTTTGTAGCTGCTCGCATCAACCACAATGAAACCTTCTTTTGGCATGATCAGCGCGTAAGTGAAGTTGCTGCGGCTGAATGCTCGAGGAAGTAGATCAATGATGATGTCTTCTTTTAGGCTGTCTTTCTCTTTCTTTTTCAGAGGGGTACCAGACTCTGCCTCAAGCGTTTCTACTTTTGCGTTCAATGATTCTTTGATCACAGAAGCGGGTAGCATTTTCTCTTCTTTCTTTGCACAGATAAGAATGCGGTTTTCTGATACGTGCGTCATCATATCGCCATGTCTACCCATTGCGTGTACCCAACCAAACTTCTGTTTGTCTTGGCTACCACAAGGAGTAAAGCGGAATTCTTCAAGTTGTTTCTCTAGCTGATCTGCGTTGAAATCAATATCACGGTTGAAGCGATAGACTAGGCAATTTTTAAACCACATAAATTTTTCTCATACCTTTTTAAAAGTGCTTCATGATATGAGATCTAATTCGATTTGTCCCTAGCTCTGTATCAAAAGTTATAAAGTGAAATGTTTGAGACAGTTATATGAAAATTTGTTTTCAAAGGTCACAAAAGTGTCATAATTAACTCAGATAATGCAATGCGTTGATTAAATACAAAGGCTATTCAATTATGTCGAGAAGGATTCTGGTCGTTGAAGATGAAGCACCTATTCGTGAGATGCTGTGCTTCGTGCTTGAACAAAAAGGCTACCAAGCAGTAGAGGCTGAAGATTACGATACAGCGGTAAACAAGCTATGTGAACCTTTCCCAGATCTAGTATTACTAGATTGGATGCTACCTGGTGGTAGCGGGATAAACTTTATCAAGCACATGAAGCGTGAAGAGTTAACTCGCAACATCCCAGTGGTGATGCTAACGGCTCGTGGAGAAGAAGAAGATAAGGTGCGTGGTTTAGAAGTGGGTGCTGATGATTACATCACCAAGCCATTTTCACCCAAAGAGCTCGTTGCTCGCCTGAAAGCGGTTATCCGCCGTGTAACGCCTACTGCACTAGAAGATGTGATTGATGTACAAGGTCTTAAGCTAGACCCAGTATCTCATCGTGTTACCGCAAGCGAAGGTCCAGTTGATATGGGACCAACAGAGTTCAAAATGCTGCATTTCTTTATGACTCACCAAGAGCGTGTGTACAGCCGAGAGCAGCTGCTTAACAACGTTTGGGGTACCAATGTTTACGTTGAAGACCGAACGGTTGATGTACATATTCGACGCCTGCGTAAAGCGCTTGAGTCTGCAGGTCACGATAAGCTAATCCAAACGGTTCGTGGCGCTGGCTACCGTTTTTCTACAAAGGCTTAATGTGGCTTCGCTGCCCAGTTTACGGAGTCCTGAATGGTTGAAAAGTTAACCTGGAAAAAGCTGGCTTGGGAGCTGGCTTTTTTTTACGCACCATGGGTTTTAGTCGGATGGATATTCGGTTACCTACCTTGGTTGCTGCTGGCTGCTACGGTATTGCAGCTCGGCTGGCATCTACACAACCAAATGCGTTTGTCCGCATGGCTGTGGGATGAGAAGCGTCTAACTCCACCTTCAGGCTCTGGGAACTGGGAATCTCTGTTTAACGGTATTTATCGTATGCAGCAGAGACAGCGTCGCAAACGCAAAGAACTGACTAACCTTATCCGCCGTTTCCGTAACGGTGCAGAATCGCTTCCCGATGCCGTTGTGGTATTTCGCGGTGAAGGCAATATCGTTTGGTGTAACAAGCTAGCTCAGTATTTGCTGGGCTTTCGTTGGCCAGATGATTCAGGTCAACCGATCTCTAATTTGATTCGTACTCCAGATTTTATTAAGTACCTTAATAAGCAAGATTTCTCTGAGCCATTAGAGATGCCTTCTCCATTGAATGTGGAGCGTATGCTCGAGCTGCGTATTGTGCCGTATACCGAGGGTGAACACCTGATGGTGGTACGTGATGTGACCCAGCTTAAGCAGTTAGAAGGCATGCGCCGTAACTTCTTCGCTAACGTTTCTCATGAATTGCGTACGCCGATGACCGTCCTTCAAGGTTACCTTGAAATGACCGAAGATCCAGACATGATCGTTGGCCCAATGTGGACCAAGGCGCATGGCGTAATGACTGAGCAGCTCAATCGAATGAACAGTTTGGTTAATCAACTACTCACGCTTTCGAAAATTGAAGCGGCGCCAATGCATGAGTTGGATGAAGTGGTGAACGTTCCGGCGATGCTTGAGGTTCTTGAGAAAGAAGCGGCAAGCCTAAGTGGTGATCGAGAGCATAAGCTTGAGTTTGATATCGATAAGAGCCTACGCGTTCTTGCTGATGAAGATCAATTGAGAAGTGCTATATCGAATCTGGTTTACAACGCAGTGAAATACACACCACCGGGCGCGACGGTTAAGGTACGTTGGTACCAGACCAGTCAAGGTGCTTGTTTGGATGTATCAGACACCGGAGACGGTATCGAGCCACAACACTTACATCGACTCACAGAGCGTTTCTATCGTGTAGATAAAGCACGCTCACGTGATACAGGTGGTAGTGGTCTTGGATTGGCGATTGTGAAACATGCGCTTAGTCATCATGACTCACATTTAGAAATTCAAAGTGAAGTAGGTGTCGGTAGTCGATTCCATTTTACATTGCCAAATCGACTGACAGTGTCATGAGTTGTGTGACACGCAGGATGCGTTTACCCGTAAGCTTATTGTTAACATTTGCTTTGGTTAACCCAGTTCATGCCGATCAGGGTGTCGACTCACTTCCTGATTACGTTAAGGTGCCGGGTATTTCAGGGAGCCTATTGTCTGTTGGTTCGGATACCTTGGCGGGTATGACGACATTATGGATGGAAGAGTTCAAGTCTTACTACCCGAATGTGAACGCTCAAGTTCAAGCTTCTGGTTCTTCTACTGCCCCTCCTGCTTTAACGGAAGGCACTGCTCACCTTGGACCAATGAGTCGTCCAATGCGCCTACGAGAAGTCGAAGCGTTTGAAAGAGAGCATGGCTATAAGCCGACAGCACTGAGAGTCGCTATCGATGCGATTGGACTTTTTGTGCATCGTGATAACCCTATTGAAGGGCTCAACTTTCACCAGATTGACAGTATATTCTCAGAGACATTGCGTTGCGGAGCGACTAAGCCGCTAAATAATTGGCAAGATTTGGGCATTGACCAACCGTGGGCAAAACATCGATTCCAACTGTTTGGTCGTAATTCTGTATCGGGGACTTATGGATACTTCAAACAGAATGCACTGTGCGGCGGTGACTTTAAAAACCGAGTCAATGAGCAACCTGGTTCGGCTTCAGTCGTTCAGTCGGTCGCTTCATCCATCAGTGGGATTGGCTACTCGGGCATTGGCTACCGCGTAGCAGGTGTTAAGCTGATTCCTATTGCAGAGCACGGCTCTAATTATGTTGAGCCTACGCGTGAGAATATCTTGAGTGGTGATTACCCTCTATCTCGTTTTCTCTATGTGTATGTGAATAAGCATCCGGATAAACCACTTTCTCCGGTTGAGAGAGAGTTCCTTACTTTTGTATTCTCAAAGCAGGGACAAGAACTTGTAGAGAAAGATGGCTATTTAGCAATACCGTCTGAGTTCGCAGAGCAAGAGTTGGCAAAAGTCGGGCTCTAATTCAGGCTGCGATAAACTTAGATAAGAAACGTATGAACAGCTTGCGCGTCGCAGGCTGTTTTAATTTTGACTGTTCGTTATTTTAGCTTTAACGACCATCCTGCATTTTGCCAACGTTGTTGCTCTTCTCTGAGCTCATAATCAAGCAGTTGGTTTTGGGCCAACCAATCGCTGTTAGTTCCTTTCAATTCCCAGTTATCCTGTTGTTCAATCGTTAGAGTCACGTCTGGGGCCAGTGCTTGATTTCGCTGACGGTTGAGTAAGATAGCGAGTCTCAATATACGAATCAGCAGGGTGACTTGTTGCTGAGTAAACAGAGAAAGTTCCGGCAAATCTTGTAGTTTGAGCGCTTTTCTTTGATAGCGAACCAATGCTGATATAAGGCGTTGTTGCTCAGTATTAAAGCCTGGCATTGTCGTATGCTTAAGCAGATAAGCCGAATGGCGGTGATAGCCTTGGAATGCAATGCTTTGTCCTACCTCATGAAGTACTGCAGCCCAACCAAGCAGATCATACAGCTCATTAGTGACCGCAGTTGTCACTTGAGGCTGTACTTGTTTCAGCAATGAAAGAGCGAGCACTTTCACTTTCTCGCCATGAGTTACGTCTACATGGTATCGAGAGACGAGCGTTTCGGCAGTTCTTGTTCGAATATCAATATCTTTAAACCTATCCTCCATGTCATAAAGAACGCCTTCTCTCAGGGCACCATCAGAAAAATGTAACTCCTTGATGTCTAGCGTATCCATTGCTGCTGAAAGAATGGTGACGCCTGCAGCAAACACAGGCTTTCTCTCATCACTTAAGCCTGAAAGATTTACGGTGTTGGATGATGAAAACTCACATAAGTGATTCTTTAAATAGGACAGGCGTTGGGGCGTAATGAGACCATCGGTGAACCCTAAGCCAATGAGTACTTCTTTTATTGATTTCGTGGTACCAGATGAGCCAAAAGCGATTTCCCAAGGGGCTTTTGTGTATTCTTCAATCAATGGCATCAATAGACGAGTAGCTGCGGTATAAGCATCTGAGAAGTGTCGTGAAGTTAGCCCTTCGTCAGCAAAGAAACGTTGAGTGAAGTTGACGCATCCCATCGGTAAACTGCGCATAATTAGAGGAGTAAAGCCTTGTCCGGCGACGAGTTCCGTACTCCCTCCACCGATATCAATAACCAACTTAGATTCAGAAGCGGTTTGAGTGTGTTCTGCTCCGTTATAGATTATTCGAGCTTCTTCTTGACCGGAAATGATCTCTATTGGAAAAGGAAACAGTGGCTTGGCTTGCTCTAAGAAGTCTTTAGCGTTTTTGGCTTTTCTTAGGGTATGAGTCGCAACAACTCTGACATCATCAAGCTCAAAATCCGCCAGTCGTTCTGCGAACACCTTGAGGCATTCTAGGCCTCGCTCGATAGCGCTTTCAGATAGGACGTTACGTTCATCCAATCCATCACCTAATCTCACTTTCTGTTTGTGTCTGCTGACTAATTGCAGGTGTTGATCGAATACTCGGGCAACCACCATGTGAAAGCTGTTCGAACCCAAGTCGATAGCGGCAATACATCGAGAATGTTTGTTATCAATTAGCGGCATGATTTCTTCTCTTGTTTGTACTTCTTGCGAGCAAGTTTCTCCATACGTTTAATATAGTGGTAAGTGGAGAGTTGTGACGTCGGGTAATCAAGTAGGTTTGCTGGTGGTTGTGTGTAAGAGTTGCTCATCGCTTGGTCTAGCACTCGAGCTTTGTTGCTGTCATCGAAATGAAACTCGGTGATATCGATAATGGTTTGCTTGATCTTTGGATCTAAAATTGGAGCTGCAACTTCGATGCGGTGATCAAAATTTCGTGTCATCCAGTCAGCGGAAGATATATAGACCTTCGGCTTTCCAGCGTTACCAAATATCATCACTCTCGGATGTTCGAGGAAACGATCGACCACACTGACTATCTCAATATGATCACTGATGTTGGGTATGCCAGGGACAAGAGAGCACATGCCGCGAATGACCATTCTCACTTTTACATTGGCTTGGCTAGCCTGATAGAGCTTTTCAATGATCTCTCGATCGACCAAGTTGTTGAGTTTTAGAGTGATGCTTGCAGGTTTACCTTCTATCGCGTTTTGTATTTCATTATCTATCAATTGGTACAGACGTTTTCTAGTATTCTTTGGTGACACAATCAGTTGCTTGAACTGGGACTTTTGATAAGGGTTTTCAATATACTTAAAGACTTGTCTCACCTCTTGAGTCAAATCTTCATTCGCAGTGAGCAGAGAGAAATCGGTATACACGCGCGCTGTAACTTCATGGAAGTTGCCAGTGCCAATATGGGCATAATGCTCGGTATGCTTGCCTTCTTTTCGTTTGATGAGCAGCAACTTGGAATGGATCTTCAAACTTGGGATGCCATGGATGACTTTTACACCCGCTTCTTGAAGTTTCTTGGTCCATTGAATGTTGGCTTGCTCATCAAAGCGTGCTTGCAGCTCGACAACCACAGTGACCTTTTTGCCATTGTGCGCCGCATCGATGATCGAGCTGAGGAGTTTTGAGCCTTCCGCAACACGGTAAACGTTTATTTTGATGGAGGTTACCTTCGGGTCAAAGGAAGCCTGCCTAACCAGTTCAGTGATGTGACTAAAGGTGTGATAAGGATAATGCAGTAAGATGTCGCGAGCTTTGATCGCTTCGAAATAGTTTGGGTAATGGCTGAAATGCGCGCACTTAATCGCGGGTAGAGGACGATTAACTAAATCACGTCGGTTAAGGCTTGGGAACTCAGAGAAATGTTTGAAGTTATGATAGCGACCACCTGCGATGACACTGTCATAGTCAGACAGTTTAAGTCTGACTTGTAAGAAGTTGAGCATTTCAGTTGGCATTTCAGATTCATAGATCAGACGTATCGGCAGTGCCGTTAAGCGCTGTTCTAAACCTAAAGACATCGATTCTAATAGGTTATTTTCATTGTCCTCTTGCAGATCATAATCGGCATCACGTGTCATTTTTATCGCAAAACAACGCAATGAGTCATACTCAAAGAATCCTTTAAGTAAGTCATCCAAACAAAATCGAACTATATTATCTAACAAGATCAAAGTTGTACGCTGCGAACCCGAAGTTTCCGGTAACTTAACAAATCGAGGGAGTGCTTCTGATGGGATTTCGAGTAAGACATATTGAGATGATGCATCACGCTCGATGTCGATGGCTAAGTAACTTTGTTCATCTTTGAGAATATTAAGTAACTGGCTATCTTCGTTCAAGAGAATCGGAGTTAAGTGTGGCAGCACTTTTTTCTTAAAGTACTTTTTTATCCAGCCACTTTGTTCTTCGCTGATTTGTTGTTCGTTGACCAGAAAAATACGATTGCGTACCAATTCCAATAGCAAGTCGTTATACAGTTCATGGAATTGAGCATCGAGCTTGCTTGCTTTGCTCTGCATTTTAGTCAGTAGGCTTTTCGGCGAGTTGGAGGTTAGCTGTGGATCTTGAAGTAAGATCTTTCGCTTCACATCAGCAAATCGGACTTTGTAAAACTCATCGAGGTTTTTCGAGTAAATACCTAAAAAACGAACTCTTTCGATTAAGGGGACTGACTTATCTGCCGCTTCTTGGAGCACTCTTTCGTTGAAGGATAACCAGCTAAGTTCTTTTGTGACATAGTCTTTTTCCATCGAGATGAGAATCCTTGAGTACTGGCTATAGAGCTGATTACTTTAAATTAGAATGGCAAAATTCACAAAATCTATGATCTTACTTTAAGAAATATGGCTAACAAACTTGTTATTAGTTTCAGTTGTTTAACGTAACTTGTAATATAATTGTCATCTAACGTACATATTATGTCAGTAGCTAAAAAAAGGTAGATAAACAGATGGCTTCAGCCCAATTTTCATTGAAAGAGCGCGACAAAAAAAGATGGTTGAAAGATCGTCTCGTCCGTTTTTCGGTGACATGTGGCGCGGTCAGTGTTCTAGCTGCCCTAGTATTGATCTTTGTTTACTTGGCAATGGTCATTTTACCGGTATTTTCAGATACTGGTTTAGAGACAGACCAAGCCGTAAAGACCGTTGCCGCAGAAGAGCCTATCGTCTTATCGGTTGATGAATATGGTCAACATGCATTTACTATCGAAAAATCCGGTTTGGTACAGTTTTGGGATTTAGAGTCTCAAAATACACACTCTTACTTTGAGCGTGATGTTGTAGCCAACCCCATCGCCTTTTCTCGAAATACCCCATCTGAAAACTGGTTTGCCTTTGCCGACAGCGCAAGCAATCTTACTTTTTTCTATCCTGAGTATAGTGCGCCTGTGCTGAAAAAGGGCAGCGAAGCCGAACCTAAAATTGAGCAAATCACTCTCCCTGAACCGTTTTTAAATGATGAACCCTCAAATGGGGCGACGATCGACAAATTCGCATTCTCTAAAAATGGACGTGGGATTACGGTTGCCGCGCAGTTAAGTGACCAACGAGTCTTGGTTAAGTGGTATCAGAGTGACCTTACTGGTCAGTATGTTTTTCAGAAGAGCCAATGGCTATCGGATAAGTTGGGCTTGCAGCAGCAACTGCTTGTCACACCTGATGGGCAAACCTTATACCTACGAGCACAATCGGATTTGGTTGTTTTGAAACTATCAGATAACGGTTTTGATGTTCGTGAAGTGATTGATCTTAGCTTAAATGATGCGAAGCATTCCGTGAAAAGCATCGATTTATTGTCTGGCGCATACTCGTTGTTGGTTACGCATGAGGACGGACAGGTTTCTCAATGGTTCGATGTACTCAAAGATGAAAAGCGTAGCCTGACCCATATTCGAGACTTCCAACTTGCTGAACAAGTGCAATTTATTCTTCCTGATACTTATAGAAAGGGTTTTTATAGCTTCTATAAGAACGGCACATTACAAAGCCACTATACGACCAGTGAAAAGCTGTCGTTGTTTGAACGCGCATTTGATAAATCACCACAACTAGCCGCTATGTCTGCCAATGAACTGCATCTGGCAACGTTGATTGATGGCATCATCAGTGTGGCTAAAGTCGACAATGAATACCCACAAATCTCATTCTCCTCGCTTTGGCAAAAGGTCTGGTATGAAAGTTACCCTGAGCCGCAATACGTTTGGCAATCAACATCGGCGAATGATGACTTTGAAGAGAAATTCAGTTTAGTACCTATCACATTCGGTACTATCAAAGCCGCTCTGTTTGCGATGATGTTTGCCGTGCCGGTTGCTGTGCTCGGAGCTATTTACACCGCTTATTTTATGTCTCCACGCATGCGAAGAGTGGTGAAGCCTTCGATAGAGCTGATGGAAGCTCTTCCAACCGTGATCATCGGATTTTTGGCTGGGCTTTGGTTTGCTCCAATCGTTGAAACACATTTAACGGCTGTCTTCTCATTAATGATGCTATTACCACTGAGCACACTGTTGACTGGACTTGTTTGGTTCTGTTTACCGAAAAGGGTAACGGGTCGCTTCTCTAACGGTTGGCATGCTCTGATATTGATTCCGGTATTGGTGATTACAGTGGTTGCGGTGTTTGCTGGTGGAAACAACATTGAAGCCTTGTTATTTGGTGGTGATATTCGTACCTTCTTGGCTAGCTATGGTATCGACTTTGACCAACGCAATGCGCTAGTGGTTGGTTTTGCTATGGGCTTTGCGGTCATCCCAACGATTTTCACTATTGCTGAAGATGCTATTTTCTCTGTACCTAAACATTTATCTGATGGCTCATTAGCGTTGGGTGCGACGGCGTGGCAGACGCTTATTTATGTGGTGTTATTGACGGCGAGTCCAGGTATCTTTTCAGCGGTTATGATGGGCCTAGGTCGAGCGGTTGGCGAAACCATGATCGTCTTGATGGCGACAGGTAACACTCCAATTCTTGACTGGAATATTTTGGAAGGGATGAGAACCTTATCGGCAACGATTGCTGTTGAGCTACCAGAATCAGAAGTAGGCGGTTCTCATTTCCGCTTGCTGTTCTTGGCTGCACTCTTGCTGTTTATCTTTACATTCGCGGTGAACTCAGTTGCTGAGTGGGTTAGACAAAGACTGAGAGATAAATATCGTGCGCTGTAGTTTTAAAGGTTTGCCTCAATGTGTATCAATGGCTTTTAGTGGCTTGACTAGCGTGTCTCTTGATCTTTGCAGCTCCTTGATTTCAGCACGCCAAGAGCAAGGTCGATCATGATGAATAAACTGAAGTCATTATTATCTTGGGTTAAATCGGGCTCTCCGTGGATCTGGCTTACGGGCGGGGCGGTGAGCATCAGTATGCTTTCTGTTCTTGGCCTAATGCTGCTGATTGGTTGGAAGGGCTTAACCTATTTTTGGCCCGCACCTTTGTATCAATGGCAAGTTGACTCCAAAGACTTATCGCTAGTGGTCGATCTTGACGAAACCGTATCAAAACAAGATGTATTGGTTGGTCAGTTATATGAACGAAAATACATCCCGATAGAGCAAGTTCCACAAGTCCATGACCTTTTGTCTCCTCAAAATTTGTCGACTGGGCTGATACAGCGCTTAAGCATCAAAGTTGCTAACAGAGAACTGTACCCTGCGGACTTTGTTTCTATTCTGGATGTTAACTTACGTGAACCCACTACCCCGCTTGATTGGGTTGTGATTGAACGAAGTCGAGGTGGTTATTTCTTTGGTAAGCCGGTGGGTTTTAAAACCGCTTCTGGCACCTTTGATTCGAACATAGACCAAAAGCTCGAACAAGGCTTGGCGTTCGCTGATGCGCTACGTAAAGAAACGTCGCGTGTCGTGAACCAAGAAATTCGTAATATCAGCTGGCAATTGGAAAACCTGCGCTTAGAAAAGCGTAAGCTTGAACTCAATGAGTCAGTGAGTGATGAATACCTTACAACCTATACTCAAACTAAACTGGAATTAAACCGCCAGTTAGGTGAAGCCGAAGTTAAGCTTGAGCACCTTAGAACGCAACTTAATGTCGAAAGCTTGCTGGTTGAGGATATGACAGGCGAGCTGGTCGAGATCTCGCTCAGCCACATTCTGGATTATTGGTACCCAAATAATATGTCTTACCTAGAAAAGGTTGGGCACTGGGGCAAACAAGTTTGGAAATTCTTATCAGAGAACCCACGAGACTCAAACTCTGAAGGCGGTGTATTCCCTGCCATTTTCGGTACAGTACTGTTGGTTATTCTCATGTCGATCGTCGTGATGCCTCTTGGCGTGGTCGCTGCGATATATCTTCATGAATACGCAAAAAACAACGCACTAACACGTTTAATTCGTATCGCCGTGATTAACTTGGCGGGTGTACCGTCGATTGTGTATGGCGTTTTTGGTTTAGGCTTTTTCGTCTATACCATTGGTGGCTCGATTGATACGTTGTTCTATGCAGAGCGATTGCCAGCACCGACATTTGGTACGCCGGGTCTACTTTGGTCAGCACTAACCTTAGCGGTCTTGACGCTTCCAGTCGTTATCGTAACCACGGAAGAGGGCTTAACGCGTATTCCTAGTGCAGTGAGGCACGGTTCATTAGCGCTTGGTGCGACTCAATTTGAGACGCTTTGGCGCATTGTTTTACCGATGGCAAGCCCAGCGATTATCACTGGTTTAATTTTGGCAATCGCGAGAGCCGCGGGGGAAGTTGCACCACTTATGCTGGTGGGTGTTGTTAAATTGGCATCTAGCTTGCCAGTCGATGGTCAGTTTCCGTATTTACACTTAGATAGAAAGTTCATGCATTTAGGCTTTCATATCTATGATGTTGGTTTTCAAACCTCTAATATCGAAGCGGCACGACCTTTAGTGTATGCGACTTCATTTTTATTGGTTACGGTGATTGTTGGGTTGAACTTAACAGCCATCAATATCCGTAATAACTTGCGTGAAAAATACCGAACCTTAGGACAAGATTAGATGTTCTCGATTAATGAAACCTTGGGTTACCAAGCACCACTTGATGTTCACAATCTGAAGGATGAGCAAATTGCTATCTCGATCGAAGGGCTAAATCTTTACTATAAAGAGAGCCAAGCACTTGATGATATCTCGATGCAGATCCCGAAGGGGCAGGTGACGGCGTTTATCGGCCCTTCTGGGTGTGGTAAGTCGACTCTGCTGCGCTGCATTAATCGCATGAACGATCTTGTTGAAGGCTGTAAGGTTTCCGGGAAAGTGAAGCTTCATGGCAAGAACGTCTATCACCCTAAGGTGGATGTTGCGACCTTACGACGCCGTGTTGGTATGGTATTCCAGCGTCCAAACCCTTTTCCTAAATCTATCTATGAGAATGTGGTTTATGGCTTGAGGCTACAAGGCGTTAGCAACAGCCGAGACCTTGATGATGCGGTTGAACGCTCTCTGCGCGCTGCTGCGTTATGGGATGAAGTGAAAGATCGGTTGCATGAGAATGCTTTTGGTTTATCTGGCGGTCAACAGCAGCGTTTGGTTATCGCTCGTGCGGTTGCGATTGAGCCTGAAGTGCTGTTGTTAGATGAGCCGACATCGGCACTCGATCCGATTTCTACTTTGACGATTGAAGAGTTGATCAACGATCTCAAAACGCAATACACAGTGGTGATTGTTACCCACAACATGCAACAAGCCGCGCGTGTAAGTGACCATACTGCCTTTATTCATATGGGAAAATTGATCGAGTACTCAGATACGGACTCAATTTTTACGTCTCCATTGAAAAACCAGACGGAAGACTACATTACTGGTAGATATGGCTAACCTCTCCAAAGGTGTCATCTAGAGCTAAGTCACTCTACAAAAATGGCTTTCTTCATTTCTTTCAAGGAGCAAGTATGCATTTCGGTCGCCACATTTCAGGGCAATTCAATGTCGAGTTAGAATCGATCCGTACTCATGTATTGACCATGGGCGGGTTAGTGGAGCAGCAACTCTCGTTTGCAATGCAGGCGCTTCATAAAGACGATGTTGAATTGGCCAAAAAAGTGATTCGTGATGACCACAAAGTGAATGCGATGGAAGTGTCGATTGATGAGGCTTGTACTCGAATCATTGCAAAGCGTCAGCCGACAGCGAAGGATCTGCGTTTGATTATGGCGATCATCAAAACGATTACCGATCTGGAACGTATTGGCGATGTTGCTTCTAAAATTGCGCAAGGTGCTATTGAGATCCCTTCAACCAAAGAGCAGAAATTCCACGTATCTTTAGAGCCCCTTTGCCGTCAGGCTATCACCATGCTTCACCAAGTATTAGATGCTTTTGCTCGTATGGATGTTGATGCGGCAGCTGAAGTTCACAAGCTTGATGATAAGTTGGATGCGGAGTACGAGGCCGTTATTCGTCAGTTAATGACCTATATGATGGAAGACCCTAAGAACATTCCTAATATTTTGCAGGTGATGTGGTCAGCGCGTGCGATTGAGCGAGTGGGAGACCGCTGCCAAAATATCTGCGAATACATTATTTACTTTGTGAAGGGTAAAGATGTACGTCACCTAGGCGATCAAAGCCTTGATGACGCACTCAAATAGAGCTTATCTTTAGAAGCTAATAATGGCACCAAGATTGAAATTGACCGTTGTGTCGTAAGGCACAAAGGTTTTGTTGTGATCAAAAATATTCATATCAACACCAGCACGTAATCCAAGCATTGGTGTCGCTTGGTAAACGTAGGCCCCGCCTAGGCTTATACCATGTGTTGTTTTCTCTTCTACTTCGCCTGAGCGCGTTTTCGTACCGTCATAACTTGCCACGCCAATTTCAGCCTGAAAGCCGTGGATTTGGTTTCTTCCAAACATGTTTTGCTTCGTAACAGGTTTAAATCAAGAGAGCTGAATAAGTCTTTAGCCATATCTATCCATGAAAATTTTCTGCGCTATTAAATCTAATATACGTCAGTCAGTTAGATTAGTCAGCGAGGTTCTCTGGATTTATGCTGGCGACTATTGCCCTAAGCGGTGAGGGCGGCTCTCACATCAGATATCTTACTCGCATCTGTCACTGGGATCTGATAATCATCAATATTATCACTGCCCATTTGAGCACTTGAGTTGTTTTCCATTAGACTCGGCCTTGTCGATTTACCTGAAAGGTGAAGAGCAGGTACTTGGGTAGCGCTTTGAATCATTTTGGCATTCGCAGCGTTAACGCCAGCCCCCGCCATGATATCAATTCGTCCATCGGCTTGTTTGACCATTGCAGCCAATACATCGATACCTTGCTCAGCATTAGCAGCAAGCCCTGATGTCAGGACTCTTTCGCATCCAAGTGTAATGATTTGTTCTAATGCTGCTTGGAAATCAGAGCTTTGATCGATGGCTCTGTGGAAGGTAATCCCAAGCTTTAACGAGTGCGCTTTGTCAGCCAGTTGTTGCATCTTTGGCATATCAATACTTCCGTTCGGCGCTAACACACCAAGTACGACCCCATCCAATCCTGCATTTGCGCAAGCTTCAATATCTTCAAGCATACAGAGCATATCGTCGTTATCGAAAATGAAGTCGCCTTGTCTTGGGCGTATCATAGCGTAGACCGGAACCGACGAAACTATTGCCGCTTGTTTCATCATTCCGAAGCTTGGAGTTAATCCGCCAAGTGCTAATGAAGAGCAAAGCTCAATTCGATTCGCGCCACCAGATAGTGCGGTATGAAGAGATTCTAAGTTATCGATACAGACTTCAATTTCGGTGTTCATCGTGTTTATCCGTTCAAAAAGATACTGATGAAATAATAGCAATCTAGGTGTGATTCTGAATAGATGGGGATAAGGGAAAATAGAGGTAAAGTTTAGGTTTATCGCTACCTCAATTATCTATTACAAGAGTCAGTCTAGGGGAGCGAGGAGGGGGAAAACAAAAAGCCCGAAGCGTTAACTTCGGGCTTTTAATAGGACTTTACTTCTTAACTGATTGGCGGTGCGCTTTGCGCTATTAGCTTATGCTTTATGTCTCTTTAAAGAGAATCTTCCAACCATTAACCCGCGTTGAGTTCGGGCTTAAGAGGTAATTACTTGCTTAGGTCGTCAGCGTGCTCAGATAGGAATGCTGCAACACCTTTTGGAGATGCGTCCATACCTGATTTGCCTTCTTCCCATTGTGCAGGACAAACTTCACCGTTCTTCTCGTGGAAGTTTAGTGCGTCTACCATGCGTAGCATTTCGTCGATGTTACGACCTAGTGGAAGATCGTTAACTACTTGGTGACGTACAAGGCCGTCAGCGTCGATTAGGAAAGAACCACGGAAAGCAACGCCTGCTTCTGGGTGCTCAACATCGTATGCTTTGCAGATCTCGTGCTTAACGTCAGCAACTAGAGGGTATTTAACTTGACCGATACCGCCATCAGCGATAGCAGTGTTACGCCATGCGTTGTGAGAGAATTGAGAATCGATAGAAACACCGATTACTTCAACGCCTTTAGCTTGGAAATCTTCAAGACGGTTGTCGAAAGCGATTAGCTCTGAAGGACAAACGAAAGTGAAGTCTAGTGGGTAGAAGAAAACTACAGCTTTCTTACCTTTAGTGAATTCTGCGAAGTTGAAGTTATCAACGATCTCACCGTTACCTAGAACAGCTGCTGCAGTAAAGTCAGGGGCTTGACGACCTACTAGTACCATTTTGGAATCTCCTAAAAAATTAGTTGGCCCAACACATCTTTGTTTGGGCTCCGTTTCTACGGGACAAACTATAGTACAATCGGTACTATAGAAAAAAGCGAATTAAATAGATTAAGTTAATCGAAAAAAGCGATAAGCTTATTCTTTGTCCTGTCCTTAGGTCGAATGACCTTTACCTAACTTATCCTACTCATATTACAAAGTAATTTCATGAATAAATGGCCAAGTCTTAAGCAACTTCACTATCTTGTTACTCTTCACGAAACTCGTCATTTCAGTGATGCCGCAGATCGCTGTTTCGTCAGTCAATCTACGCTAAGTAAAGGCATTCAAAACCTAGAAGAGCTGATTGGTTGCCCGCTTTATGAGAAGAAAGATAAAAAGAGCCCGCTAGTTTTCACGCAAGCAGGTGAGCTGGTGGTCAAGCACGGTCGAGAGCTACTAGCGAAAGGACAAGATCTCGTAGAGCTTGGAAATCTATGTAACGGGGATGCGATGCAAGGGCAGCTGCGAGTCGGGTGTATTCCTACTATAGCGCCGTTCCTTTTGTGCGATTTGGTACAGGAAGCCAACCAGCGCTTTCCACAATTAAATTTGCTGTTACGTGAAGACACAACGACCAACCTATTGGCTGCGCTGCGTCATGGAGACTTAGATGTGCTGATTCTGGCTTTGCCTGTCGATATCGACAATATGGAAAGCCAAGTTGTTGGGCAAGACCCTTTCCGGATGGTGATCAGTCGCAATCAAGCTGATGGTATTCGCGTTCCGATTAAATACGATGACCTGCCAGACGAATCTGTATTTTTGTTGGAGAACGAGCATTGCTTAACCGAGCATGCTGTGTCGGCTTGTAAGTTAACGGATAAAGAGAAGATCAACCCGTTCACTGCGACGAGCCTTCACACATTGGTGCAAATGGTGGCCAATGGTTTAGGAACCACCTTTATTCCGCAAATGGCGATCGACCACGGTTTATTGGAAAACCAGAATCTCGTTGTGATCGATCCTCCTGGTCAGCAGGCCTACCGAGATATTGGCCTTGTCTGGCGACCAAGCTCTTCGCGTCGTGAGACATTCCATCAATTAGCGGATGTGGTATCTGAGCTTCTATAATAATCCGCTGCGACAACAATCCCTCTGAGCGGCTGAATTGGCCGCTCTTCTTTATATCAATTCCGAGCGTTACTCTACTTCTGCTTCTTCTGGCTCTACTTCTTCTTGCAGCTCCAGTAAATTGATCGCTATCGTGACAAAATCGCTGTCTGTAATAATGCCTACTAGTTCGTGGTTTTCTACGACAGGTAAACAGCCCACTTTATGTTTCTGCATGTAGATAGCCGATTCTTTTAATCCTGCACGCGGCTCTACCGACATAACACTTTTGTGCATGATGTCGTTGAGGGGAGTAGCAAGAGTAAAAGATTGAGCTTGTGGGATGTTTTGTAGGCTGGATTCTTGAGCGGCGAGAACGTCTCGTTGTGTGACGACACCTAGTAGTTGCCTGTCGGAATCGACGACCGGAATATGGCGGATATCAAGTGCTTCCATCATGTGCTTAGCATCGGCCAGTGAGTGTGAGCGCAATAGGGTATGAGGGTTGCGAGTCATCATATCTTCAACCTTGATCATACGAACCTCCTTCTTTTTTATTTGTTGCTATTACTATAGTTTTTTATCCAAAAAATAACTGAGATCTGACGCATTCTTGGGTGAGTTTTATGCAACTAATTCTTTAGCTTGAGGAGGTGAATCAGTCGCATTATTTTACGCCTCTTTACAATAATCCAGTGCTGTAAACCTTGCTATTGCGGCTCGTGTGCCTATACTAGCCCACTGCGAAATTTTTAGTCGTGTTTGCGATGTGTTTCTGGTAACGATTGACTTACCGTAACGATTATCCAGCAACTACGATTTATGATTCGTCAACGGCACAAATCTCATCAACTAAGACAAGACTAGACACATGCAAGTTTCAGATTTTCACTTTGACCTACCAGATGAACTCATTGCTCGCTACCCTCAAGAGGAGCGTACAGCAAGCCGCCTGCTTAAATTAGATGGCAACAGCGGTAACCTAGCTGATGGTTCGTTTAAAGACGTTTTAGACTTGGTTGAGCCAGGCGATCTTGTTGTTTTCAATAACACTCGAGTGATTCCAGCTCGTGTATTTGGTCGCAAGGCATCAGGCGGTAAGCTTGAAGTGCTGGTTGAACGTATGCTTGATGAGAAAAGCATTCTTGCGCATGTTCGTTGTTCTAAATCACCGAAGCCGGGTACCAAGTTGTTCCTTGGTGAGAACGATGAATATGAAGCTGAAATGGTGGCGCGTCACGATGCGTTATTCGAAATCCATTTCACATCTGATCAAAGCGTTTTAGAGATTCTTAACAGTGTTGGTCACATGCCACTGCCTCCTTACATCGATCGTCCTGATGAAGATGCAGATAAAGAGCGCTACCAGACTGTCTATAATGAAAAGCCGGGTGCGGTTGCAGCGCCAACAGCAGGCCTTCACTTTGATGACAAGCTAATGGCTGACATGAAAGAAAAAGGTGTTGAGTTTGCTTACGTGACGCTTCATGTTGGTGCTGGTACGTTCCAGCCAGTAAAAGTTGATAATATTAACGATCACCACATGCATGCTGAGTACGTTGAAGTGCCGCAAGAAGTGGTTGACGCCGTAGCTGCAGCAAAAGCCCGTGGCGGCCGTATTATTGCTGTTGGTACAACATCAGTACGCTCACTAGAAAGTGCAGCTCAAGATGCATTGAAGAAAGGCACTGAGCTCGTTCCTTTCTTTGGTGATACAGAAATCTTCATCTTCCCTGGCTATGAATACCAGTTGGTGGATTGCTTGATTACCAACTTCCACTTGCCAGAATCAACACTGATTATGTTGGTGAGTGCATTTGCAGGTTACGACAACGTGATGGGCGCATACGATCACGCAGTGAAGAGCGAATATCGTTTCTTCAGCTACGGTGATGCCATGTTCATCAATAAGAAAACAAGCTAATTTAAGCTAGTTATAAACGATATACATTAGAATTTACGGGTGCTAGCAGTAAGCTAGGAGTCGGGCAGGGTGTCTGTCTAATCTCTCGCAAGGAATACGCGACCGCTCCTCATAGAACCCACTAGACTGAACTTTTGTTTGGCCTAAGGTTCTGAATTAACAGTCAGATTGTTTCTCTGGCATATTGGAGGCTTCGTGAAATTAAAATACGAACTTAAAAAAACTAATAGCGGCGCACGTCGTGGTCAACTTCAGTTTGAACGCGGTACCGTTGAAACCCCAGCATTCATGCCTGTAGGTACTTACGGTACTGTTAAAGGTATGACACCTGAAGAAGTAAAAGACACAGGTGCTGAAATCCTATTAGGTAACACATTCCACCTATGGCTACGTCCTGGTCAAGAAATCATGAAAATGCACGGTGACCTGCACGATTTCATGAACTGGCACGGTCCTATCCTGACTGATTCAGGCGGCTTTCAAGTATTCAGCCTAGGTGCAATGCGTAAAATCACTGAAGAGGGTGTTCATTTCCGTAACCCTGTAAACGGTGACAAGATCTTCATGGACGCTGAGAAGTCTATGGAAATCCAAAAAGATTTAGGTTCAGACATCGTAATGATCTTCGATGAGTGTACGCCTTACCCTGCGACACACAAAGAAGCTAAAGACTCAATGGAGATGTCTCTTCGTTGGGCTGAGCGTTCACGTAACCACTTCGACAAACTTGAAAACCCGAACTCACTGTTCGGTATCGTTCAAGGTGGCGTATACGAAGACCTTCGTGACGTATCCGTTAAAGGCTTAACAGAAATTGGTTTTGACGGTTACGCTGTTGGCGGCCTAGCAGTAGGCGAACCAAAAGAAGACATGCACCGTATTCTTGAGCACACATGTCCTCAACTACCTGAAGATAAGCCACGTTACCTAATGGGTGTAGGCAAACCGGAAGACTTAGTTGAAGGTGTTCGTCGTGGTATCGACATGTTTGACTGTGTTATGCCAACGCGAAATGCACGTAACGGCCACTTGTTTGTGACTGAAGGTGTGATCAAGATCCGTAATGCGAAGCATAAAACGGATACAACACCACTAGATTCAGATTGTGACTGTTACACTTGTAAGAACTACAGCAAGTCGTACTTGCACCATTTGGATCGTTGTAACGAAATCCTAGGTGCTCGACTGAACACGATTCATAACCTGCGTTTCTACCAACGAGTAATGTCAGACATTCGTCAGTCTATCGATGAAGACCGCTTTGAAGAGTTCGTTGCAGAGTTCTACGCAAGAATGGGGCGTGAAGTGCCACCACTAGGTAAAGAATCTTAGTATTTCTTTTTTGCGAGCCCTATCTCTCTTCCGAGTGATGGGGCTTGAAAATAAAGGGATGCGACCCAATTAGACAAACAATTACGAAAATATAAATAGAGGATGTTTTAAATGTTTATTTCTCAAGCTCACGCAGCAGCAGAAGGTGCACCAGCAGGCGGCGGTTTCGAAATGCTTATCATGCTAGGTATGTTCGCTGTGATCTTCTACTTCATGATCTACCGTCCACAAGCTAAGCGTGTTAAAGAGCACAAGAACCTTATGTCTTCTATGGGCAAAGGTGATGAAGTTCTTACAAGCGGCGGCCTAATTGGCAAGATCACTAAGATTGCAGAAGACAGCGACTACGTTGCTATCGAACTGAATGCAAACAACGAAGTAGTTATCAAGAAAGACTTCGTTACAGCAGTGCTACCAAAAGGTACTCTGAAATCTCTATAAACAGCTAGAGGATCCTCGCTGTGCTAAACCGTTACCCGTTATGGAAGTACCTGATGGTGGTGTTTACTATCGCCATCGCTGCGTTGTACGCACTTCCGAATATATACGGTGAAGATCCGGCAGTTCAAGTTACAGGGGCGCGCGGCGCCTCTGTAGATATGTCTACGCTGGATGCTGTCACCAATGCTCTTGAAGCTGAAAACCTTTCTACTAAATCCGTTGCTCTAGAAAACGGTTCCATTCTTGTTCGCTTTAACGATACAGACTCTCAAATTAGTGCTCGTGATGTCATCACTGAAGCATTAGATGAAGACGTAATCGTTGCTTTAAACTTAGCTGCTTCAACTCCTGATTGGCTTGAATCTATTGGTGCTGCACCAATGAAGCTTGGTCTTGACCTACGTGGTGGTGTTCACTTCTTGATGGAAGTGGATATGGACGCTGCGATGCAAAAGCTGGTTGGCCAACAAGAAGAAGCGTTCCGTAGCGAACTTCGTGAAGAAAAAATCCGTTACCGTGCAATTCGCCCATCTGGTAAAGATGCGGTTGAAGTGATTCTACGTAACGCCGAGCAGCTTGCTGAAGCGAAATCGCTACTGCAATCTAAGCACCAAGACATGACGTTTGTAGATTCTGAATCTAATGGTCGTTTTTCTTTGGTTGCTAGCTTCACAGAGGCTCGTCTTCAAGAAATCCGCAACTATGCGGTAGAGCAAAACATTACCATTCTACGTAACCGTGTTAACGAACTTGGTGTTGCTGAACCTTTGGTTCAACGTCAAGGCTCTAGCCGTATCGTAGTGGAATTGCCTGGTGTTCAAGACACGGCTCGCGCTAAAGAAATTCTTGGTGCTACCGCGACGCTTGAGTTCCGTGAAGTGGATAGCAGTGCTGACTTAGCCGCTGCCGCTTCTGGTCGTGCCCCTGCGGGTAGCGAAATCAAGCAAGATCGTGATGGTCGTCCTGTGGTACTTAAGAAGCGCGTTATTCTAGGCGGCTCAAGTATTACTGATGCAAGCTCAAGTGTTGATGAATATGGTCGTCCTCAAGTTAACATCTCGCTAGACAGCGAAGGTGGTAGCAAGATGTCTGCATTCTCTCGTCAGAATATCGGTAAGCTAATGGCAACGGTATTTGCAGAGTACAAAGACAGCGGTCGTAAAACACCGGAAGGTCGAGTTATCTTGAGTAAGCACGAAGAAGTGATTAACCAAGCGACGATTCAATCTGCACTTGGTCGTAACTTCCGTATTACTGGTATTGATTCAACAGCTGAAGCTCATAACTTGGCACTTCTACTTCGTGCTGGTGCATTGATTGCGCCTATCTCGATTGTAGAAGAACGTACCATTGGTCCATCTATGGGGCAGCAAAACATCGATATGGGTATCATGGCGATGGTTTGGGGTATGGCTGCGGTTATGTTATTCACGCTGCTTTACTACCGTAGCTTTGGTCTGATTGCGAACGTTGCGCTAATGGCTAACTTGGTGTTGATTATCGGTGTGATGTCGATGATCCCGGGGGCTACCATGACCCTGCCAGGTATTGCCGGTATCGTATTAACGGTCGGTATGGCGGTCGATGCGAACGTTCTGATCTTTGAGCGTATACGTGAAGAGCTTCGAGATGGACGCAGTCCACAACAAGCGATTCACCAAGGTTACGCGAACGCATTCAGCACAATCGCCGATGCCAACATCACCACACTACTAACAGCAATCATTCTATTTGCTGTGGGTACGGGTGCTATCAAAGGCTTCGCGGTAACGCTGTCTATCGGTATCTTGACTTCAATGTTTACAGCTATTATCGGAACACGTTGTATCGTGAACCTGATGTATGGCGGCAAACGCGTTAAAAAACTGTCGATCTAAGGCTAGGAATTAATATGTTTCAGATTCTAAAAGCAGACAAAATGATCGACTTTATGCGTTGGTCAAAGGTTGCCTTTGTTTTTTCTATCTTGATGATTGGTACTGCTATCTTCACCCTAACAACGAAATCGTTGAACTGGGGTCTAGATTTTACTGGCGGTACTCTGATTGAAGTTGGTTTTGAACAACCGGCACACCTTCCTGATATTCGTAGTGCACTAGAAGCCGAAGGCTTTGGTGATGCAACGGTACAGAACTTCGGTTCAGCTCGTGATGTGATGGTTCGTTTACGTCCACGTGATGGCGTAGCGGGCGAAACGCTTGGTAACCAAATCCTTTCTGCAATTGAGAATGGTACTGGTGAGCAAGTTGAAATGCGTCGTATCGAGTTCGTTGGTCCTAACGTGGGTGACGAATTAACAGAAGCAGGTGGCCTTGCTATCCTTGTTTCTCTTATCTGTATCTTGATCTACGTATCAGTGCGATTCGAATGGCGTTTGGCTGCGGGTGCGGTATTAGCACTGGCGCACGACGTTATCATCACACTTGGTGTGTTCTCTCTAATGCAAATTGAGGTCGACCTTACCATCGTAGCAGCCTTGCTAACGGTCGTCGGTTACTCCCTCAACGATACCATCGTTGTATTCGACCGTATTCGTGAGAACTTCCGTAAGATGCGTAAGGGTGAAGCACCTGAAGTACTGAACAGCTCAATCACACAAACATTGAGCCGTACATTGATCACTTCTGGTACCACGTTGTTCGTAGTTATCGCACTGTTCGTTCAGGGCGGCGCTATGATTCACGGCTTCGCGACTGCACTTCTACTGGGTATTACGGTTGGTACTTACTCTTCTATCTACGTTGCATCTGCACTAGCTATGAAGTTGGGTATTACGCGTGAACACCTAATGCCACCACAAGTGGACAAAGAAGGTGAAGAGTTTGACGAGATGCCTTAGGCTTTGGCTTAATAAGTTTCGCTAAACCAAAAAAACCGCTAGGCAACTAGCGGTTTTTTTACGTCTAAATTTAATGGGGAAGCTCAACGCAATTTATTGGCGAATTGAGTTGGACGTACTGTCACTAAGAACCACCATTCTCGTATCTCGTATCGCAGATACAAAAAAGCCTCGCTATATAGCGAGGCTTTGGAATTTCTATGCGCCCTTAAAACAGGGAGCGTTAACGTAAGTTCTGAATTACTTCAGCATACCTTCGTTAGCGTTCTCACGAACGTGCTTAAGAATAGACTTAACACCACGTGCGCTTGAAGCAACAACATTACCAGAAGTCATGTAATCAGTACCGCCAGCAAAGTCAGTCATGATAGCACCAGCTTCACGAGCGATTAGATCGCCAGCTGCTAGATCCCATGGCTTAAGGCCAAGTTCTAGGTAACCATCAACACGGCCAGCTGCTAGGTAACATAGGTCAAGAGCAGGAGAACCTGTACGACGGAAATCAGCACAGTCGATGAATAGACCAGAGATGATCTTCATGAAAGATTCAGAGTGTTGTTTTTGCTTGAATGGGAAACCAGTCGCTAGAACAGTACCTTGAAGGTCTTTTAGTTGAGTAACACGCATACGAGCGTTGTTAAGTTGAGCGCCAGCGCCACGTTGAGCTGTGAATAGCTCGTTTAGCATTGGGTCATAAACACAAGCAACTTCTGTACGACCGTTCATGCGAACAGCGATAGATACAGAGAAGTGAGGGAAACCTTTTACAAAGTTGTTGGTGCCATCCAGTGGGTCAACGATCCATTGTACATCAGAGTCTTTACCTTCAGTCAGGCCTTTCTCTTCAGAAATAATGCTGTGCTCTGGGTAAGATGCTTTGATTGTCTCAATGATCATGTACTCAGCTTCTTGAGCAATGTTAGTAACGTAATCGTTGTTACCTTTTAGAGACGATTCGATCTTATCAGTTGTTTCTAGAGATTTAGCAATATGGTTGCCAGCTTTACGCGCAGCGCGTATCGCAATGTTTAGCATTGGATGCATATGGTTTTTCCCACAAGATGTTAAAGAACAATTTAAAGCGGCGGCGAGTATACCAAAGTTTTACCAAAAGGGAAGTGGTTATTTTTTGAACTCTTGGTTTCACATTACGCGAAGGGTCTGACCATTTTACTTTGCTATGTGTTAATATCTCGCGATTATTTTTAAAGTGGTGTCATATAGCATGTTAGACAATGTAAAAGTCGTTCTGGTTGGTACGTCTCATTCGGGAAATATCGGATCAGCAGCTCGCGCAATGAAAGTGATGGGTTTGAGTCAATTAGTTCTTGTAGACCCTCAATGTGAAGTTGACGAGCAGACCTTAGCACTGGCTGCGGGTGCAGGTGACATCGCAGAAAACGCGACCATCGTTTCTACATTAGACGAAGCCGTAAAAGACTGTGGTTTGGTGGTTGGTTCGAGTGCACGTTCACGTACGCTTGAATGGCCAATGCTTGAGCCTCGTGAGTGTGGACAAAAGTTTGCGATTGAAGGTCAAAAGCACCCAGTCGCATTAGTGTTCGGCCGTGAACGTACTGGCTTGACTAACGATGAGCTTCAGAAGTGCCACTTCCATGTATGTATCCCAGCTAACCCTGAATACAGCTCGCTAAACCTAGCAATGGCAGTGCAGACTCTGAGCTACGAAGTGCGTGTAGCTCACCTTGATATGGTCGCTAGCCAATATCAGCCACAGCAACAAGATGAGTACCCTCGTCACGAAGAACTAGAAATGTTCTATGAGCACCTTGAAAAAGTGATCATTGATACCCAATTTATCTCTAAGGATAAGCCAGGTCAGGTGATGAATAAACTACGTCGTCTGTTCAGTCGAGCTCGTCCAGAGTTGCAAGAGATCAACACTCTACGCGGCATTTTGACTTCAATTGAGAAGAGCAAAAACGACAAATAAAAACCACACAAACTCTAAGGGTGAATACTTGACTAAAATAGTCAACTAAATACTTGACCAATTTAGTCAGGTATGGGAAGATTCCAACCACATAAACAATGTGGATTCGGTGTGATATGAAACTTACATCTAAAGGAAGATATGCGGTAACAGCTATGCTAGATGTAGCACTGCATTCGCAAAAAAGCCCAGTTCCTCTGGCTGATATTTCAGAGCGACAGGGCATCTCATTATCTTACTTAGAACAGCTATTTTCTAAGTTACGTAAAGCTGGCTTAGTTGCTAGTGTTCGTGGTCCTGGCGGTGGTTACCGTTTAGGTGCTGAAGCGAGCGACATCGCTGTCGGAACTGTAATTGCTGCAGTAGACGAATCAGTTGATGCAACTAAGTGTCACGGTCGAGCAGATTGCCAAGGTGGTAGTCGTTGTTTAACTCACACTCTTTGGCGTGATTTAAGCTCCCGAATCAGCAGCTTCTTAAATGACATTACGCTCGGTGAGCTAATGAAAGATAACGAAGTTTTAGAGATTTCTGATCGTCAAGATATCGATCTTGCGGTTAATAATGGTTTTGCACATAAAAATACGAGCACTACAACGATTAGTGCAGCACCTCACGGTGTTAATGCCCGCTCTTAGCGGTCAGTTTTTACATTGGAGTAGAAAATGAAACTGCCTATTTACTTTGACTATTCAGCTACATGCCCAGTCGATCCACGTGTTGCTGAAAAAATGGTTCAGTGCATGACGATGGACGGTAACTTCGGTAACCCTGCATCTCGTTCACACCGTTACGGCTGGCAGGCAGAAGAATCAGTAGATAATGCTCGTGAGCAAATTGCCGATCTACTAAATGCAGACCCACGTGAGATTGTTTTCACGTCAGGTGCTACAGAGTCAGACAACCTTGCTATCAAAGGTGCAGCGCACTTTTACGAGAAGAAAGGTAAGCACGTAATCACGTGTAAAACAGAACATAAAGCGGTTCTTGATCCATGTCGCCAACTAGAGCGTGAAGGTTTTGAGGTGACTTACCTTGAGCCTGAAGCAAACGGCATCATTGATTTAGACAAGCTACAAGCAGCAATGCGTGAAGATACGGTTCTTGTTTCTATCATGCACGTAAACAACGAGATTGGTGTAATCCAAGATATCTCTGCAATCGGCGAATTATGTCGTTCACGCAAGATCATCTTCCACGTTGATGCGGCTCAGTCTGCGGGTAAAATCCCACTAGATGTAAAAGAGATGAAAGTTGACCTTATCTCTCTTTCTGCACACAAAGCATACGGCCCTAAAGGCATTGGTGCTTTGTACGTTCGTCGTAAGCCACGTATTCGTCTTGAAGCACAGATGCACGGTGGAGGTCACGAACGTGGTTTCCGTTCTGGTACGCTTGCTACTCACCAAATCGTGGGTATGGGTGAAGCTTTTGCTGTCGCTAAACAAGACATGCAGAAAGATTATGACCACGCACTAGCACTTCGCGAGCGTCTATTGAAAGGGGTTCAAGATCTAGAAGCAGTAACGGTAAATGGCGACTTAGATCAACGTGTACCACATAACCTAAACGTGAGCTTTGCTTTCGTTGAAGGTGAATCTCTGCTTATGTCTTTAAAAGACTTAGCGGTATCATCAGGTTCTGCATGTACATCAGCGAGTCTTGAGCCTTCATACGTTTTACGCGCTCTTGGCTTAAACGATGAACTGGCACACAGCTCAGTACGTTTTTCATTCGGCCGTTTCACTACGGAAGAAGAAATCGACTACGCGATTGCACAAATCCGTGTAGCAGTAAATAAATTACGCGACATGTCTCCTCTATGGGATATGTATAAAGAAGGGATTGATTTGAACACTGTTGAGTGGGCTCATCACTAATCTCACGGAAATAGAGGATTCGAGGTAACTATCATGGCATATAGCGAAAAAGTAATTGATCACTACGAAAACCCACGTAACGTAGGTTCGTTTGATAAAGAAGATCCAAGTGTAGGTAGCGGCATGGTTGGCGCACCAGCTTGTGGTGACGTAATGAAACTGCAAATCAAAGTATCTGCAGAAGGTATTATTGAAGACGCAAAATTCAAGACTTACGGTTGCGGTAGCGCAATCGCTTCTAGCTCACTAGTCACTGAGTGGGTTAAAGGTAAAAGTATTGATGAAGCAGCTGCTATTAAAAACTCTGAAATCGCAGAAGAGCTAGAGTTGCCACCAGTGAAAGTTCACTGTTCAATTCTTGCTGAAGATGCAATCAAAGCAGCGGTTGCGGATTACAAAAAGAAGCACTAATCGTTTCTACAACGTAATCACTTCAAAAAAGTAATATTTGGGAGCACCCTTTGTGCTCCCCCTGAGTTCTCAATTTATATAAAACACAAGGTTGTAGTATGGCCATCACCATGACAGATACGGCAGCAAGCCGAGTTCAAGCTTTCCTAGATAACCGAGGTAAAGGTATCGGGTTGCGCTTAGCGGTAAAAACTACTGGCTGTTCGGGTATGGCGTATGTACTGGAATTCGTTGACGAGCTTAACGAAGAAGACGAAGTGTTTGAGCATTCAGGTGTTAAGGTCATCATTGATCCAAAGAGCCTAGTTTACCTAGACGGTACTGAGCTTGATTACGTAAAAGAAGGCCTAAACGAAGGTTTTGAATTCAACAACCCTAACGCGAAAGGCGAATGTGGTTGTGGTGAGAGCTTCAATGTATAAACGCCTCAATCGTTGAGCGTTTATAATGAGCGAAGAATAAAATTAGGCTCTAAGTAAAGAGCCTAAACTTAGGACCACCGTTACATGAATCATTTCGAATTATTTGGGCTACCACTTCAGTTTCAACTGGATGGTAGCCTTCTTTCTTCTCAGTTTAGAGATCTGCAACTCCAATTCCACCCTGATAAATTTGCCACGGCTTCTGAGCGAGATCGCTTGCTGGCTGTGCAAAAAGCTGCGCAAATCAATGATGCGTACCAGGTGTTGAAAAATCCAGTCAGCCGCGCTGAATACCTGTTAGTTCAACATGGTGAGGATATTCGTGGTGAGCAGCAGACTATGCAAGATCCTATGTTCCTGATGGAGCAAATGGAATTGCGTGAAGAGCTGGAAGATATCGCCGACAGTTCTGATCCTGAAGATGCTTTGTTTGCATTTGAAGGAAAGGTTAGCAAAATGTATAAACAACAATTAAGCGCTATCCAACAAGAACTCGACAGCGAAGCTTGGTTAGAAGCTGCAGACCGAGTAAGAAAGCTTAAGTTTATTGCAAAATTAAAGAATGAAATCGAGTTAGTTGAAGATCGTTTGATCGGCTAGTTCGTATAACAAGGACACATCCATGGCACTACTTCAGATTGCAGAACCAGGGCAAAGCGCCGCTCCTCACCAGCACAAGCTTGCAGTGGGTATTGATTTAGGTACAACAAACTCATTGGTTGCGTCAGTGCGCAGTGGTGAGGCAAGCACGCTTGTTGATCAACAAGGTCGCAGTATTCTCCCTTCCGTTGTTCACTATCAGTCAGAGTCGTACACCACTGGTGATGAAGCGCGTGTAAATGCACAAACTGATCCTAAAAATACCATTATCTCAGTTAAGCGATTAATCGGTCGTTCACTGTCAGATATTCAACAGCGATACCCATCTCTGCCATATCAGTTTGAAGAAAGTGATAATGGCCTGCCTGTGATTAACACAGCGCAAGGAAATAAGAACCCAATTCAAGTATCTGCAGATATTCTTCGTGCACTCGGTCAACGTGCTGAGTCGACGTTAGGTGGTGAATTGGCTGGTGCCGTGATTACCGTCCCTGCGTACTTTGATGATGCACAACGTGCAGGTACCAAAGACGCAGCGCAACTTGCTGGTCTTCATGTGTTACGTCTTCTTAATGAACCCACTGCAGCCGCGATTGCTTATGGCTTGGATTCAGGTAAAGAAGGGGTAATCGCTGTTTATGACTTAGGCGGTGGTACGTTTGATATCTCTATCCTACGCCTGTCTAAAGGTGTCTTCGAAGTTTTAGCAACCGGTGGTGACTCTGCATTAGGCGGCGATGACTTTGACCATTTAATTGCGGATCATTTCCAAGAGCAAATGGGCTTGTTAGAGCTGACAGCAGAACAGAACCGTATTCTTCTAGACGCAGCAACAGAAGCGAAGATTGGCTTATCTGAAGCTGAAAGCGTTAATGTTGAAGCACTAGGTTGGTCTGGCTCTTTAACTCGTGAAGAGTTCGAAGAGATCATCAAGCCACTAGTTAAGAAAACGCTGCTTTCGTGCCGCCGAGCACTGAAAGATGCGGAAGTTGACGCGGATGAAGTACTAGAAGTCGTGATGGTAGGTGGTTCAACTCGTACCTTACTTGTTCGTGAAATGGTCGGTGGCTTCTTTGGTCGTACTCCATTAACCAGTATTAACCCTGATGAAGTGGTTGCGATTGGCGCATCGATTCAAGCGGATATCTTAGTTGGCAACAAGCCTGACTCTGAGATGCTGCTATTGGATGTTATCCCTCTGTCACTGGGTATCGAAACCATGGGTGGCTTAGTCGAAAAGATCATCCCTCGTAATACCACGATCCCAGTTGCTCGTGCACAAGAGTTTACCACGTTCAAAGACGGTCAAACTGCAATGACAGTACACACCGTGCAAGGCGAGCGTGAGATGGTTGATGACTGTCGTTCACTGGCTCGATTTGCTCTGAAAGGCATCCCGCCGATGACTGCAGGTGCTGCTCATATTCGTGTTACTTACCAAGTGGATGCTGATGGCCTGCTATCAGTTACCGCAATGGAGAAGAGCACTGGCGTTCAAGCTGAAATCCAAGTTAAGCCTTCTTACGGTCTAAGCGACAACGAAGTGGCTAGCATGCTGAAAGATTCGATGACGTTTGCAAAAGAAGACATGCAAGCGCGTGCTCTTGCTGAGCAACGCGTAGAAGCGGATCGCGTTATCGAAGGCCTTATCGCTGCAATGCAAGCCGACGGTGACGAGCTACTTGATGAGCAAGGCAAACAACAACTTGTTCAAGCGATTGAAGCACTGATTGAAGTGCGTAATGGCGACAACGCTGATGCTATTGAACTAGAAATTAAGAATACCGACAAAGCGAGCCAAGACTTTGCTTCTCGTCGTATGGATAAATCAATTCGTGCTGCACTGTCAGGTCAGTCAGTCGATAATATTTAATAGTTAGAGAATAGATAAACATGCCAAAGATTATTGTTTTACCTCACGAAGATCTATGTCCAGAAGGCGCTGTTTTAGAAGCAAAAACTGGTGAGACGGTTCTTGATGTTGCATTGAAGGCCGGTATTGGTATTGAACACGCATGTGAAAAATCGTGTGCATGTACAACATGTCACGTTGTGATTCGTGAAGGTTTTGATTCTTTAGAAGAGAGTGATGATCTAGAAGACGACATGCTAGATAAAGCATGGGGCTTAGAGATGGAATCTCGCTTGGGTTGCCAAGCTAAAGTGGCTGATACGGATCTTGTTGTAGAGATTCCAAAGTACACGTTGAACCTGGCTTCTGAAGACCATTAAGAACCTGTTCTCAGTCATGGCTAATACAGCGATGACTGAGAGAGTTATTGCTTAGACAAACATACTAAGAAAACTGGCTTAGAATATAGATCATAAAGGTGACAGAGCGTCGCTGATAAATATAAGGAAGTGTTATGAGCTTGAAGTGGATTGATTCGCGAGATATCGCAATTGAGCTATGTGATTTGTACCCTGATACTGATCCTAAAACGGTACGTTTTACCGATCTGCATCAATGGGTGCTAGACCTTGAAGAGTTCGACGACGAGCCTAACCACTCGAATGAAAAAATCTTAGAGGCTATTATTTTGTGCTGGATGGATGAGATGGATTAATCCTCTTATCTGATGATTTGGTCGCGGGTTGGCATCAGTCCAATATAAAACGCAGCCAAGTTAACAATTCTTACTAAAAAAAGCGGACCTTATGGTCCGTTTTTTTATCAAAATGACATTTTCCTCCTACATAATGCTAACATCAGTGAGCTAATAAAAAATAATCAGAATCACACTCTCGAAGTGGTTCATGACAAGGAGAAATCATGTCTACACAGATGCCAGTATTTTTAAGTCAAGAAGCTGCCCAGCCTCAGTGGGGAGCAAGAGCTATTTTATCGTTCTCAGAAGCGGGAGCGACAATTCACATTGGTGAAGGCCACGATCTAGGCGCAGTTCAACGTGCGGGTCGTACGCTTGACGGACAAGGTATCGCATTCGTTTCACTTCGTGGTGAAGGTTGGGATCTAGAAAGCGTTTGGGCTTTCTACCAAGGCTACCGTGGACCAAAGAAAAAGAATGCATTGGAATGGGATGCACTTTCAGAAGCCGATCAAACTGAGCTTGAAGCTCGTATTCGCGCAACTGACTGGACGCGTGACATTATCAATAAAACCGCTGAAGAAGTGGCACCTCGTCAACTTGCGACAATGGCTGCAGAATACATCAAGTCAGTGGCACCAGCGGGCACTGTTAAAGCGAAGATTGTTAAAGACAAGGATCTACTAACCGAAGGTTGGGAAGGCATCTACGCGGTCGGCCGTGGCTCTGAGCGTACATCAGCAATGCTGCAACTGGACTTCAACCCAACAGGCGATGAAAACGCACCTGTATTTGCTTGTTTAGTCGGTAAAGGTATTACGTTCGATTCGGGCGGTTACAGTATCAAGCCAGGCCAATTCATGACAGCGATGAAAGCTGACATGGGTGGCGCAGCAACGATTACTGGTGGTTTAGGTCTTGCGATTGAACGCGGTCTTAACAAGCGCATCAAGCTTATTCTATGTTGCGCAGAGAACATGATCTCTGGTCGCGCATTGAAGCTTGGCGATATCATTACCTACAAAAACGGTAAAACAGTTGAGATCATGAACACTGATGCGGAAGGTCGCTTAGTGCTAGCTGATGGCCTGATGTACGCAAGTGCACAAAGCCCTGAGCTGATCATCGACTGTGCAACGCTAACAGGCGCGGCTAAAAACGCATTAGGTAACGACTACCACGCACTATTAAGCTTCGATGATGAGTTGTCTCACCAAGCGCTAACAGCGGCAAACCAAGAGAAAGAAGGCTTATGGCCACTGCCTCTTGCTGATTTCCACCGTGGTATGTTGCCTTCAAACTTTGCTGATCTTTCAAACATCAGCACAGGCGATTACACACCGGGTGCAAGTACAGCAGCGGCATTCCTTTCTTACTTTGTAGATGATTACAAAAAAGGTTGGATTCATATGGATTGCGCGGGTACTTACCGTAAGTCAGCAAGTGACAAGTGGGCGGCAGGCGCAACGGGTATGGGCGTTCGCACACTGGCTCGTCTTCTTATCGACCAAGCAAAATAATAATAAGGGTGAGCGGTATTTTGTGCCGCTCATTCATAAAGCTCAGATCGAAAGATCTCAGTAATTTCAGTATTTAATAACAAAAAAATGAAGTGAAGGAATCCCTATGGCTCTAGAAAGAACGTTCTCAATTGTTAAGCCGGATGCAGTTAAGCGTAACCTTGTTGGTGAAATCTACCACCGTATCGAAAAAGCAGGCCTAGAAATTATTGCTGCTAAAATGGTTCGTCTTACTGAAGAGCAAGCGAGTGGCTTCTACGCTGAACATGAAGGCAAAGAGTTCTTCCCAGCTCTTAAAGAGTTTATGACTTCTGGTCCTATCATGGTTCAAGTGCTTGAAGGCGAAAACGCTATCGCTCGTTACCGTGAACTTATGGGTAAAACAAACCCAGAAGAAGCGGCATGCGGTACTATCCGTGCTGACTACGCAATCAGCATGCGTTACAACTCAGTTCACGGCAGCGACAGCCCTGAGTCTGCAGCTCGCGAAATCGAATTCTTCTTCCCAGAATCTGAAATTTGCCCACGCCCAGCTCAATAATCGGCACTGCAAATTATTCTAAAGGCTTCACCTCGGTGAGGCCTTTTTTGTAAGTGGATTTTACGCTCTCGATAATCAATTTAGTCGTCATTCTCGAAAGCGACGAAGGAGCGTAATCGGGAATCTGTTTTTGTTATTGGAGATTCCAGATACTTCGTTCCTCAGTTCTGGAATGACGGGGAACTTTGGAGCAACCATCTCGTGGTAAATATTATCGAGCAATTGGTGATTATTTACGTCATTCCCGAAAGCGACGAAGGAGTGTAATCGGGAATCTTTGTTTAAATTGGGTAATCTCAGGCCGATAAATACAATTGTTCAAATTTTAATCGCTTAAGTTTGAATGTCTTAATAAACACAGGGTTTTACAATGCTTGTTGAAGTTGCGTAAAGCCTGTACAATTCGCGCCCTTAATTATTGTTCCGTCATTGAGAGGCATCATGACCACAGCTAAAGTCAATCTACTCGATTTTGATCGTAAAGGTCTTCGTAAATTTTTCACAGAAGAACTGAATGAGAAAGCGTTTCGAGCAGAGCAAGTGATGAAGTGGATTTATCACTTCGGTGTCGATGACTTCGAACAAATGAATAACATCAACAAAAAGTTACGTGAGAAACTTCAACGTCGCTGTGAGATTGTTGCACCTGTTGTTTCTGAAGCTCAACACTCTTCAGATGGCACAATTAAATGGGCGATGAGCGTTGGCGACCAAGACGTTGAAACGGTATACATCCCAGATGGTGACCGTGCGACGCTATGTGTATCTTCACAGGTTGGTTGTGCACTTGAATGTAAGTTCTGTTCTACAGCTCAACAAGGCTTCAACCGTAACCTAAAAGTTTCAGAGATTGTTGGCCAAATCTGGCGCGCATCTCGCGAAATCGGCCTAGAAAAAGAAACCGGTCGTCGTCCAATTACTAACGTTGTAATGATGGGTATGGGTGAGCCTCTATTGAACATGAAGAACCTAATGCCATCATTAGAAATCATGCTTGATGATCTAGGTTTCGCACTGTCTAAGCGTCGTGTAACCGTATCAACTTCTGGTGTTGTTTCTGGCCTTGACCAAATGACAGACAACATCGATGTCGCATTGGCTATTTCTCTACATGCGCCAAACGATGCACTACGTAGCCAAATCATGCCGATCAACGACCGTTGGGATATCCAAGACTTCCTAGCATCTGTTCGTCGTTACATTGCATCTTCAAATGCTAACCGCGGTAAAGTAACGGTTGAGTACGTGTTATTGGATCATGTGAATGATGATATGGACCACGCACGTGAACTTGCTGAGCTAATGAAAGAGACGCCTTGTAAGATCAACTTGATTCCATTCAACCCTTACCCGGGGTCGCCTTATAAGAAGCCAAGCAACTCTCGTATTGATCGCTTCCAAAAAACGCTGATGGAATACAACTACACAGTAACCGTTCGTAAGACTCGTGGTGATGATATTGATGCCGCGTGTGGTCAGTTAGTCGGTGATGTGATTGATAGAACCAAGCGTACTAAAATGCTTAAAGCAGCCTCTGAAGCGAACTTGATTGCCGGTGGTGTGATTGAAGTAAAAGCGGTATAAAACGCGATTAGAACCTAAACAAGCCAGAAGTCCTACTTCTGGCTTGTTGCTTTTCTGGGGTACAGTTTTTGATTTTTTGGACTTCTTGCCCACGCTTTCTTACATTTTTCGTCAAATTTTGGACAAAACCATGAGCTGACGGTAAATTTTGTTTAAAGTGTTTTTGCCTTGTAATGGCATTAGCTTATGATTAACTAATCTTAAATTAATTTAAGTGCTCGCTTGCTACTGATCATCAATATGTCTATTTAGGTTGGCTACTTGATAAACTAGCTTCCTGAGAAGGTCATCCATAATAAATGAATGATGTTCGCCTTTAAGGGTTGATGATTTAGATAGCAGGAAAAATTCCACATAACGTGGGTTGTTAGATTGAGCTTAAACGACAATAAGAAAACGCTCTCCTCAACCTGCGATAATACTTTAGAAGTTCACTCTCTATGAACACAGAACAAGATACACAAGCGCAAGAAAACGTAGCTCCAGCTTTGGAAGCGGGAACGCTGCTTAAGAACAAACGAGAATCTCTTGGTTTAACGCAAAAGCAGATTTCTGATCGCTTGAAACTTCGCGTTACTCTGATCCAACAAATTGAAGAAAACCAATTCGAGTCAGATCAAGTGGCGACGTTTATGCGTGGCTATATTCGTTCATACGCGAAATACGTCAATCTTGATGAAAAAGTCGTATTGAGTGCGCTGCATCATGCCGGTGATGCTCAGCATCAAGAGCAAGAAATGCTGAGTTTTTCTCGTAAGACCAAAACCGAGAAGCACAACAGCCGTATTATGATCCTGACTTGGAGCATTTTTGCGGTCATTGCGGGTATCTCCTCACTTTGGTGGTGGCAGAACCAACAGCAAGACACCCTATCTCAATCTTTAGCGAATACTGAAAGCTCAGAAGAGCTAGCGGTAGAAGAATCACTTGCCCCTGAATTCACCTCTTTGGAAGTGATTGAAGCTGAACAAAACGAAGCGGGTGCTTCTGTTGTTGAAGATACTGAAGGCCTTGCTGCGATAAGCGATGCGGAAGATACTTCAGATGCTGTTACTCCAGCTGACGAAACTCCTGCACAACAAGCAACAGAGACAGAGCCAACTGCTGAAGTTGCTGCGAATGCAGAAGCGGTTGAAGCAAGCACTGCTCCTGAAGCTGTGGCTAACGAGCTAGTCATGCAGTTCTCTGCTGATTGCTGGATCCAAGTAAAAGATGCAACGGGTAAAACCTTGTCGACTGGCATTAAAAAAGCAGGCCAGACATTAAATCTTTCTGGAACTGCACCATATAAAGTGATTCTGGGTGCGCCTGAAGGCGTATCGATGACATTTGCAAGTGAACCTGTCGACCTTTCTGGGTATACTTCAGGCAAAGTAGCTAGAATAACCTTACCTTAGAGTTAATATGCAACACGAATCTCCTATTATTCGTCGCAAATCAACCCGTATTTATGTGGGTGATGTGCCGATCGGTGATGGTGCACCAATTGCTGTGCAATCCATGACCAACACAAGAACAACAGATGTAGCCGCGACCGTTGCTCAAATTAGAGCTCTGGAAAAAGTTGGCGCTGATATCGTTCGCGTATCTGTACCGACTATGGATGCAGCTGAAGCCTTTAAGCAAATCAAGCAGCAGGTCTCTGTTCCTTTGGTTGCTGATATTCACTTCGACTACCGTATCGCACTTAAAGTGGCGGAATACGGCGTTGACTGTCTGCGTATCAACCCAGGTAACATCGGTAACGAAAGCCGTATCCGCTCAGTTGTTGATTGTGCGCGTGATATGAATATTCCGATTCGTATTGGTGTTAACGGCGGTTCTCTTGAGAAAGAGATCCAAGAGAAATACACAGAACCTACAGCAGAAGCGCTTGTTGAATCAGCAATGCGTCATGTAGATATCCTAGACCGTCTGAACTTTGATCAATTCAAAGTCAGCGTGAAGGCTTCTGATGTATTCCTTGCTGTCGGTTCTTACCGTTTGCTGGCTAAGCAGATTGATCAACCTCTCCACCTTGGTATTACCGAAGCGGGTGGTGCGCGTGCAGGCTCTGTGAAGTCAGCGGTAGGTTTAGGAATGCTTCTTTCTGAAGGTATCGGCGATACGCTGCGTATATCGCTAGCGGCTGATCCGGTTGAAGAGATCAAAGTTGGCTTTGATATTCTTAAATCTTTGCGCATTCGTTCGCGTGGCATCAACTTCATTGCGTGTCCGAGCTGTTCTCGTCAAGAGTTCGATGTTATTAACACCGTTAATGCCCTTGAAGAGCGCCTAGAAGACGTGATCACTCCAATGGACGTATCTATCATCGGTTGTGTGGTTAACGGCCCTGGTGAAGCTGAAGTGTCTCACTTAGGTTTAGCTGGTAGTGCACGTAAGAGTGCCTTCTACGAAGATGGTAAGCGTCAGAAAGAGCGCTTCGACAACGATGACCTTGTCGACAAACTTGAAGCTAAGATTCGTGCAAAAGCGTCAGTGCTTGATAAAGCAAATCGCATTGATGTAGAAAACTTAGAAGATTAATACAACGCGATGGGGTGTGATTGTCTATTCGCACTAACACCTGGTCGTGAGAAATTACGGAATAAATACTGTGGCTAAAAATATTCAAGCAATTCGAGGCATGAACGACTGCCTTCCAACTCAATCACCACTGTGGCAGAAAGTAGAAAGCGCAGTTAAAAACGTGGTGAGTGCATACGGTTACAACGAAGTACGTATGCCTATCGTTGAAGAAACAAACCTATTTAGCCGTGCAGTTGGTGAAGAGACAGACGTTGTTTCTAAAGAGATGTACACCTTTGACGACCGCAATGGCGATAGCCTAACGCTGCGTCCAGAAGGCACAGCAGGTTGTGTTCGTTCATGTATTCAAAACAGCCTTATCAACCGTGATGAACAGCGCCTATGGTACATGGGCCCTATGTTCCGTCACGAGCGTCCTCAAAAAGGTCGTTACCGTCAATTCCACCAATGTGGTGTTGAAGTGTTTGGCCTAGACGGTCCAGACGTTGACGCAGAACTTATCATGATGACAGCACGTCTATGGCGTGAGCTAGGCATCGACAAGCACGTTCGCCTAGAGCTGAACTCAATCGGTTCTCAAGAAGATCGCGTTAGCTACCGCACTGCGTTAGTGGCTTTCCTTGAGCAACACATTGATGTGCTTGACGAAGACTGCAAACGTCGCATGCACACTAACCCTCTACGTGTACTTGATACTAAGAACCCTGATGTTCAAGCTATCTTAGGTGACGCACCTCGACTATCTGAATATCTAGGTGAAGAATCGAAGCAACATTTTGCTGGTTTGTGTGAACTTCTTGACGCTGTTGGTATCGAATACCAAGTTAATGAGCGTCTAGTACGTGGCCTAGATTACTACAACCGCACTGTATTTGAGTGGATCACAGACAGCCTTGGTGCTCAAGGTACAGTATGTGGCGGCGGTCGTTACGATGGTCTTGTTGAGCAACTAGGCGGCAAAGCAACCAATGCAGTTGGCTTCGCAATGGGTCTAGAGCGTCTGGTTCTGATGATGGAAACGCTAGAGCTAACAGAAGTTCGTCGTAGCGTTGATGTATACGTAGTTGCTGCTGGCGAAGGTACTATGATCGCGGGCATGCAGTTAGCGAATCAATTACGCGACACCGTTGAAGGCGTGCGTGTAATGAACCACTTCGGTGGTGGTAACTTCAAGAAGCAATTCAAACGTGCTGACAAAGTAGGTGCTGTTGTGGCGCTGGTACTTGGTGAGAACGAAGTTGCTGACAATACAGTTGTGCTAAAAGATCTGGTTGGCGGCGAGCAAGAAACCGTGTCTCAAACGGAAGTTGCAGAGAAAGTTGCTGCGCTAATCTAATTAGCCATTGAGCAAACGCTCATAATGAATACTAACGTCAGCACTATGCTGGCGTTTAAAGAATTAAAGAGGACAGGAAGTGGAACTTTACGATAGCGAAGAGCAACAAGTTGAAGCCATTAAAGATTGGTGGAAAGAGAACGGTAAAGCCGTAATCTTTGGTGCGGTTATTGGTTTAGGTGGTCTATTTGGCTGGCGCTATTACCAAGATTCAGTAGTTGAAGCGCGTGAAGCAGCTTCAGAAAGCTACACCTCTGTAATTTCAGCTCTTGATGTTAAGGGTGTTGATGCTCAATCTGATATTCAAGCTTTCATCGACGCAAACAAAGATGCTGAGTACTCAGTACTTGCTGCTATGCAACTAGCAAAAGTACAAGTACAAGCAGGCGATCTAGCGGCGGCACTTGAACAGCTCGAGTGGGCAAAATCGGCAACTAAGGACGCGGCACTTGCGCCACTACTTACTTACCGTGTTGCACGTATTAAAGCTGAGCAAGGTGAATTTGACGCAGCACTGACTGATCTTGCTGCTATGACAGACGAATCTTGGAAAGGCCGTGTTGCTGAACTGCGTGGTGATATCTCACTTCGTAAAGGCGACACAGACGCAGCATACAGTGCTTACACAGAAGCACAGCAAGCTGTTGACGCTAGCCAAACGCTTCAAATCAAACTTGACGACCTAGCTAAATAAGGCGCTTTGAATGAAGAAGATGTTTCCAAAAGCGGCGTTGTGTGCGATTGCTCTTGGCCTACTAGCTGGCTGTGCGGGTGAAGAAGACACCGTAATCATGGCTCCAGTACCAACGGTAAACAGCGAGTTCACTCCTAGTCAGGAATGGTCTACGTCGGTTGGTGATGGTGTTGGTCACTACTTTTCAAAACTAACGCCAGAATTGGCTTACGACAAAGTGTTTGTTGCAAGCCGTGAAGGTATGGTTAAAGCGCTTGATCCTGATACAGGTAAAGCGCTGTGGAAAGTCGATCTTGAGAAAGACGTATTGGCTCGTTTATCGGGTGGCTTAACGGCGGCTTACGGTAAAGTTTTTGTTGGTTCTGAAAATGGCGAAGTGATCGCACTGGAAGAATCGACCGGTGAAGAGCTGTGGCGTGTATCAGTCAATGGCGAGGTGCTTGCATCCCCAGCAACTGATAGCAACATGGTCATTGTTCATACCAGTCGCGGTATGTTGATCGCGTTAGATCAAGCAAGCGGTGAACAAAAATGGACCATCAGTACGGAAGTACCAAGCCTAACACTGCGTGGCGATAGCTCGCCTGTTGCAGTTTCTGGTGGTGTATTCTGGGGTACAGCAAATGGTCGTCTAGCTGCGGCTATCGTTGATCGTGGTCAGCTTATTTGGCAACAGCCAGTAGGCACACCAAAAGGTGCAACGGAAATTGATCGTTTGGTTGATGTTGATGCATCTCCAATTGTTCTTGGTGGCACCCTGTATACCGTAGGTATCAATGGTCAGCTGATTGCTATCGACCTTCGTTCTGGTAAGCCAATTTGGAAACGTAACTACTCATCAGCGATTGATTTAGCAAGTGATGGTAGCCGTTTGTTCGTTGTTACCGACAAAGACCATGTGGTTGCGGTTGATGCGCGTAGTGGTACTGAACTGTGGAGCACTCCATTGTTAGAAAACCGCTTACTGACAGCACCTGCTATTATTAATGGTTATGTAGTCGTGGGTGATACTGAAGGTTATCTGCACTGGTTGGATCGTTCATCGGGTGAGTTTGTTGCTCAACAGCTTGTCGATGATAGCGGCTTTGCGGTTGCACCAATTGAACTGCCTGAAGGCTACTTAGTGACGACTCGCAATGGCGATGTAAAGAAACTAACGATTAGCCAATAAAAGCGTGATATAATTCACAGTCGGCTCCTGGTTGGTAACAGCCAGGAGCCGTTTTGTTGTTAAAAATTAATAAACCGTGTGGTTATAGGTAAGAGTTTAAACTTGCGAACAAGTGCTTACCTATAACTACATTTAGAGAAGAAATTGTAGAGGTTGTTATGGTACCTGTTGTTGCTCTAGTAGGGCGTCCGAACGTAGGTAAATCTACGTTATTTAACCGATTGACTCGAACTCGTGATGCATTGGTTGCGGATTTCCCTGGCTTAACGCGTGACCGTAAATACGGTCATGCTCATTTTAGCGAGCATGACTTTATTGTTATTGACACTGGCGGTATCGACGGTACTGAAGAAGGTGTTGAAACTAAAATGGCTGAACAGTCGCTAGCGGCGATTGATGAAGCTGATGTCGTTCTATTTATGGTAGATGGCCGTGCGGGTCTAACACCTTCAGACGTGGCGATTGCTAAGCACCTACGTCAACTAGAAAAGCCTTCAATGCTAGTAGTAAACAAGGTTGATGGTATCGACCCTGATGCTGCAAGTGCTGACTTCTGGCAACTAGGTGTAGAAGACATGTACCAAATCGCTGCGGCGCATGGTCGTGGTGTTACTGCACTTATTGACCTTGCTCTTAACCCATTCGCAGAAGCGCTAAAAGCTGAGAATGGCGAAGTAAGCGACTTAACTGAGTTTGAAGACGAAGAAGAAGAGCAGGTTGAATTTACAGAAGAAGAAGCTGAAGCAGAATTCAAGCGTCTTCAAGATCAACCGATCAAACTAGCGATCATTGGCCGTCCTAACGTAGGTAAATCAACGCTAACGAACCGTATTCTTGGTGAAGAGCGTGTGGTTGTTTACGATATGCCAGGTACGACTCGTGACTCTATCTACATCCCAATGCAGCGTGACGAGCGTGAATACGTTCTAATCGATACTGCGGGTGTTCGTCGTCGTAAAAACATCAACGAAACGGTAGAGAAGTTCTCAGTGGTTAAAACACTGAAAGCGATTGAAGATGCTAACGTTGTATTGCTGCTTATCGATGCTCGCGAAAACATCTCTGATCAAGATCTAAGCTTGCTAGGCTTTGCGTTGAACGCTGGTCGTTCAATTGTTATTGCCGTAAACAAGTGGGATGGCCTAGATAACGACGTTAAAGAACGCGTTAAGAAAGAGCTAGACCGTCGCTTAGGCTTCGTTGATTTCGCACGTATTCACTTTATCTCTGCACTTCACGGTACAGGTGTTGGTCACTTGTTTGAGTCTGTACAAGAAGCTTACAAGTCAGCGACTACTCGTGTTGGTACTTCTGTGCTAACTCGTATCATGAAGATGGCGACTGATGATCACCAACCGCCTATGGTTCGTGGCCGTCGTGTGAAACTGAAATACGCGCACGCTGGTGGCTACAACCCACCGATTATCGTTATCCACGGCAACCAAGTTCGTAACTTGCCAGATTCATACAAACGATTCTTGATGAACTACTACCGTCGTTCACTAGAAATCATGGGTACACCTATTCGCATTCAATTCCAGAACAGCGAGAACCCATTTGAAGCTAAGACTAACAAGCTGACAATTTCTCAAGAACGTAAACGTAAACGTATGATGAGCATGGTTAAAGGTCGTAAGTAAACCTTTCCAATAGATTTGATACCCGAGCCTGTCTCGGGTATTTTTTTAAGCAAAATTCACGTTAAGCCATAACAATACGTTTTTATCATCATGGCTCAACGAATCAGACTAGATTCCAGAAGAAGAACGATATGACTACTAGCGATTTGATTACACCTGTGTCAGCAATCACACCAACCATCACTCAATTTTGTCATCAGGCTTGGCAGCTCAATGCTAAAGCGCAGTACGTTGAAAGCGATGACAGCAAAACTTACCTGATCACCGACGTGACACCTTTTCATCCTGTGAGTCATATTTGGCCCGATCACCCAGCAGACCAAGGCTTCGTCAATGTTGGTGACGAGCAATATCCTGTGGAAGACTGCCTTGTTGGTGCAATAGAACAATCTACTGGAAAACTTCACATCGCAGCCGATATTCCTGTTAAGCGTGATACGGAAGGCTGGGCGTTTGTGGTTGTCCACCAGCTACCTGTATTAGTTTCTATGATTAATGTTAACGATGAAGTGCTGTTGTCGGTTGATAAAGAGTACCAAGCCAGTTTGAGCCGAGGTCACAGTGCTGGCCACATTGCTTTCTTAGCGTTGAATAAAGTATTGGCTGAGAGCTACTGGCGGAAAGATGCCGACAGAAAAGATCCGCTCGGCAGTTACGACTTTAATAGCTACGCACAAGTGACTAGCTTTGTGACTCCTGAGTTGTGTACTGATAAGTATCGTTTGGGCAAAACCCTGAAGAAGCGTGGTTTGAACGTAGCAGATATGCTAACCAATCTTGATGGTATCGAAGCTGACATCAATCAGATGATTAAAGGTTGGCTCGCAGATTCGACGCCAGTGGCAATGAGATTGGAAGGCGAGGCATTAACAGACTCTCGCTATTGGGAATGGCAATTGGATAGCGATACTTTAGTGTCGATTCCGTGTGGTGGTACTCACATAGATAATACCTCAGAGCTTGGGGCGTTATCGGTTAAGTTAACTCAGCTAGATGAGCAACATATTGAAATGCTAACGCATGTAATTCGATGATTTCGGTTACAGAACGAAATTACTTATTCTGTTTAACCTGTTTTTACATGTAATTATCAAAATAAATGACCATTTAAAATTGAAATGCAGCACATGTAACTTATGCTTTCGGTGTGTGGTGATATAAATATTCTTTTTGGGGTAGATCGCTGATCAAAATAGATAAAGCAAAAGATCAACCTATGATCTTCGATTGTGTGTTGTGGTTATTTAGTGTGTTATTATTAACCAACAGCAAGCTTGCATAAGAACAGGCTGCACCCGACTACACAATTGAAAGCTTTAGTGAATGGAACAACAATTTTTATTAGAAGGCCACCGAGCAGTGAATCGTTTGCTTCGAAAGCTTGCACTTGGAATGGATCGTAAGGATTTAAACCATAAGATCATTCAGCTTACAGAGCAGCTTTTTGGGCAACGTATGGCCTCAATATTACTGCTTAACTCAAAGTCGAACACTTTACACATCGAATGCGCGCCTAACTTGCCCGATTTTTATAATCAGCAGATAGAAGGTATTGGAATTGGCGTTGGTATTGGTTCTTGTGGAGAGGCTGCTGCGCTTAAGAAAGCTGTTATGGTCTCCAACATAAATGCACACCCAAACTGGGCACCTTTTTTAGCCCTCACTAATCAAGCGAATCTGCATGCCTGTTGGTCGGTACCCATTATCTCGTCGCGCGGTAATGTGTTGGGTACCTTCGCTATTTATAGTCAGTACATCTCTGAACCGCATGAATTTGAGCTCGAGATCTTGGAGCTGCTTGCTTCTTTGTATTCAGTAGCGCTAGAGAAATACGAGCTAGAGAATCAACTCAACTTTTTTGCCAGTCATGATTCGCTGACGCATTGCTTGAACCGCCGAGCATTGTTAAGTGAAGCTAAGAAGGTTTTAGTTAAACGATGTTTTGCGGACAAAGTGATGGCCTGCCTGTTTGTTGATGTTGATAAATTCAAGTCAATCAACGATACGTATGGCCATAGCTTTGGCGATGATGTTCTGTTAGCCGTTGCAAAAGTTCTCGATGAAGCGACTACGGCATGTGCCAAGGTAGGTCGTTACGGTGGTGACGAGTTTGTAGTGTTTTCTTGCTTTGATACCGAACAAAAAGTGTCAGACTTTTATCACAGCTTAGAAAAAGCGTTGGATAAAGCTCTCTATATTAATGGCGTTCAGTTTTCAGTCAGTGTTGGGATTGCTTGTGAAAAGTCGCCTAAAGGGCTCGATCAGTTGATTGCGTCAGCTGACAAAAGCATGTATCAAATCAAGCAAGCCAAGGCGAAGAAAGAGTAGATTGCTTATTAGTACTGAAAGTAAAAAGTTAGGATTTCCTATGAGTGAAAATATCTGCCCTAAATGCCAGTCAGAACTTAGCTGGGATGGTAAATACCACTGTGAAAGCTGCCAAGGTCACTTTACAAAAGTGGGCTTTTGTCCTGAGTGCAGCAGCCAATTAGAGAAGCTTCAAGCTTGTGGGGCTGCGAGCTATTTCTGCAATGGCGATTGTAACGAGCTTAAATCTAAGTCGAGAGTGAAATTCGAGTTTCAACAAGCCGAATAGTCTTACCTCTCAATGGCAAGACGATAATCTGAGATGTTTTTTGGAGGTCTAGTATGAAAATATTGGGCTTTTTTTGTATTTAGCGAATATGCGTGTGTCATCTTGGTTCAATCTTATCGTCACTGCACCAGCATGAAACATAGTAACCTTGTCGCTATGCACTGCATTGGTGTTAACTTAGTTAAAGTACTATTAAATACAAAGGCTTAAAACTTTGTTGGTTATGTTTTAAGTTTGGCACTCTTCTTGTAACTCTGTAATTGAATAACAAAAATACAATTATGGAGTAACAATCATGAACAAGGTGTTCAATTTATCGCTAGCTGCACTGTGTACAACACTTTCATTTTCTTCTGCAACAGTGCTTGCGGCTGACGATACCATTAAAGTCGGCGTTCTACATTCATTGTCAGGCACTATGGCGATCAGTGAAACAACGCTAAAAGATACCGTTCTTATGCTCATCGACGAGCAAAACAAAAAAGGTGGCTTACTTGGTAAGAAGCTTGAGCCTGTAGTTGTTGACCCTGCGTCAAACTGGCCGCTGTTTGCTGAGAAAGCACGTGAGCTTATCGAGAAAGAAAAAGTGGATGTGGTATTTGGTGGTTGGACATCGGTATCACGTAAATCCATGCTGCCAGTTTTTGAAGAGCTAAACAGCATCCTTTTCTACCCAGTACAGTATGAAGGCGAAGAGTCCTCTAAAAACGTTTTCTACACCGGTGCTGCGCCAAACCAACAAGCGATTCCTGCCGTTGATTACTTAATGGATGAACTTGAAGTGGAACGTTGGGTGCTTGCAGGTACCGATTACGTTTATCCGCGTACCACCAATAAGATCTTAGAGGCCTACCTAAAAAGTAAAGGTGTCGCAGAAGAAGACATCATGATCAACTACACACCGTTTGGTCATTCTGATTGGCAATCTATTGTTTCAGATATCAAGAAGTTTGGTGAAGCTGGTAAGAAAACCGCCGTTGTATCTACTGTGAATGGCGATGCAAACGTACCTTTCTATAAAGAGCTTGGTGCTCAAGGTGTTTCATCTGAAGACATTCCAGTGATTGCATTCTCGGTTGGCGAAGAAGAGCTATCGGGCATGGATACTGAACCTCTAGTGGGTCACTTAGCGGCATGGAACTATTTCATGAGCGTCGATACCGAAGTCAATGAAGAGTTCGTTGAAACATGGCAGTCATTCATTAAGAGTGACAAACGTGTAACGAATGACCCGATGGAAGCACACTATATTGGTTTCAATATGTGGGCTCAAGCTGTGACTAATGCGGGCACAACCGATGCTGAAGCGGTGCAAGATGCATTGATTGGTGTGTCTGTTCCAAACCTATCTGGTGGCTACTCAACCATGCTACCAAACCACCACATAACTAAACCTGTATTGATTGGTGAGATTCAAGATGATGGCCAGTTTGACATCGTTTGGGAAACCACAGGCCTTGTTGCAGGTGATGCTTGGTCTAACTACTTACCTGAATCAGCAAAACTATTCTCTAGTTGGTCTAAGCCATTCTCATGTGGTGCGTTCAACGTTGAAACTAAAAAGTGTTCTGGTGGTAACTAGAGTTATTCGCTCTTAGCTGATAACTAGTTACTGGTTATCAGCTTTCGTTACTGGGTGTTAGCTATTACCGGTAACTACTAGCTATGAATATTGAGCCTTCTCTTTAGGGAAGAGTGCTTCTGCATGGAGGCGCAACGAAAGAGAAGGCTCAAATTAGTTTCAAGTCACAACAACTATCCAAACATCCACCAAGTAAAAAATAACAATATCTAACTTGTTGGTTAAGGAAGCAGGGATGAAGAACGTATTAAACGTATTTAAGGCGCTGTTGCTCATGGCTATCAGTGCTCAGTTGGCTTTTGCTGGAATAACGGATGAAGCTAGCTTTACCAAGGCGCTAGTTGGTAAAAAAACATCGGATAAAGAGCTAGCCATCGATTGGATCATTGAGACACAAACGGAAGACGTGTCGAAGGCTATTTTATATGGATGGTTAAACGGCAATCTCTATTACTTCAATGATAAAAAAAACGAACATTATAAACAGCTCTATCTCATTCAAAACACCAAAACAGCCACTTCAGCTCAGTCTGTATGGGATGAATCAACTCTCAATATCGACAATGCTAAGCTGTTTAAAAAGGTGCGCGTAAACAACAAACTTCGCGGGATCTTACGGGGCGAAATTGCCTCTATTGGATTAAATAGCAGTAACCCAGATGTGCGTTATCAAGCGGTTCTCGATCTACTGGGAACTAAGGATGCCACTATCATCGATCGTTTATCCGAACTTAGAGAAAATGAGACCGATGGTAAAGTCGCTGAACTAATGGATTTGTCATTAGCTATTTTTACCTCGCTTGATAACAGTGCAACAACTGAAGCTCGAGTAACATCGATTGAACGAGTGGGCGACTTTAAGCATTCAGTCGTTCTAAAAACACTGAACCAACTACTGAACAGTGAGCAAGATCCAAGCATTACCGCTGCAGCAGAACGTGCGATGGATAGCTATCAACAAAGCCAAGCACTCTATTCGGGTGTAGAAACAGTATTCTTCGGTTTGAGTTTAGGCTCGGTATTGGTACTGGCAGGCATTGGCTTAGCGATTACCTTTGGTGTGATGGGCGTTATCAACATGGCTCATGGCGAGCTGATCATGATTGGCGCTTACACCACCTACGTATTGCAGTTGTTGATGCCGAATCATATTGGCCTAGCGCTGATACTTTCCATTCCAGCGGCATTCATTGTTTCTGGCTTAGTGGGCATTGCGATTGAGCGAAGTGTGATTCGTCATCTTTATGGTCGCCCATTGGAAACCTTACTCGCGACCTTTGGTATTAGCTTAATCTTGCAGCAGGCTGTTCGTTCTATTTTCTCTCCTTTGAACCGCTCAGTGAGCACGCCTGAATGGATGTCTGGAGCACTTCAATTAAACCCAATGTTGTCCCTGACCTACAACCGCCTTTACATCATTCTCTTCTGTGGTTTGGTGTTTATGGGCTTATTAATGGTTCTGAAAAAGACACCACTAGGTTTGCAGGTTCGTGCGGTTTCTCAAAACCGTGGCATGGCTCGTGCGATGGGTATTCGTTCAGAGCGAGTTGATGCGATGACCTTCGGTTTAGGCTCTGGCGTTGCGGGTGTTGCAGGCGTGGCACTGTCTCAACTGACCAACGTTGGCCCTAATATGGGACAGGCGTACATCATCGACTCATTCATGGTGGTGGTATTCGGCGGTGTTGGCAACCTATGGGGCACGCTAGTCGCAGGCTTAAGCCTTGGTCTGTTCAATAAAATTTTAGAACCATGGGCTGGTGCGGTTCTCGCCAAGATTCTGGTACTGGTTTTCATCATTCTATTTATTCAAAAACGCCCACGCGGACTCTTCCCGCAACGTGGTCGTGCGGCTGAAGGTTAAGGACAACATCATGCAGTCAAAATCATTTGTACTTTCGGCAATGCGTGGTGACAAAGGTGGCCAACTGACCATCCTTGCCATTCTAGCGGCCGTTATTCTTATCCCACTGGCTAACACCATGTTACCAAGTGGGCACCCGCTTCATGTTGAGACTTTTACAATCTCATTAATGGGCAAATACCTGAGTTACGCAATGTTGGCGTTGGCGCTCGATCTGGTGTGGGGCTATCTCGGAATCTTGAGCCTTGGCCACGGTGCTTTCTTTGCGCTTGGTGGTTATGCGATGGGCATGTACTTGATGCGTCAGATTGGTGACCGTGGGGTTTATGGTGATCCAGTCTTACCAGATTTCATGGTGTTCCTTGATTGGTCTGCGTTGCCGTGGTTCTGGCAGGGCTTTGACCAGTTCTGGTTTGCTTGCCTGATGGTGGTGCTAGTGCCGGGCGCATTGGCTTACTTGTTCGGTTATTTAGCTTTCCGCTCTCGTGTGTCCGGGGTGTATCTTTCTATCATGACTCAGGCATTAACTTACGCATTGATGCTGGCATTTTTCCGCAACGAAATGGGCTTTGGTGGCAACAACGGACTGACGGATTTCAAAGACATCATCGGTCTGAGTTTGCAGAGTGATGCGGTCAAGATAGGTCTGTTTGTCGCGACTGGTATTGCGCTTATTCTCAGCTACATAGCTTGTCGCATGGTGGTGACCAGTCGATTAGGTCGTGTGGCATTAGCGATTCGTGATACGGAATCACGCACTCGCTTTATGGGCTATGACGTCGATGGCATCAAGCTGTGGGTCTTCGTTCTTTCTGCGGTTATCGCCGGTATTGCCGGGGCTTTATATGTCCCTCAAGTGGGTATTATCAATCCGGGAGAATTTGCTCCTCTTAACTCGATTGAGATTGTGGTTTGGGTAGCCTTAGGCGGTCGTGCCACTCTGTTTGGTGCCATTGTCGGTGCATTGATCATCAACTACGCCAAGAGTTGGTTTACGGTTGAGTTCCCGGAGGTGTGGCTGTTTGCTCTGGGTGGACTATTCGTACTCTCAACCATGTACTTCCCACAAGGTGTGATTGGCTTTGTCAGTGAAAAGTGGCAGCAGCTGCGCAAGGCATCAAATAGGAAAAACCAAGATAAAGATAAGGATGATCAGCACAAGGCCAAGGAGGTGATCGCATGACCACATTTAATAGCGTAAAGGAATCGGTTCAGGCGTTCACTCGTCGAGACGAAGTCTTTGATTACCTCAAACCCGATATTCATCCTGCCATCGATACTCGACATAACGTGCTGTTGTATGTCGAAGGCGTCAACAAAAGTTTCGATGGTTTCCAAGCGATAAACGACCTCAACCTCTACATCAAAGAGGGAGAGCTACGCTGTATCATAGGTCCTAATGGCGCAGGTAAAACCACCATGATGGACATTATCACAGGTAAAACTAAGCCAGACACCGGCGAGGTGTGGTTGGGTTCGAACATCAACTTATTGAAGATGAACGAAGCCGAAATCGCCAATGCAGGCGTTGGGCGTAAATTCCAAAAACCGACCGTGATTGAGTGTTTAACTGTGTGGCAGAACCTTGAATTAGCCATGGCCGGTGACCGCTCAGTGTGGGCGACGTTCACCGCTGTGATGTCTGGTGAACAGAAAGACAAATTGACCTCGGTACTTGAGCTGATTCATTTAAAAGACGAAGCGGCGAATTTGGCTGGTAACCTGTCTCACGGACAAAAGCAGTGGTTAGAGATCGGCATGCTATTGATGCAAAACCCTAAGCTGTTGCTGGTGGATGAACCCGTGGCAGGTATGACTCACCAAGAAATGGATCGCACCTCTGAGTTACTTAACTCACTGGCAGGTAAGCACTCGGTTGTGGTCGTTGAACACGATATGGATTTCGTTCGTTCTATCGCCAGCCATGTCACCGTGCTTCATCAAGGTCATGTGTTGGCTGAAGGCACCATGGATCAAGTGCAGGCTCACCCTGAAGTTAAACAAGTTTATCTCGGAGAATAGGATGCTAGAGGTTAAATCAGTTAATCAATATTACGGTGAGAGCCACACGCTGTGGGATTTGGATATGCAGATCCCAGAAGGTAAATGCACGGTGCTAATGGGGCGAAATGGTGTCGGTAAAACCACCTTACTGCAATGCATTATGGGGTTGGTGAAGGTTGAAAGCGGTGACATCTCCTTATCGGGTGAGTCACTTTTGAAAACCGATGCCGAGGACCGTCCACGCCAAGGGATCGGCTATGTACCGCAAGGTCGACAGATCTTCCCAATGCTCACTGTTCAAGAAAATCTAGAGGTCGGTTTACCGATTCGTAAAAAGGGTGACCGCAAGATCCCTGAATTCATCTTCGATATTTTCCCAGTGTTAAAAGAGATGCTACATCGTCGCGGTGGTGATTTATCGGGTGGCCAGCAGCAACAGCTAGCGATTGGGCGTGCGCTGGTGGTTAATCCAAAGCTATTGATCTTGGATGAGCCGACGGAGGGTATTCAACCCAATATTGTGCAAGAGATTGGCGACATCATTCGCATGCTCAACGAGAAAATGGGGCTCACGGTTCTGTTGGTTGAACAGAAGCTGCCGTTTGCAAGAAAGGTCGGTGACCGTTTTTGCATTATCGACCGTGGACGCCAAGTGGCAGAAGGTGAAATGACAGGGCTCGATGAGTCCTTGATAAAGGAGTACCTAACCGTATGAATTCTCTCTTTTCTCCGAATGAAGTAAGCAAGGCTTCTTTAGTAGAAGCTTTATCTTTGAATGAGACCATCGAACAAGATATTCGTGATGGTTGGCAAGCGAGTTTAAACCTCACTTTTGTCGACCGCAGTGATAAAACCGTATTAAAGAATCGTCAGCAGTCTGGTCCGCTTGCGGTGCAACGCCCCCTGTATCCTGATGGGGAAACGTGTCACACCTATTTACTCCATCCCCCCGGCGGAGTGGTAGGTGGTGACACTCTCAATATTGAAGCGACCATCGAAAGCGGTGCGCATGCGTTGATCACCACACCCGGTGCGACCAAGTTTTATCGCTCAAACAACAAGTACGCCAAGCAGAAGCAGACCCTACGAGTGAAGAAAGATGCACGCTTGGAATGGATGCCGCAAGAGAACATCTTTTTCCCGAATGCACACGTTCGTTTAGATACTGAAATTCGCCTAGAAAAGGGTGCACAGTTTTGGGGTTGGGAGATGCACTGTTTTGGACGCCCTGCACAGAATGAGGGATTCGAGCATGGTCATCTCGTTGGGAAAACAGAAATCTATCTTGATAATCAAAGGCTTCTGACTGAAGGCTTTAATTTTCATGGTGGCGATAAGTTAATGATAAATATGGGGTTACTTGATTATTCAATGATGGGAACCTTTTATATCACTTCAAATGAGAAGCAAGATTTAGAGTTGGTACAGAGCTTGCTCTTATCTATTACACAGCAAGCTTCACAGCAATCAGTTACATCAAAAATGTCGAGTGAACCCACATTAATATTGGGCGCGACTCAGATAGAAGGATTGATTGTGGTGCGAGCCTTGGGTAATTGGAGTGAAGATATCCTCCAAGCCTTTGGTCAGATTTGGCAAGCAACTCGCTCTCATTTATGTGGTACGACTCCTGATTTACCAAGGATTTGGGCGACTTAGCGATTAGCCCTTTTTGTACCTAGGGTGACTTCCGACCCTAGGTACATTTTTTCAAGCTTGCTGTGATTGAATCCCACTTACTGCTCATGCGTTTTTGAGCAATAAGAAAACAACACTAACAGCGGGCGGCTAAATGGAATTAACACCAAGAGAAAAAGATAAGCTACTTATCTTCTGCGCAGGAATGCTGGCACAGCAGCGCAAACAAAAAGGCTTAAAGCTCAACTACCCAGAATCTATCGCACTGATCAGCAGTGCCATTCTCGAAGGTGCCCGCGAGGGTAAAACCGTTTCAGAATTAATGGATTTTGGACGCACACTTCTTACTGTCGATGACGTTATGGAGGGGATCCCTTCCATGATCCCTGATGTACAAGTCGAAGCCACTTTTCCTGATGGCACCAAGCTGGTGACCGTTCATGAACCTATCGTGTAGGGAGAAGTAATATGGCTGGTTCCACAAAACAATACTCAGGATTCGTTCCCGGAAAAGTAGAAACCGCACCGGGTGACATCACTCTCAATGAAGGCCGAGACACAACGTCCGTTAAGGTGCAAAACATTGGCGATCGTCCTGTCCAAATTGGCTCTCATTACCACTTCTATGAAGCAAACCCTTCGCTGATCTTTAACCGAGAAGTCACTAAAGGCTTTCGACTCAATATTCCTGCGGGTACTGCAACCCGCTTTGAGCCGGGTCAGTCGCGCAGCGTCGAGTTAGTGCGTTACGCCGGTAAGTTAGAGATCTATGGCTTCCAAGGAAAGGTGATGGGCAAGCTCTAAGCGCTCCCACGGAATAATGAAAATAACAAAGGATTGAACATGGCGACGATATCCAGACAGGCTTATGCCGAAATGTTTGGGCCAACAGTCGGTGACCGAGTGCGTCTTGCTGACACTGATTTATGGCTAGAAGTTGAAAAAGATTACACCGTATACGGCGACGAAGTGAAATTCGGCGGCGGCAAAGTTATCCGTGATGGACAAGGGCAAAGCCAACGTCCAAGTGCCGAAACTCCAGATTTGGTGATCACTAACGCGATTGTGTTGGATTACTGGGGCATCGTAAAAGCCGATGTCGCAGTCAAAGATGGTCGAGTTCAGGCATTGGGCAAAGCGGGCAACCCAGATGTTCAACCGGGCGTTGATATTGTGATTGGCCCGGGCACGGAAATTTTAGCAGGCGAAGGTTCAATCTTGACTGCTGGTGGTATTGATTCACACATCCACTTTATCTGCCCGCAACAGATTGAAGAAGCATTGGCGTCGGGTGTGACAACCATGATTGGCGGTGGCACTGGGCCAAACACAGGAACTAACGCGACCACATGTACACCGGGGCCTTGGAACATGCACCGCATGCTGGAGTCACTCGATCAATTTCCAATGAACTTTGGTTTGCTCGGTAAAGGTAATGCGAGCCAACCTGAAGCACTGCGTGAGCAAGTAGCGGCAGGCGCGGTGGGTTTGAAGTTGCACGAAGACTGGGGAACCACTCCCGCTTCAATCGATACCTGTTTGAGTGTGGCTGACGAGATGGACGTACAAGTTGCGATTCATACCGACACTCTGAATGAATCTGGTTTTGTTGAATCGACACTTGGCGCAATCGGCGACCGCGTGATTCATACCTATCACACCGAAGGTGCGGGCGGTGGTCATGCTCCCGATATTATTCGTGCTGCAGGTGAGCCGAACGTTTTGCCTTCCTCAACCAATCCAACACGCCCTTACACCATCAATACCGTCGATGAGCACTTAGACATGTTGATGGTCTGTCATCACTTGTCACCATCGATTGCTGAAGATGTCGCGTTCGCAGAGTCACGTATCCGCCGTGAAACCATTGCCGCAGAAGACATTCTTCATGACTTAGGTGCCTTTTCGATGATCGCTTCGGACTCACAAGCAATGGGACGTGTAGGCGAGGTGATCACTCGAACTTGGCAAACTGCGCACAAGATGAAAGTTCAGCGCGGCAGCCTAAAAGAAGATTCAGACTACAGCGATAACTTCCGATTAAGACGCTATGTCGCTAAATACACCATTAACCCTGCGATTACGCACGGTATGGCACATGAGATCGGCTCTATCGAAGCTGGAAAGCTGGCGGATCTAGTACTGTGGAAGCCTGCCTTCTTTGGCGTGAAACCAAGCGTGATTTTGAAAGGCGGCATGATCGCCATGGCGCCGATGGGTGACCCAAACGCTTCAATCCCAACACCTCAGCCAGTCCATTACCGTTCAATGTTTGGTAGCTACGGCAAGGCGTGTCAGAACACATCAATGCTGTTTGTCTCTAAAGAAGCCAAGGCGCAGAACATCGACAAGCAATTGGGTCTACAGAGCTTGATTGGTGTTGTGAGCAACTGCCGAAACATCAGCAAAGCCGACATGAAGCTCAATGATTGGATGCCGAAGATTGAAGTCGACTCTCAGACGTACCAAGTGCGCGCCGATGGTGAACTACTCACGTGTGAGCCTGCTGAAGAGCTGCCAATGGCTCAGCGGTACTTTCTATTCTAAGCCTTTGACTAAAGAATCTTATTTTAGTGACCCTATTTTGAACGTTATAAATCTCACAAGGAGATTGAGGTAATAGCATGATTGAACTGACTCAACTGAATACTCAAATACAAAATGCACCGGACGGCTATTTGAGCCTGCCGATCGATAGCCGCATTAAGAGCCGTCTTAAGGTGATGCTCGATGACGGGCGCAATGCCGGACTGTTTCTACCACGAGGTCATATCTTGCGTGGTGGCGAACAACTCTCAAGTAAATGCGGTTTAGTCGTAGAAGTGAAAGCGGCACCAGAAACCGTTTCGACTGTTTACTGTGAAGACTTGCTCCTGTTAACGCGAGTGGCGTATCACCTTGGTAACCGTCATGTTCCGCTGCAAGTGGAAGCGGGTTGGGTTCGTTATCAACACGACCATGTTTTAGATGAAATGGTTGAAGGCTTAGGCGCGAAAGTGACCACTGAGAAACAACCGTTTGAACCAGAAGGCGGTGCTTATGGCGGTCGCTCTGGTGGACATCATCACCATCATTAATCGAGTCATTGATGACTCACTAAACGATTTATATAACAACGATATTAATAACAATAATACCAATCACAGTAAGTAAGTGATCAACAATAGCGCAGAAAAAAGGCTTGAGAACAAGGCATAATTTTTCGATAAGTAGTTATTCTACAATCAAAAATTATAACGCAGTTATCGAGCATTTTAGCAAGCTAGGGTGAGCAATTATTTACTACGATTGGTATAAAGCAAGGAACTCGCGATGAACTTTAAAACAGCTGCAGGCTTATGTACTTTCACAATAGCTTCTCTAACAACATCGACATTGGCATTGGCTCACCCGGGGCACGGTTCGCATTCGGTTCATGAGTCTCACTCGTTTATGTCTGGCTTAACTCACCCTGTGACTGGCATGGATCATCTGATCATGCTGATCGCTTTCGGTTTATTAATTGGCGCACTGTCATTTTCCACCAAGACAAAAGCAGCTCTGATTGGCGGTGGATTGGTGTCTTTAGTGGTAGGGCTTATCGCAGGCCAAGCCCTAGGTTTCTCTGTGATTGTTGAGCCTGCCATTATCGCTTCTCTGTTTGTCGTCAGCTTATGTTTATGGCATGTATTCTCACCATCAACCAAGCGTGTAAACAGCGTATTAGTTGCTTCGATTGCTATGTTGTTTTTCCATGGTTACGCACACGGCGTTGAAGCCGCGAGCAACCTGACTCAGTTCGCAACAGGCATGAGTATCAGTGCTTTGGCTCTGATGGTTATCGGTACTTTTGTTGGTCGCGCGGTTTACTCTAAATGGTTGTCAGTCGGCGTGGCTTCAGCAAGCGCACTATTGCTGTTAGGCGCGTAGGCTCTCGAACTTATTTGATTCTGGAAGACTGAGGGCACGATTATGACCACAACAGAAAATGTAGCCGTCTATCGTCTGTTTCAATTGATCAGTCCATCGTTGCCGATTGGTGGGTTCACTTATTCGCAAGGCTTAGAGTTAGCGGTTGAAGCGGGGTGGGTGACCGATCGCAACAGCATGGAACAGTGGCTTAATACCATCGTCAGTTCCAGTGTCGCAACTTTGGAATTACCTATCTTAGAGCGTCTTTATCACGCGCTAGAAAAGGGTGAAATCGATGAGATTGAGCATTGGTGTAACTACTTATACTCAAGCCGTGAAACCAGTGAATTGCGAGCGGAAGAAAAGCAGCGTGGGCATGCATTGAACACCTTGTTGAAGCGCTTGGATATCGATATTTCGCTGGTGGATTCTGTTGATAGTCATCCAAACCAATTGTTGGGCATGTGTATGGCGGCTCAGCATTGGGGTATTGATTTAGAGAGCCTCAAGCAGGGTTATTTATGGAGTTGGCTTGAAAACATCGTTACCGCAGGGGTCAAGTTAGTGCCTTTAGGTCAAACCGATGGTCAGTTGGCATTGATTAATATCACCAACACCTTTCCTGAGGTGATCGAAAAGGCCCGCACGATAGAAGATTGGATGATAGGCAGCTTTTCGCCTTCGATGGCATTAGCGAGTTCATTGCACGAAACACAATACACACGACTATTTCGTTCGTAGCGGTTAGCGCGAACGATGTAGCAAAAAGAATATAAGGAAGTAGACAATGGAAAGTTATAAGCAACCACTTCGAATTGGTATTGGCGGCCCGGTAGGGTCTGGTAAAACAGCGCTATTAGAAGTGCTTTGTAAAGCGATTCGCGACAAGCTCAATATCGCAGTGGTAACCAACGACATCTACACTCAAGAAGATGCCAAGATACTTACGCGAGCAGAGGCTCTAGAACCAGATCGTATTATTGGTGTTGAAACGGGTGGCTGTCCGCACACGGCGATCCGTGAAGATGCGTCGATGAACTTAGCTGCGGTAGAAGAGCTTGCCAAGCTGCATAAGAACCTCGATGTGGTATTCGTCGAAAGTGGCGGTGATAACTTGAGTGCGACGTTCAGCCCTGAATTAGCCGACCTTACTATCTACGTGATTGATGTAGCGGAGGGGGAGAAGATCCCACGTAAAGGTGGCCCGGGTATTACACGATCCGATCTGTTAGTCATCAACAAGATCGATTTAGCACCGTATGTTGGTGCGTCACTTGAGGTGATGGAGCAAGACACTCAACGCATGCGACCAACTAAGCCATACGTGTTCACCAACCTAAAAGAGAGCCAAGGTTTAGATTTCATCATCAACTTTATTGTGACGGAAGGGATGCTGACCATGAAGGAGCCTTCTGCTACTGAGTAGAGTTTGAATTTCAAAACCAGTAGATACGAAAAAAGCCCTGTCGATTATCGAAAGGGCTTTCTGGTTTTAAATGATTTTCAACGTTCTAGTCGAAGCTAAAGCTCGCTCTTAGCGACTCTTGTGGTCACTTGTGATTCAATCACACCGTCTTCAACTTGGGTGGTGATCACTTCACCGACTTCGACATCGTTAATTGATGATACTGTCTTGCTCGATGCGGAATGAGTAATGCTGTAGCCACGCTTTAGGGTTGCCAGTGGACTAACGGTTTCTAGCTTCTCTGCAGCCATGGCTAGCTGATGGCGAGTGGTTAGCAGTGTTTTATCCATCGCATCTAATAGCTTTTGCTCTGAACGTTGCAGATGCAGTTTTTGTTCACCAAGGCGCTTCACTGGTGAGTTCAACTGAAGTTGGTGCTGTTTACGTTCAACACGCTGTGCATGTTGTTTTAGGTATTGAGTCATACCACGACGCAAACGCATGTCTAGGTCATCAAGCTGCTGACTCTGCTTTTGCAGTTGGTAGCTCGGGTGCTGTTTCTCCAAGCGGTATTTTAACGTTTGAGTGGATTGTGCTTGTTTGATTAACACATGACGAATCGCACTCACCAAGCGAGCACGTTTAGAGGCATAAGCTTGCTCTTTATGACTGTTGTCACGGCTAACCAATTCTGCAGCAGCTGACGGCGTTGGAGCACGCATATCTGCCACGAAATCGGCGATAGTGACGTCAACTTCGTGGCCAACTGCGCTGATAATCGGGATCTGGCTTGCTGCAATTGTGCGAGCAACGATCTCGTTATTGAAGCACCATAAGTCTTCTAATGAACCGCCGCCACGACCCACGATCAACACATCACACTCATTGCGTTCGTTAGCTCGTCCAATCGCTTGAGCAATCTGAATTGCCGCCTCTTCGCCTTGAACCATGGTCGGGTAAACCACAACAGGCAATGAAGGATCGCGTCTTTTCAGTACATCAAGAATATCAAACAGCGCAGCGCCCGTTTTTGAGGTGATAACGCCAACGCGCTTTGGGTGTTCAGGAAGTGGTTGCTTACTCGATTGAGCAAACAGGCCTTCTGCGGCAAGGTTCATCTTCAGTTTTTCAAACTCTTGCTGAAGTTTACCGTCACCCTCTGGCTGCATGCTTTCGATGATCAGTTGGTAGTCACCGCGTGGCTCGTAAAGAGATAGGCGAGCTTTGACTAAAACTTGATTGCCGTTCTGAGGCTTAAAGGTCACACGGCGGTTATTGCCACGAAACATGGCGCATTTAACTTGAGCGCGAGAGTCTTTTAGCGTGAGGTACCAGTGACCAGAGACAGGTGCAGAGAAGTTTGAGATTTCACCAACGAGCCAGACTATTCCCATTTCGTTTTCTAATAGGAGACGAACCTCTGAGTTGAGGCGAGAAACAGTAAAGATGTTTGGATTAGTCATAGAAGCACTATCTTTCCTTGAAGGAAGGTCTTTCTTGGAATCTCACAGGGCGTGAGTATGGAAGATAGCGGCAATATAATACATAGCAAGGGGGTAAATGCAAATTAAAAATACAAAAATGTGTAGCCAAGCGATTTCGCCGTGCGTATAATCCGTCTGCAATATCAAATCCAAATCACTTTATTATGCGAAACGATAAAGTTGGGTTTACTCCTTTTAACACCTTTGTTGTGAGATATTGCAAATGCTACGAATCGCAAAAGAAGCTTTAACTTTTGATGACGTTTTACTCGTCCCAGCACACTCAACCGTTCTTCCGAACACAGCTGATCTTCGCACTCAGTTAACGAAAAACATTTCTTTAAACATCCCAATGATCTCTGCATCGATGGATACTGTTACGGAAGCACGCCTAGCAATTGCCCTTGCGCAAGAAGGTGGTATTGGCTTTATTCATAAGAATATGTCAATCGAGCAGCAAGCTGAAATGGTTCGCCAGGTTAAAATTTACGAAGCTGGTGTGGTTTCTCACCCAGTAACTGTAAGCCCTGACGCGACAATCGCTGATGTTGTAGCCCTTACTCAAAAACACGGCTTCGCCGGTTTCCCTGTTGTTACTGAAACAAACGAATTGGTTGGTATCATTACTGGCCGTGACGTTCGCTTTGTTACTGACCTTTCTAAGAAAGTTGATGTAGTAATGACGCCTAAAGCTCGCCTTGCTTCTGTTAAAGAAGGTGCAACTCGTGAAGAAGTTCAAGAGAAAATGCACGAAGCGCGTGTTGAAAAAGTTCTTGTTGTAAATGATGACTTCCAACTTACTGGAATGATCACTGCAAAAGATTTCCACAAAGCAGAACGTAAACCAAACGCATGTAAAGATGAGCGCGGCAGCCTACGTGTAGGTGCAGCTGTTGGTGCTGGCGCTGGTAACGAAGAGCGCGTTGCTGCTCTAGTTGAAGCTGGCGTAGACGTTCTACTTATCGACTCTTCACACGGTCACTCTGAAGGCGTACTTAACCGTATCCGCGAAACTCGCGCTGCATACCCTGATCTACAAATCATCGGTGGTAACGTAGCAACTGGCGCTGGCGCTCGTGCTCTTATCGAAGCGGGTGTTAGTGCGGTTAAAGTAGGTATCGGCCCGGGTTCAATCTGTACGACTCGTATCGTTACTGGTGTTGGTGTTCCTCAAGTAACAGCCATCGCAGACGCAGCGGAAGTTGCAAACGAATACGGTATTCCAGTAATCGCAGATGGCGGTATCCGCTTCTCTGGCGATATCTGTAAAGCTATCGTTGCTGGCGCATCTTGTGTGATGGTTGGTTCAATGTTCGCTGGTACTGAAGAAGCACCGGGTGAAGTTATCCTTTACAACGGTCGTTCTTACAAGTCTTACCGTGGTATGGGTTCTCTTGGCGCTATGTCTCAAGGCTCTTCTGACCGTTACTTCCAATCTGACAACGCTGCAGACAAGCTTGTTCCAGAAGGTATTGAAGGTCGTATCGCATACAAAGGTCGTCTAAAAGAGATCGTTCACCAACAGATGGGCGGTCTACGCTCAAGCATGGGCCTAACGGGTTCTGCAACTGTTGAAGACATGCGTACTAAAGCTGAGTTTGTTCGTATCTCTGGTGCGGGCATGAAAGAATCTCACGTACACGATGTTCAAATCACGAAAGAAGCACCTAACTACCGTTTAGGTTAATAATACGTCCAAACGTTTGAATAATGTGCTGATTTAGTCGGCACATTAATATACCAATCGTAGTAAATAACTGGTCATCCTAGCTTGTTAAAAACCTCGATAACTTCGTTAGAATTTTTGATTGTAGAATAACTACTTATCAGAAAATCCTGCCTCGTTCTCAGGCTTTTTTCCTACGCTATTCCTGAACACTTACTTACTGTGATTGGTATTATATCTACCGCCTGTTTTGTTAAAAGTCCGATTGTCTCAAAACACGTGGTTAAAGATATCTAACGAAAACGTTTGCTTTATTTCTTGAAGAGTTAATCAGAGGTGAGTAAACTCGCCTCCGTTTTATCACATAGCCAATAAGACTGCTTACAATGACTAAAAATATTCATGACCAACGTATTCTAATTCTTGACTTCGGTTCTCAATACACACAGCTAGTAGCTCGTCGTATTCGTGAGATCGGTGTTTACTGTGAACTTTGGAGCTGGGACGTAGAAGAAGCGGATATTCGTGAATTCAATCCAGACGGCATCATCCTATCTGGTGGTCCTGAAAGTGTAACGGAGGAGAACTCTCCACGTGCACCTCAGTACGTATTTGATTCAGGTGTTCCTGTATTCGGTATCTGCTACGGCATGCAAACTATGGCTGAGCAACTTGGCGGTAAAGTAGCAACGTCTACTGAGCGCGAGTTCGGCTACGCAGCGGTACAAGTGACTGGCGAATCTGCACTTTTCGCTGACCTTGAGTCTACTCAAGATGTTTGGATGAGCCACGGCGACAAAGTAGTTGAGATTCCAGCTGATTTCACAAAGATCGCTGAAACAGACACTTGCCCATACGCTGCAATGGCAAACGAAGAGAAGAAGTACTTCGGTGTTCAATTCCACCCAGAAGTAACACACACTAAAAACGGCCTGAAAATGCTTGAGAACTTCGTTCTTAACGTATGTGGTTGTGAAGGTCTGTGGACTTCAGCTTCAATCATTGAAGATGCAGTTGCACGTATTAAAGAACAAGTAGGTGACGACGAAGTTATCCTTGGTCTTTCTGGTGGTGTTGATTCATCTGTAGTTGCGATGCTTGCTCACCGCGCTATCGGCGACAAACTAACATGTGTATTTGTTGATAACGGCCTTCTTCGTTTAAACGAAGGTGAGCAGGTTATGGAGATGTTCGGCAACAAGTTTGGCCTAAACATCATCAAAGTAGATGCTGAGCAACGTTTCCTTGATGCTCTTGAAGGCGAAGCTGAACCAGAAGCTAAGCGTAAGATCATTGGTCACGTATTCGTAGATATCTTCGATGAAGAGTCTAAGAAACTGAAGAATGCTAAATGGCTTGCTCAGGGTACTATCTACCCAGACGTAATCGAGTCTGCTGCATCTAAGACAGGTAAAGCACACGTAATCAAATCTCACCACAACGTTGGTGGTCTTCCTGATGATATGGAAATGGGCCTTGTTGAGCCTCTACGTGAGCTGTTTAAAGATGAAGTACGTAAGATCGGTCTAGAGCTTGGTCTTCCATACAACATGCTTTACCGCCACCCATTCCCGGGTCCAGGTCTAGGTGTTCGTGTACTTGGCGAAGTGAAGAAAGAGTACTGTGATCTACTGCGTCGCGCAGATGCGATCTTCATTGAAGAGCTTCACGCTGCTGACCTTTACCACAAAGTATCTCAAGCATTCACGGTATTCCTACCAGTACGTTCAGTTGGCGTAATGGGCGATGGCCGTAAGTACGATTGGGTTGTATCTCTACGTGCCGTAGAAACTATCGACTTCATGACTGCTCACTGGGCACACCTACCATACGACTTCCTAGGTAAGGTTTCTAACCGTATTATCAACGAAGTTAACGGCATTTCACGTGTTGTTTACGATATTTCTGGTAAGCCACCAGCAACTATCGAGTGGGAATAATCTCTTAGAGATTTAACCAGCTTTGATTAAGATCTTAAGCCTCGAACTCAGTTCGGGGCTTTTTTCTTTTCGATTGATTATATTGATTCATTACATTAAAGGCTTATGAGCAATACCTCGAAATCAAATGAACAATAACTAGAAACCAAATGAGTTGGAAACTAGATATCAGCTCAAGAAACCATGAGACGCTTTGTTGTGCTGAGCCATGTATCAAAAAGATCACTCGCACTTTTTATAAATTCACACAGCTACAGCTAGGCCATTCCACATGTGAAGCATACTCTTTGATGGACTTATTAAGGACAGATAAGAGAATCCATCATGTTAAAAATCAAATATTTGGCGACAGTACTGGGCTGCACATTAGCAGCGCAAAGTCATGCGTCTTTGAACATTCAACCTGATCCGCAAAACCCGAATGGTTACCTTGTTGAAAAGTCGGCTCTACAAGCTGCTGAACAAGCGAAAACATCCGATCCTATGTATGCGATCTGGTCACAGGCCCTTCAAACTCGCCCGAATACAATCGTTGAAGCGATTGAACCCGGTTCCCCCTCGAATCCTGAAAACATAAAGCGTGTAGAGCGCGTGTTCCCTCAATCTGAATGGGACTTCCTCACTCAGATGGCAGCGCCAGAATACACCTACACTCGCTTCTTACGTGCGATCGGTAAATTCCCAGCGTTCTGTGGAGAGTACACCGATGGCCGTGACTCCGATGCCATCTGTAAGAAATCCATCATCACGGCCTTTGCTCACTTTTCACAAGAGACGGGTGGGCACATCGCGATAGGCAACACCTCTGATAATCCATTAGCTCTAGAAGAGTGGCAGCAAGCGCTGGTGCATGTTCGCGAAATGGGTTGGTCTGAAGGCCAAGAAGGTTACACCACAGGTTGTGGTCAGAATGATTGGCAGAATGCCCGTTGGCCATGTGCTGCGGGGCAGGGTTACTTCGGACGTGGTGCTAAACAGCTTTCTTACCATTTTAATTACGGCGCGTTCTCTGAAGTGATGTTCGATGGCGATGCGACGGTGCTTCTCAACAATCCGGGCTTAGTGGCGGATTCTTGGTTGAACTTAGCGTCTGCTATCTGGTTCTTTTTAACACCACAAGCGCCTAAACCGGCAATGCTGCATGTAATTGACCGAACATGGACACCATCTCAACGTGAATTGGATGCGGGTATTGGCTATGGCTTTGGTACCACAATCAACGTGATCAATGGTGGTATTGAATGTGGCGAGCAGAACAAAGACAAAGGCCAACCCGTTAACCGTATTCGTTACTGGGAAGGGTTAGCCGCGCACTATGAAATTCCTGTAGAAGCCGATGAAGCCAATACATGTTGGCAGCAAACGCCTTACGGAAGCTTGAATCTCAACGGAGCAACGGATGTGTTGTACACCAACTGGGATGGTAACTGGAAATACTACGCAGACCGCCCAGAAGGGTATTCATTTGAGTGTGAGCTAGTGGGCTTTCAAACTGCTTATTCCGCACTGGTGGCTGGCGATTACGAGAAGTGTGTGACCAACTTTTATGGTTCTCATGCGAGTTGGCCTGAAGTGAAAGTGGTCGATAAGCTGGATCCGGTAGATCCTGGTACTGATCCGGGTGGTAATGGTTGGAGTGCGACCAAGGTTTACAACGCGGGTGACCAAGTGACTCACAACGGTGCAACCTATGAAGCGAAATGGTGGACACAAGGGGATGACCCTACCAATGGCGGCCCTTGGAAATTGATTGCTGGAGAGCCAACACCACCGGTAGTGACAGATCCATCGCCTGTTGATCCTACACCTGTTGATCCTGCTCCGGTAGACCCAACACCAGTTGAACCGCCAGTTACTGAGCCGCCGGTCGTCGTTGACCCATCGGTATTTATCACATGGCAAGCGGGTGTTAGCCAAGTGAGTAATGGCGACAAGGTGACGCATAACGGTAAGTGCTTCGTGGCTAAAAACGGCCCAGGTGTTTGGGAAAGCCCAGTTCAATCGAATTGGTTCTGGGATGAAATTAGCTGTAAATAATTAATTATATAATTCAGTGTTTTAACTGATAAATCAAAGCCGAAAGTGATTGCTTTCGGCTTTTGCGTTTTTGCTCTGCATTCCTCGATGATCTAACGCGAAACTTCTTAGCTGAATGCTAATTTTCCATTTAGAGAATAAAGTCCTGTACAAATGCTTTTTGTGAATTTATATTCACTTTTAAATTATACTTATTCTTTATTTTAGGGTTAAGGTGTACCTATGGAACAGACAGATATCACGTCACTCATCCCCATTGTGATTACTTTGGTGTTGTCATTGGCGACAAGGAATGTGGTGATAGGCCTTTTTGCTGGTGTGCTGAGTGGTGTTGCAATGCTGACTGGCATGTTTAGCGAACTTAACCCACTTGATACGTTTGGTACCATGGTGAAAGGTTACCTAGTCCCTCAACTTACCGACAGCTATAACGCTGGTGTGATCATGCTGTTGGTATTCATCGGTGGCTTTGTCGCATTGATGGAAAAGTCCGGTGGTGGCGTCGCGTTTGCAAAGCGAGTGACTCAGTGGGTAAGCAATAAATGCCAAGCTCAATTGTCAGCATGGTTGGGTGGAATCGTTATATTTTTCTCAGACTTAGGCACCCCTTTAATTGTTGGCCCTGTTTTTCGTCCCCTTTTCGATAAACTGAAACTTTCTAGACAGAAACTAGCATTCATCATTGATTCAACCTCGTCGCCCGTTGCTATTCTTATCCCTTTCATTGGATGGGGTGTTTACATCATGAGCCTTATTCAGAAAGAGTTCACGGCGTTGAATGTCAACATGTCCGATTGGGATGCCTTCATCGGTGCGATTCCTTTTCAGTTCTACGCATTTCTTGCGATTTTCATCGTTCCGCTTGTGTCCGTTAAAGGTTTAGACTTTGGGCCAATGGCAAAAGCCGAGCGTGATTGCCAGGCGGGAATTAACTCTGGCGTGAATAACGAATCACTAAATCCGTTCTCGCATAAAAATGCAAAGGCATCTTTTGTCTGGGCACCATTGTTAGTGATGCTGGTGGTGTTGTGTGCCATGTTGGTTCCACAAGGCTTCCCGTTCCAAAAGGTCGCAGGTTCATCATTTAGAGCGGCGTTATCATCGGCTTATTTCTTTGCGGCGATTACCTTAATCTCGCTAATGGCTTACTACGGTGTAAGAAAGCTTTCAGATGGTGTTTCTGTGTACTTAAAAGGTATGGGAAACATGATGCCAGTCGCGATCATCTTGGTACTGGCTTGGGCATTAAGCACCGTTGGTAAAGAGTTGGGTGCAGCGGCTTATATTGCTGAGCAAGCACAGAGCGGTTTCCCTTACTGGTTAGTACCTGCGGTCGCGTTCTTGCTGTCTGCCATTATCTCATTCGCAACGGGCTCATCGTGGGGAACCTTCGCGATAATGATGCCTTTAGTTATTCCAACCGCGATTGCGATAGATGCTCCGCTTCTCGTCGCGATTGGTGCCGTGTTATCGGGTGGCTTGTTTGGTGATCACTGCTCACCGATCTCTGAAACCACGATTCTTTCTTCAACCGGGGCTGGGTGTGATCAGTTTGAACACTTTAAGACGCAGCTACCTTACGCATTGATGAACGGCTCTATTGCTCTGATTAGTTTTGTAGTCGCAGGCTTTACGGGAAGTGCATTGGTTGTATTAGGTGCTCTTGTTGCTCAGTTGATTGTCGTGACGTTGTTAGCCAAGCGCGATGCGAGTAAAAACGCTTCTTCAGACGTTCAATCTCAAGTGTCTGAATCTAAACCACAACAAGCGTAATTTAATCTGTCCAAGTAGATACGAGATTTAATGGAGTAAACAAGTAACGAAAAGCTCGCCACCTGTTGCCTACGTTTGCTATTAAGGGGGCGCTTACTCAAATCTAAAGACTCTTTTCGCATCCCCATCTCTTTTATCGTACCTAAAAAAACCTCGTCATTCCCCACAGTAAGTAACGAACGTGACAGAGGGCTCTTGTGTGCCGCAAGTGCTCATATCGAAGAGTAGATTCCAGATATCCCGTCCCTCGATTCTAGAGTGACGTAGCACCAGGCTTTGTCTCATTGCCTCAACACTTACCTCACTCGTCATTCCTTACAGTGAGGAACGAACGTGATAGGGAATCTGTTTATTGATAGTTTCGGTGAATTGAATAGGTTCATTATGAAACCTATTTTCCATAAGATCATTTGTACAATCTTAGTTTTCGATAACTGGATTACCTAGTTGTACGGTTTATAGATTAAAATTTTCTGATAGTTTTTATCGCTTTTTTTTAATCAACCACTTTAATAAGGTAAATTCGTAATGTCGACCAAACTAGCTAACCCAGCGCCACTAGGCTTAATGGGTTTCGGTATGACCACCATTCTTCTTAATATCCACAACGCAGGTTTCTTCCCAATCGATTCTATGATTCTTGCAATGGGTATTTTTTACGGTGGTTTGAGCCAAGTTATCGTGGGCACTATGTGTTTCAAACGTGGTGACACGTTCGGTACAACTGCGTTTACTTCTTACGGCCTATTCTGGTTGTCTTTGGTTGGTTTGATTGTAATGCCTTACATGGGCCTTCCAGCAAGCCCTGCTGCATTCATGGGTTGGTACCTATTACTATGGGGTATCTTCACAGGCTTCATGTTCATCGGTTCTCTATGTTACCCAGTTGCGAAGCAAGTAGTATTCGGTTCACTAACTATTTTGTTCTTCTTGCTAGCCGCTCGTGATTTCACTGGCAGCGAACTAATCGGCACTATCGCTGGTTTTGAAGGTATCTTCTGTGGCGCTTCAGCTATCTACTTTGCAATGGCACAAGTAATCAACAACGAATACGGCCGCACAGTACTGCCTATCGGTGAGAAGAAAGCGCCTCAAATGGCAACACAAGAAATCGCTGCTTAATACTCTAACTCGGGAACAGTTAGTTTGTTATAAGCCATTTATTGGTTATGAATAAAACAAAAGGGGTTAGCCGAAATAGCTAACCCCTTTTTTATGCGTTATTAATAGCACTATTTGTTAAAGCGATCTATTTGCTAAGGAAAGCTTAAGCTGAAGGTTGCTCTACAGGTTTAGTGTCTGCAGCTTCTGCTTCTGGAGACTTGCCTGTTTTACGCTTGTACTTCTCTTCCCAGTAAGTTGCACCTTTAATGCCTAGTTTTACAGGGTTGAATGTGTACTCAGTTACGCCTTGTTTCTGCTGTTCTTCGTAGTCAGCTAGAGCTTTAAGCGCAGGCTTAGACATGAAGAAGATGATCAGAATACCAACGATGTTTAACCATGCCATCAAGCCAACACCAACATCACCCATTGCCCATGCAAGGTTCGCTGTTTTAACTGTGCCATAGAAAACGGCAGTGATAAGAACAAGCTTAAGTACGAACATCATGCCAGGGATCTTGATGGTACGACGTAGGTAAGCAATATTCGTTTCTGCGATGTAGTAGTAAGCAAGAATCGTTGTAAATGCGAAGAAGAACAGAGCAAATGCGATGAATGGCTTACCAATGCCTGGTAGTGCACTTTCAATAGCAAGCTGTGTAAATACAGGACCATTCGCACCGATGTTTGCTGCTAGGTTCTGAACAAGGAACACACCCTCAGCGCCGCCGTGAACGTTGTAAGCACCAGTGATGATGATCATGAACGCTGTAGCAGAACATACTAGAAGAGTATCGATGTAGATAGAGAAAGCTTGTACCAAACCTTGCTGAGCTGGGTGATCAACACTTGCAGCCGCAGCCGCGTGAGGACCTGTACCTTGACCCGCTTCGTTTGAGTAAACACCACGCTTAACACCCCAACCAATTGCAGCACCGAAGCCTGCCATAGGTGTGAATGCATCGCCAATGATCATTGCGAAAACCGTTGGCACTTGGCCGATGTTTAGCAGAATGATAACGAACGCGATGATGATGTAAGCCAGTGCCATGAATGGAACAACGATTTGTGTGAAGTTCGCAATACGTTTAACACCACCAAAGATGATGAACGCTAGGATAATAGCAACTACAGTACCAGTGAAAATTTTAGCGAAACTGAATGTACCGATAGCTGTTTCAATCATGTCACCTGAGCCAAATGCAGCTTCTACAGCATTACCAATACTGTTTGACTGAACACCTGGAAGCAAAATACCACATGCAAAAATAGTCGCGATAGCAAAGATCCAAGCGTACCATTTTTGACCCATCGCTTTTTCGATGTAGTAAGCCGGACCACCACGGAACTGGCCTTCATCTTCTTCTTTGTAGATTTGCGCTAGCGTTGATTCTGCGTAAGCTGTTGCAGCGCCAAAGAAAGCCACTACCCACATCCAGAATACTGCACCTGGGCCGCCGAAACCGATAGCGGCAGCAACACCAGCAATGTTACCTGTACCGACACGGCCAGATAGAGAAACGGCCAGAGCTTGGAAAGACGAGATGCCTTTTGATGAGCTTTTACCCGATAGTAGCAAGCGCCACATTTCAAAGAAGTGACGGATTTGAACAAATCGAGTCATGATGGAGTAGAACAAACCTGCACCTAAACATAGGTAGATAAGTACTGGACTCCAGATTATTCCATTCAAAAAATCAACGAATGACTGCATGAGTATTTTCCCTGTTAGTTTTGCTTATGATTGTTTTTCGAACAACACAATACTTCACTTGTAACCCGAGTGTTAAATTATTTAACTGCCTATTAGGATTACTGTGACATAAAGCATGTTACAGGGGGTATTTGTTAACGCTTAGTGCTAATTTGATAATCGTCCCATTAAAATTGATATGCAATTAGTTGTTTTTAGTGTCGGTTTGTAAAGTGAATAAATAGTGATTAATACAAATTTTCGAAACTCACAATATGTGTCAGAAGGGAAAATAGAAGAAAAATGAGAGGAAACGTTGTTCAGTACTAATGACTGTTAACACATTACGACGGTAAAGACGCAAGAATATATCACCGATATAGTGAAATTAGGCAGGTTTAAGGGGAGGTATTATTTAAAATATCAGTAGTAATTTTTAGAACTTTCCGTAAGGATTACCGCAATCAGAAATCGTGAATCAATCGCCTGTTTTAAACGACTTTAAATCCTTTCCCAACCAAAGCTTGAGCGAACTCAGACTGAGTGTTTGGATCTCCGTGAATCAAATGTACCTCTTTGGGTGGCACGGTTATTTCTTCTATAAATCGATTGAGATCATCTTTATCAGCATGAGCAGAGTAGCCAGACATACTATGGATCTGAGCCTTCACCTCAACGTGTTGGTTATCGATGGAAACCTGTTTTTCTCCTTGTTGTAGCTCTCGCCCGAGCGTTCCGTGAGCTTGATAGCCTGCTAAAATTACATCGGTTCGTTTATCGGGAAGCAAGGCGGATAAGTAGTTCATTATCCTGCCACCCTGACACATCCCAGAAGCTGCGACCACAATCGCAGGTTCACCTGTCGACTTGAGGCGATTCACGATTTTCTTGTGCATTCTATGTCCATCAACGGTAATGCACTGCTCAAAAGCGAGTGGGTGGCGTTTCAGTTCAAGACGCTGCTTTGCTTCTTGTCCCCACAACTCTTTAAAACGTCGGTATGAACGCGTCACTTTTTGAGCCATCGGAGAATCGAGAATAATAGGAATATCGCTACTGAGTTGATGCTCAAAGATCAGGTGTTCGATATCAAAAAGCAATTCCTGCGTTCTGCCGATACTAAATGCCGGAATTAGAATAACGCCACCGTCGAGCAGTGAACGATCAATGATCGCTTTGAGACGCTCAGCTCGCGTAGCAATATCATCATGTGTACTGGTGCCATAAGTGGATTCGATAAACAGATAGTCGGCTTGTCGTGGTGGCTTAGGATCGGGCAGTAGTGGTGTGTTACTTGGGCCTAAATCGCCAGAGAAGACTACCACCTCTTGGTTGGGTAACTTAATCTCGATATAGGCAGAACCTAAGATGTGCCCCGCAGGTTGAAAGCGAGCATACAGAGTATTTGGCCTATCATGATCCTTTCCGTTGTTTTGCTGTTTAGACGTGATTGGAAACCATTCCCCGTAAGGCTTGGGAGCAATTAACGAATGAATCTTTTTGAGTATCAGCTTCGACTGTTTATTGCTGAGTCCTTGCAGCTTTAAGCCATCCTCAATCATTAAAGGGGCAAGTTCAGCGGTGGCTTGCGTGCAATAAATCGGTTGGTTAAACCCACTGGCGAGTAACCAAGGTAATCGGCCAATATGATCAATGTGAGTATGGGTCAGCAGCAGAGCGTTGAGGTGGGATGTTTCAAATTCAATATCAAGAGGGCGAGTGTCCGCACCTTGAAGCTTTTTACCTTGAAGATCTAAACCTTGAAAAAGGCCACAATCGATGAGCACCGCTTGGCCTGAATCTCTTAGCTCGTGACAAGATCCTGTGACAGTATGTTTGCCACCATGGTGAATCACTTCCATCGTTTGCTCCCATTGCTCTATAAAGCCGTTAACGCCTGTTTTTATTTTGCGGATAAGCGCCAGCAAGTAAAACAAGAACAATGAGAGTTGCGATCGTTGAGTGTCTTTTTAAGTAACTGAGCGATGACTCAGTGGTTTCGTTGCGAGTTAGTTCGTAGAAGAACGGTCTGAATCCAACTCTGGTTTTTGCTGCGCCTCTAAACGAGCCACTTCGGCATCAAGCTCTGCTATTTTCTCTGCCATGAGTGCGTGACAGCGATTGGCCAACTCTCTCGCATCGCTAAGCTTGTATCCGGATACATCGATAGGTTCCAACATCTCGGTGATCAAAATGCCATTATTGGCACGATTAAAGTCGATCTTATTGTGCGTGGTGCTAGTACACATCGGGGTGATAGGCACACCAGCTTCAATTGCCATTCGGAAAGCGCCTGTTTTGAATGGCAGTAGTCCACGCCCTTTACTACGGGTTCCTTCCGGGTAAACCCAAACAGACAGATCTCTCTGATGAATCGCTTCCGCCACTTGTTTGATGGTATCGCGTGCTTTGGACTTATCTTCGCGGTTAATCATGATGTTACCGGTGATCCAATACAGCAGGCCAAAGAAAGGCACGTACAACAAATCGCGCTTGCCCAATGAAACGGTGCGCGGTCTTAGCATTCCTGGATCGGTCACAAAGTCCAATATGCTTTGGTGGTTAGAGATGTAGACGCTGTTTTCTGGTGTTGGGGCATTGTCTAGGCCGCGCTGCACCAGTTTTACACCGATGATCTTTTGGAGTTGGTTGAACCAACGACAGAAAACGTACACATGCTTGGGGTTCTTGGGGCTAAACAAGCAGTAAACAAAAGCACATAGAGTGGTGAAAATAATAAACACCGTAGCCAAAATAATACGAAGAACAGCAAGCACAATTCACTCCTTACTCACCGCAAGATGGCAGTGATTAAATAGTTTTAGATGCTTGAAGTCTTCACTCTATTTAACCGAATTGCAACAATTAACTGTGATAGGGGGCTATTTTTAGATCTTTATATAAAACAAGGACTAACAATGGATGTTTGACACAGTTATCGAGTTTACACGTGTTCACCAGTAATGGCTCATGATCACCAATACTGTTTATTTGGATCCGATTTTTCTACCCATTCCGGATCTTGACGCGATTCTAAGTAGAGTTGTAGGCCGTTATAAGACATGAAAGCGGCAGGGCCGCCGAGGTGCTCGAAATAGTCAAAATACTCATCTTCGAGAGCACAAAGGTGGGCTAAATCTTTAACCTTGTTAGCCAGGGCCCACTGAATAGCAAACACAGGCGCTATTGAGCCTGAAATATTCACCTCTTCGACGTTTGGGTTAAACATTGAATTAGCTTGCTCAAGCAGTATCTCTTCTTGTTCAGACTCCTGTTGCAGCACCTCTTCGACGATCTCCGAGCGCTTGGTATTAGAGACATTCTTGTTCAGCTTGGCGATTCGCAGTGCGTAGCTAAACCTTTCTGATGAAACGATGTCGACAAGCTGCGACAACAGCTCTTTGTCTACGCCTGCTGCCTTGGTGAAATAGTCGATACATGAATTGATTGAGGCATAACGAGTACCGTCAAACTCAAAGCCACTGGTTTCGTCGTATACCTCAAGTGGGATGTCATCAACCGACAAAGGCCAGCCTTTATAATCGACGCGTTGCTTGGCGATTTGATACATCTTCCAAGCGCTGCGCCCAAACCCACCGAGCGTCGAACCCGAGAAATCAGAATCAATAAGCTCTTGCTCCGTCCAGTTCTCACCGATGCCAAGGTGCTTAGCGTACTTGTCTATCAGAGTGTGTTTTATCTGATCGCGCACAGACCAAATTGAGGTCAGATTCTTTGAATAGTTAATTCTCGCACACTCATTACAAGCCGGCAGTGCTATCGGTGAATGGCCAATCTTGGCAACTGCCTGCGCTGTCTTAGGAAATTCAACAAGGTTACTGGAAGGCTCACCACAAAACCAACAGGTGTGGCGCAGGTTGAACGGGGTGTCTATGTGTGAGTATGTGTTCATTAGTCTTTATCGGCTAGGTGCTTGAGGCGAGTTAATCATCTTCAAACAATTATCTCTGTTCGCACGTCAGCTTGCACCTTGTTTGTTTTTGTTTTTCTGACGAGATCAATTCGAGGTGTGACTCGCCTGATGAACTCATTAGGTGGATATTGATATAAAACAGTCACTAACGATAAATGCTGATTGGTGTGGCTGAACTTACATGAGCTGCTAGCAATCGCCTAAGCTCCCCATTACTATTGAGATAGACTCCTTACTCCAATAGCGCATATGTCCTCATCGATTCCTTTTTACGATAAAAATGCTCACACACTTTGCCAGCAGTACAACTCAGTGACCTTCGAGACGGTGCATAAAAGCTGGCAAGCTTATTGGCCTTTAGTGGGCGATAAAGTACTCGATGTCGGTGCTGGATGCGGTCGTGATGCGCTATGGATGCACAAGGCCGGATCTGATGTTATTGCGATAGAACCAAGTGCTTCATTACGCGAACAAGGCTCGAAATATACAGGTCCAAGTGTTACCTGGATTGATGATTCACTTCCCTCGCTTAGCCGCACTGAAAACCTCGGAATGCGTTTTGACTTGATATTGGTCAGTGCGGTTTGGATGCATCTCGCTCCGTCTCATCGAGAGCGCGCATTTAGAAAGTTGTCTAACTTGCTAGCTCCAAATGGCAAGTTGGTGATCACTCTGCGTCATGGGGAGTTTCAAGACAGTCGACAAGGCTATGAAGTCTCGGTTGAAGAGCTCGAGCGTTTATCAAAAAACAGCGCCTTGTTGGTTCGTCATGTTGATGATAGCCAAGATACATTGAACCGCAGTGAGGTGTGGTGGCAAACCGTGGTGATGACACTACCAGACGATGGCTCCGGTGACTTGAACAAGGTGCGCCACATTATTGTGAATGACAACAAGTCGGCCACATACAAGTTGGCTTTGTTGAGAACTCTACTGAGAATTGCTGATGCGCATTCAGGCGCTGTGATTGATCGAACTGATGGGAAAATTTCTCTACCAGTGGGCTTGGTTGCTCTGTATTGGGTTAGGCAGTTTAAGCGACTGATTGATATCGACATAGAAGGCGCTGGGATTCAGCAAAATAGCAACACAACGAAGGGACTTGGGTTTGTAAAAGAGGATGGTTGGAATAAACTCAAACACTTAAGAGCTGATGATCTAGCGATAGGCGCTATGTTTCTCGGCGATGAAGCCAAGGCTCTACAAAAGCTATTTTCACAAACGATCAGTACCATTAAATCAGGACCTGTGACTTTCATTTATCAAGGCTCGAAAGACAACCGACTATTCGATATATACCCACCTCACAAACGACGGAAGAGCCGAGAATCACTGGTCATTGATAGTGAGTTCTTAGAAAGTTTTGGTTATTTTACTCTCGATGAAAGCCTGTGGGAGTGCTTTAGAATCTACCACTCGTGGATTGAACCGCTGGTGGTGAATCAATGGGTCATGGAGATGCAGCGTTTCGAGTTGAACCGACAGCGAAGCATTTCACTACAGACTTATCACGACTGCTTGGTATGGATCGATCAAAACCATGATACTCGCGATGTGCGTAAACGTGTCGAGCAACTTAGATCTGATCGTGCCGACATTGTCAGCGTGTGGAGTGGAAAATCATTAAAAAATGAGTATCACGTTGATCACTGTTTGCCTTTCGCTTACTGGCCAAACAACGATAAGTGGAACCTCTTTCCTACTACAAGCAAAGAGAACTTAAGTAAAAGTGATAAAGTTCCTACGGCTGAAAAGCTGCGCTCGTCTAAGTCGAGGATTCTAGAGTGGTGGCAACTCGCTTGGAACGATTCGGCTCATTTTGAACAACAATTCTTTTCAGAAGCCGCGCTTTCGTTACCTAACATCCCTGCGCAGTGTCGAGACTTTGAAGAGGTGTTCGATGCAATGGGCTTGCAGGTACGTGGTGTAAAAAGCAGACTGCTGATTAGTGAGTGGCACTGATCATTAAGTGGGCTAGTTATCCCAAATAACCCTCAACAAACTAATCATCGAGAACATAATGAAATACATCGGAATTGATGGCTGCAAGTCGGGTTGGATCGCTTGGATTGTCTCTGACAATGAGATACCTGCGTTTAAAGTGGTAAACACCCTCGATGAGCTAGCGAGTGATCTTATCGGTTCAACGGCGCTTATCGATATGCCTATTGGTTTTAGTGATGCACAAACTCCAGATCGCTTGTGTGACAAAGCAGCAAGGCGTTTTCTAACCAGCAAACGTGGTTCTTCGGTGTTTCCGGTTCCGTGTCGTGAGGCGGTTTACCAAACCGATTACATTGCGGCGTGCAGTGCCAATGTGGAGCAGCTTGATAAGAAGTTTTCTAAACAGACTTGGGGAATTGTGCCCAAGATTCGCGAGCTTGATGAGCTCATTGAAACTCATCCCAATCTTTCTATCAGGGAATCACATCCTGAAGTGGTGTTTGCAGCATTGAAAGACGAACCGCTGACGTTTTCAAAACGAACGCAAGAAGGCAAAGAGGAACGGCTTTCTATTATTCAGCAGCTATCCCCTCAATGGTGTGACCGCTTGTCGTTGGCCATTTCAAATACCAAACGTAAAGACGCCGCGATAGACGATATTTACGATGCGTTCGTACTTATGTTGGTTGCCTATTACGCTCCGCAATTATCGACCTTACCTGAGCCTTCTGATGTTGGTGGAGAAGCGGATGTCGACCAGAATGGACGAATTCGAGAGATTGTCTATTGGGATAAAACGCGCTAACAAAGCGGGCGCTCAACTTGGCTTAATATGTTATTTTCCAACTCTGCTACTTTTCACTCTTACTATTTTTGAGTCTTTGATATGAAACGTTTTATTGTCGGCTTGCTGGCCACTGTGCTCAGTGCAGTGAGTTATGCCCAAGTCGCTCCTATATCTCAATGGCAATGCGACATGATGAAAAAGAACAATGTCTTGAGTAGTGGTGCGCCCGTTGGTTGTGAGCGACTATCCAAAGTGGATTTCGATTTCATTAGTTTCAAAGGGGAAACGCAACAGGGCAATATGATCGTGCTTGATGTTATTGCGCCTGCTGTTGAACAAATCTTTTCAGAGCTCAAACAGCGCAATTTTCCTCTTCATTCCGCTCGCCTAATGCGTGAATTCAGAGGTGATGATAGCGCCTCAATGGATGCGAACAACAGCAGCGCCTTTAACGCTCGTCCTATTACAGGCGGAGGAGGTTGGTCGAAACATGCCTATGGTGTGGCAATCGACATCAACCCAGTTCAAAACCCTTTCTTAGAGTTTGATAGCAACGGAAGAATCACGGTAAAGCCTTCACAATCTGCGACTCGTTATGTGAACCGTACTCGTTTTCGTGCTCGTGATGAAATTGAACGCCGCGGCATGGCTGAAGATGTGGTGGAGCTGTTTGCCCATCACGGATTTATGATCTGGGGAGGGGATTGGAATAGCCCAATCGATACTCAGCATTTTGAGGTTGGATCAAGAAAGTTCGTTAACCAACTGCTCTCTAAACCACAACCTGAAGCCGAGGTGTTATTTGAGCGCTACGTCAAATCTTATCGACAGTGCTATCTCAAAAATAAAGGTGAGGACGCAGAAAAAGCTCGAGCTATCTGTGCAAAGAAAACAGTCGGGACTTTTTAGTGCTATGTTTATCTAGAACCGTTTGTGTTTTAGCAAGTTAAACTCGCTTCAGGTGTGTTTTGAATAGCTAAGGTCAGCGCTCGTCGTTGGCCTTTTTTGTATTCATTTCTTCAATAGAACACCACGTATTGAAAAGGTTATTGGGTATCCATTAGTCAATAATCGATAAGCGAATGCAGCGCAAAGTCATCGGTTTGTCATTGAAAAACTCATAGCGTTAACGTTTTGTGAGAACCATTGCTGGTGGGGGAACTCTTTGCCGAATCGCCAGTATTATTAGTGAACTGATCACAACGGACCAACTAATGAAAAAGATACCTTTGGCTCTAACTCTTTTAAGCACTCTACTTTTTTCACAATATACTTTGGCTACTGATACTTCACCTACCACTCAAAACCCGACTTACGAACTCGATGGTAAGGCGGTATTAGGCCGTACTGAGAACGTGTACCTCTCTAGTGTTCAAGGGCTTAAAGACGTTCCTTTCATTGGTAAAATTGATACCGGTGCAGAAACCACTTCTATGCATGCGGAAGACATTCATGTGAAGAGCACGAATGCCGACTACAAAAACCTCAAAGACAAAGAGTTGATGGCAGCAATAACCGAAGACCTGTTGAATAATTCCGATGTTGATTACGATGATTGGGATGGCAGTACCTTTGCGAAATATGAGGCTGTGGTCTCTTTTAAGGTTCAAAACCCGCGTACGGGAGACATGGTATTAATCGAAGCGCCTTTAGAGCGTGTCAGCATGATACGCAGCCGCACCAGCAGCACGCCTTTACTTCGTCCTACCGTAAAAATGTCGCTCACCATTGCAGACCAAGAGCTAAAAACAGACGTTAACCTGACCGACAGAAGTTATTTCTCTGCGCCAGTATTGATCGGCAAAACCTTCCTTGCAGATAACGCATTGGTGTTTGCAGGTTATGACTACTTGCAAGAGCAAGAGAATGCAACAGTGGTTGGCCGTAAAGAGGTGGTTTCTATCTCGGGAATGGCGATGAATGCGACCTTCTCTTTAAAGAACCGCTACAGCATTTTGCATGCAAAAGACATCGACATAGACAAAAAGAACAAAGAAGTGACGTTTGATATGTTCGACAACGACGGCAAGCAAAAAGAGATGACATTGCCGTTGGTTCGTATGTTAAGCGTGAGCGGTAAGAAGAGACCTTTGGTGTATGTGCCTGTTCAACTCGATGAAAACACGACTAAAGACGTTCTGGTGTACCTACGTGAGCGCTCGAGTAGTGAGTCGCAGTTGAGATTTGGAACCAACACCGCCAGCGAACTCTTCATGATTGACACCAGTGCTGAGAATATTTTATTAGAAGGTTCAGAGAACTTTAGTGATGTGGCTGAGTCTGGTGAGCCTATGATTATCTCTCCGGAAGAGGACATCACCCTAGATGATTTCCCGCTTAAGGCTGTGGCTTCTTTCACTGTCAATACGCCTTTGCTGAAGGTCGACAGTTTTGAAATGACAGGTAAAGGCAAAGATGCTTCCGTTGAATTTTATCTTACGGATGTAAATGGTGAGAAGCAGAAGGTGACCAAGCCAATTATTAAGAAGCTTAAAGTCGGGGATGATACTCGTCCGGTTGTAAGTGGTGAGTTTGCGGTGTCTGGAAAAGTGCGTACGCAAGAGTTCGCCATCGACGTGCTCAATACAAATGAGAAAGAAGCGTACTTTATTTTAGGCAAGAAGATGGCAAAAGAGGGCGTTTACGTTAATACGCGTTCTGATTACCTTCTGAAAGCCGAACCACTGTTTAAAGTTGGGCATATTGAAGTAGTAGAAGTGAACGGCATGAAGTTCCCGGCCAAGCTCGACACTGGTGCGGATGTAAGCTCAATGAACGCAGTCAACATCAAACGATTTAAGAAAGATGGCCAAGACATGGTGAGCTTTACCTATCAAAACAACCAAGGCGATAAGCAAGATTTCACCAAGCCAGTGATTGATGTAATGCGTATCAAAGCCAAGAAAGGCGAGAAGGTGAACATTCGCCCTGTGGTAGAAATGAAGGTTAAGCTCGGAGACCTAGAGAAAGAAGTAAGGGTAAACCTTCAAGACCGCTCTCGCTTCGAATACAGCATGATCCTAGGTAAGAACTTCTTGAAGCACGGCGCAGTAGTGAGCAGCGATGAAGATTACTTGTTAGGTGATATGGAGTAACCCCTAAACTTATCTAAGTTCGTAGCAGAACAGATCTAAACAGCCACATATTTCAGCAATGGGATGTGTGGTTTTTTATTGAGTGTCTGGTTTTACTATTGATGTGCTAATGGTAACTCATTGTTAATAATGTGATTTTTCATATTATGGCAAGTAAAATAAAGATAAAAAAAGGGCCAACTCTTTCGAGTTGGCCCTTTCCAAACGTTTGGTGGAGCTGGCGGGAGTTGAACCCGCGTCCAAAAATCATTCATCATTGGTACTACATGCTTAGTCGATCTTTAATTTCACCAGCAACCTGCGAACCGACACGCTAGTTAAAGGCTAACCTGAATTATAATTCGCGCTTTTCCTCTCAGGTGGGAGAATCCGCGCTAGCTAGTTTGGGTTTGATCTCTTATTGGTCCCCGTCTTACGAGCGGAAGCTAGGGTAAGAGAGCTCTGAGCAGGTTATTAAGCTGCTAGTGCGTAGTTTTCGTCGTTTGCGACTATTTTTTTGCGGCTTTTAACGTGGCCAACCGCCCCACGGCATGCACCTCAGACTTCAAAATTCCTGTCGAATCCTAAATCAGCCCCAAGTGTTATTTGCATAGTACCAGAAAAGCTTACCCTGTCTAGCACTGTGCGTTTAAGTGCTTAAAATTAACGCAAATTACTCTTCATAATTCGTGCTTTATCTCTCGCCCAATCTTTTTCTTTCATATCAGTACGTTTATCGTGCAGCTTTTTACCTTTCGCTACGCCAACTTTAATCTTCGCCCAAGAGCGAGACCAGTAAAGTGCGGTTGCGACAAGCGTCATGCCTTCACGGTTAATACGACCGATAAGGTTGTCGAGTTCTTTTCTCGACATTAATAGTTTACGGATACGTGTTGGGTTCGCCACGATATGAGTACTCGCTTGAGTTAGCGGAGTAATCGTCATACCACTGATGAATGCTTCGCCATCTCGGATGTATACGTAGCTTTCTGCGATATTGGTTTTGCCTTCACGTAGGGATTTTACTTCCCAGCCTTGTAGCTCAAGCCCCGCTTCTATCTCATCATCGATGAAATATTCGTGGCGAGCTTTCTTATTAAGCGCAATGGTATTACTACCGGCTTTTGATTTTGATTTATTCTTTGCCATAATGGCCTCATTATACGGAATGCGCCCTAGATGGGGAATCCTTTTTATTTGCGCTCTGGCCCAATACAATTAAAATTGCAGTTTGTGTTAATGTAACGCTGTCTTTAACAGGAGTCTATATGCCAAAGGTTACTCGTTCAGCATTAGTGTCTTTTAGTGCCGACCAGATGTTCAGCTTGGTCAATGATGTTGCTCGTTATCCTGAGTTTTTGCCAGGATGTTCTGGTTCTCGTGTGATCGAATCTTCAGATTCCGCGATGGTGGCTTCGGTTGATGTCTCTAAAGCTGGTATCAGTAAAACATTCACTACGTCGAATCGAATGGCGGATGGTGCTGAAATTTTAATGGAGCTGGTAGATGGCCCGTTTAAGAAGCTGGAGGGGGGCTGGTATTTCACTCCTCTAGACGACCAAGCATGTAAGGTTGAACTTAAACTAGAGTTTGAATTTTCTAGTCGAATGATTGAAATGGCATTTGGCAAGATTTTCAATGAACTGACAAGCAATATGGTCAGTGCTTTTACTCAACGAGCGAAACAGGTTTACTAAGCCATGACTATTGAATCAGATATGATCCACGTAGAGGTTGTGTTTGCGCTTCCGCACGAACAGCGTGTGTTTACCTTGGTGGTGAACAAAAACGCGACTGTGGAAGAGATTATTGCGCAGTCTGGTGTTTTGGAACTGTATCCAGAAATCGACTTAGCGAAAAATAAGGTTGGCGTGTTCAGCCGTAACGTTAAGCTAGATGCGACGGTTCGTGATAAAGACCGTATCGAAATCTACCGTGCACTGTTAGCCGATCCAAAAGAGATTCGCCGTAAGCGTGCCGAGCAAGCGAAAGCAGCAGCGGCTAAATCGTAATGCTAAACCAGTTTGACTAAGAAGAGAGCTCGCTATATTGGCGAGCTTTTTTGTACCTGTTGGTTAGACAACGCAGCTAATTTGTTAGCAGATATTAAAAAGCCTGCTCATGTGAGCAGGCTTTTGCGATTCTTGCTTTGTCGACGGATAGTTTTGTCGACTGATAGCTTTATCGGCCGAGAGCTTTGTTGACTGGAAAGCTAGCGAAGGCTTTCGAAGAATTCATCACTGGCTTCAAAATCACCATTGATCGTCACTAAGGTGCCCGTTGCATCAAAGTTAACAACAAGATTTTTTTGAATCGAGTCTTCATGGCCTTTTGTGTGGTGGTAAATGTAGTACCACGTATCTGGGTAGCCATTTTCGATAAGCATAGGTGAGCCCATAACGTAACGAACTTGTGTTTTTGTCATGCCAAACTTGAGCTGATCGACAGCTTCTTGTTCAACATAGTTACCCTGATTGATGTCAATTCGATAAACCAACTTCTCTAGTAGAGAGCAACCGGTCAACATTGTTAGTGCAAGTGGAACTGCAACTAACCACTTTTTAATTCGCATAGTTTGAGATCTTTCTTCGCTAAAATACTGCCTGATAATAAACAAGCTCCAGCAAGAAGTAAAAAGCTCCTTGCGCTTTGAGCTTGTTATGACTGGCAATTTTGAATTAAGTTGCAAAATTGCCAAGATTTTTCGGTAAATTATCAGAAAGTTGCTGAATATGTAACCTAAGCTGCGATTAATAACTCTTTTGCGTTGGCAAGCGTCGATTCGGTAATCTGGCTACCACCAAGCAGTCGAGCAAGCTCTGAAACGCGTTGTTGTTCATCAAGCGTGTGCATTTGGGTCTCTGTTTTTCCCGATTTCGTGTTCTTCGCAACAAATAGCTGTTGGTGACCGCAACCGGCAACTTGAGGTAAGTGAGTCACACACATCACCTGCGTAGATTCGCCCAGCTTACGTAGCATTTTTCCGACAACCGCAGCCGTTGGTCCACTGATACCCACATCGACTTCATCGAAAATAAGGCTTGGTGTATCCACTTTTTGAGCTGTTATCACCTGAATCGCTAGTGAGATTCGTGATAACTCACCACCAGAAGCTACTTTGGCAATTGGCTGCATTGGTTGGCCAGGGTTGGTCGAAACAATGAAGGTCACGTTATCCATACCCAATGGGGAAGGGTGCGTGTTGGTGTTGTTCACTTCAATGGCAAATTGCGCTTTTTCCATGCTCAGTTCGTGCATGCTTTGCGTGATTAGTTTGTTGAGCTCTTTTGCATAACGAGTTCGAGATTTATGAAGCTTCTCTGATTTAGCAACGAACGATTGGTATTGGTTTTCTACTTCGTTTGCTAATTCTTCCAACTTTTCATCAGAGCAATCAAGCGCTTCAACTTGTTGTAATAAGTCTTGATGGTGCTTATAAAGCTCTTCTGGTAACACGTGGTGCTTACGAGACATAGACATCACTTTAGAGAAACGCTCTTCAACGTAAGCCATACGACCCGGATCGACATCAATGCTGTCTAGGTAGGTTCTTAATTCGTTATTGGTCTCTTCAATCTGGATAATGGCTTCAGACAGTAAGCTCGGCAATTCAGCCAATCTTTCATCAAGCTCAGCTAACTGAATCAGGGAGTGATTGGCCGATTGCAGAATACCAAGCGCATTAACTTCTTCGCCTTCATAAATAAGCTCGATAGCTTGCTGACAGGTTGTGGCCAATTCTCCGCTATTGGAGAGGCGCTTATGCTCTTGTTCGAGGTCTTCATATTCTTCCTCCCCAATAGACAGCTCATTTAACTCTTTGATTTGGTATTCAAGAAGTTGTTTTTGAGCTTGGTTTTGCTGGCTATTTTCACGTAACTCTTTTAAGTGGTTATCGGCTTGTCGCCAGGCTTGGTAAGCGTTACGTGTCGATTTCAACAGGTTCAAGTGGCCTGCGTATTGATCAAGCATGGCCATTTGGTAATCGCTTTTCATCAACTGATGGTGCGCATGTTGACCATGAATGTTGATCAACAGCTGCCCAAGCGATTTCAATTGTGAAAGAGGGACAGGACTGCCGTTAATGAATGCGCGAGAGCGACCTTCTTTTGAGATGGTTCTGCGCAAGATGCATTCACTGCCATCAAGCAATTCGTTGTCTTCTAACCAGCGGGTAGCATGCAGATTGTTCTCAAGTAAAAAAGCGGCACTGACTTCGGTTTTCTCTTCACCTTGTCGAACCATTCCTGCATCTGATCTTCCTCCAAGACATAAGCCTAAAGCATCGATAGCGATAGATTTACCCGCACCTGTTTCACCGGTGATTGTTGTCATGCCTTTAGAGAGTTCTAGCTGTAAAGACTTAACAATAGCGAAATTATTAACACTTAGATGAGCCAGCATTTTTATTTACCTGTATAACTGAACAATACTGTATATAAGATCAGTATATACTGTTTCTTTATACAGTAAAGTCGACAGGTGAAAATTTTTTGTGACCGATCTCAGAATTGAGGTTGTCTGTAGATTACTGAAAGCAATATAGATTCCCAATTCAGTCGTTCCTCCCTCTTGGGAATGACGGTGTGAATCATTGAGACGAAGAGAGAGTTGGCGGGCTTTTTACTGGTAATAAAAAAGGCTGACGAATGTCGTCAGCCTTTCAAATTTTCGGTTACCACTGGAGCGTTTATTCTTTTAGAACAGCTTACTCGACCAGCCTAGTTTGTTACGTAGAACATGGTAGTAGTTGTAGTCTTTAGGGTGGATCAGCTTGAGTACATTCGGGCTTTGGTAAATATGGATCTCATCGCCAGGAGAAACCGGTAGCGAGATTTGGCCATCGCAGCTAACTTCCTGTGTACCGCGGTTATCAGGCGATACGATAAGCTTGATACGACGCTTTCCATCCACCACAAGTGGGCGGCTTGAAAGGGTGTGCGGGAACATTGGCACTAGTGAGATCGCATTTAGGCTTGATGACAGGATAGGGCCGCCGCCAGAAAGCGAATAAGCGGTAGAACCTGTCGGTGTTGAGACGATCAAGCCATCAGAGCGCTGTGAGAAGGCGAAGCTGTCATCGATATACACTTCGAACTCGATCATGTGCGCGACTTGGCCGGGGTGCAGTACAGCCTCATTAAGGGCTGCATTGTGGCTTTTTATCTGGCCGTGACGATGAATTTCAGTTTCAAGTAAGAAGCGTTCTTCTTCCATGAACTCTCCCTTAAGCACATCAGTCAGCGCGCTCTGGAAGTTTTCAGGGTTGAGATCGGTTAGGAAACCAAGATTACCTCGGTTAACACCTATCACTGAAATGTCGAAACGTGACAAAATTCTAGCCGCACCGAGCATATTTCCATCACCACCCACAACAATTGCGAGATCGGCACGTTTACCCAATTCAATCAGGCTAGAAAAATGTTCTTGTGGGATATCGTCCAAAATGCTGGAGAGCCTATCATCAACAAACACTTGATAACCCTCAGTACTTAACCACTGATAGAGCTCTCTATGAGTCTGAATTGCTTGCTGATCTCGAGGTTTACCAATAATTGCGATGACTTCAAATGGCTTTTTCATAACGTTTCCAAACGAATTAGGCTTGAATCAAAATTCTTCATCCCCATAATAAAGGCAAGTTGAACGTCTATGCGAGTGTTTTATATCAATTTGAGGCGCAAACACGCCTGTCACTGGCATTGAAAACGAATTCTGGAGATATCATGAGCAACGAAGAAAACAAAGTAACCGAAGAAGAACTAGATCAGATCATTGCTGAAGCTGAGAAAGTTGAAGAAGCTGAACTGAATGAAGACGCTGCTGATGAGCAGGAAGCAAAAATCGCTCAACTGGAAGCTGCACTGCTTTCTAGTGAATCTAAAGTGAAAGAGCAGCAAGATTCTGTTCTTCGCGCGAAAGCTGAAGTTGAAAACATGCGTCGCCGTAGCGAACAAGAAATTGATAAAGCGCGTAAATTCGCTTTGAACAAGTTTGCTGAAGGTCTGCTTCCTGTAATCGACAACCTAGAGCGTGCAATGCAAGCAGCAGACGCTGAAAACGAAGTGGTTAAGCCACTGTATGAAGGTGTTGAGCTAACGCACAAAACGTTCGTAGACACAGTTGCTAAGTTTGGTCTTAAAGAGATCAACCCTGAAGGTGAAGCGTTCAACCCTGAATTCCACCAAGCGATGTCTATTCAAGAAAGCCCAGATCACGAATCAAACACGGTTATGTTTGTGATGCAAAAAGGCTACGAACTAAACGGTCGTGTGGTTCGCCCAGCGATGGTTATGGTTGCTAAGTAATGACGTATTACGTTACCAAGTGGTTGACTGGCGCATTGACTGAATTAGTAGCAGCGACAAAATAAATCACTGGTTTACGTAAAATAAAAAGAGAGGCATAGGCCTCTCTTTTTTTGTGCCTATAACTTGAGAGTCCACGTAAATAAGCATCAAAACCGCATTAAGAATGTCGTTCTTTTTATTTCATTCAGATCAGCGATTTAGAGTTTTGTGTTATGAAACTTGTTGTGATTGAGTAAATGTTTTGATGTCACATTTGTGATGTTTTTGTAAATAAATACTTTTAATTGTTATCTTTATATGTAAAATCCACTGCCATATAGCGATTTTGGTCGCATATATAACTATAAAAGTACAAATTTTAAACACAACAAACTGGAGAAGAACGATGGATAAATCGCTCTCAAGTAAAATTTTTGTAGGCTTGTTCGCCGGTCTACTTATTGGTACTGCTATTCAGTACCTATTCAGCGGTATTGCTATTTTTGATACGTATCTACTTGGCGCTGCCGAAGGTGCTGGTGGTATGTTTGTATCACTTATCAAATTGCTTGTAGTTCCTCTTGTATACGTATCTATTGTTTGCGGTATTGTTGAGCTAAAAGATATTCGTTCATTTGGCCGTCTTGGTGGTAAAACCTTTGGTCTTTACATTATTAACACCATCATCGCGATTTCAGCAGCGCTAACGATTGGTCTTATTTTCCAACCAGGTGCAGGTGCGAACCTTGCGGGTACGGTTTCTGAGACAATTGCGCTTACAACAACTGAAACACCAGATATCTTCTCTCTTGTTGTTAACATCGTTCCTAGCAACCCTGTAGAAGCGTTCGCAAGCGGCGACATGCTACAAATTATCTTCATGGCAATTTTGACAGGTCTTGCTATTCAAGCGCTTGATTCTCGTGGTGGCCCAGCTATCAAGACATTCAAGATGGCTAACGAAATCATGATGAAGCTTATCGGCCTAGTAATGAGCTTGGCGCCATACGGTGTATTTGCTCTGATGATTCAACTGGGCGCAACACTGGATGCAGACACGCTAATGTCAGTTGCTGGCTATGTGGCGCTTGTGGTTGCAATGCTTGTGTTCTGGATTTTCTTCTTCTACCCAATGATGGTTGGTTCGTTCACTGGTATTTCTCCAAAGCAGTTCCTACGTGCAACTCGTGAGCAAGTTCTATTCTCACTATCTACAGCAAGTTCGAATGCAACAATCCCAGTAACAATGCGTACTCTTACTGACAAACTAAACGTATCTAAGTCAGTAGCAGGTTTCGGTGTACCACTAGGTGCAACCATGAACATGTCTGGTGTATCTATCTACATCGCACTAGCAACTATGTTCGTAGCAAACGCATTTGGTCAGCCAATCAACACTGCTGATATCTTCACTCTTGGTCTAACTATCCTGCTACTGTCTATCGGTGCTGGTGGTGTTCCTGGTGGCGGTGTTGTGATGGTCGGTGTTCTATTGCACCAACTAGGTTTACCACCAGAAGGTCTAGCGATTGTTGCTGCTGTTGACCGTATCTGTGACATGTTCTGTACTTCTTCAAACGTAGTGGGTGACACAGCGGTGAACACTATCGTTGCTAAATCTGAAAACGAAATTGGCGTTGAAGCTAACGAAGAAGCTGAGCTGCAAAAAGCAGAAGCTTAATTCTTAATTAAGACTCAATAACTGCGAAGCCCCGCTCAACCAGAGCGGGGCTTTTTTATTTCTGCTGTTGGGTACTTTGGGCTGTCTGCTGCTGAGTTAAAAGAGGGGGCTATGTTGGTGCGAAGTCTCATTTTTTCTTTTTACTCGCGCTGAATGGGTCATCAGTTTTCAATCTTTAATATAGATCACATATAATAATACAATATTATTATATTGTTCTGACAACCTACATTATGACGACATAAAGGAAACCCAATAATGAAGCTGTCTTACCTTAGCCTACTGACTGCCAGCCTTTTAGCCGCTCCCGCTCTTGCTTCTAATCACGATATTGGTCAACAGTTCAATCTTGACCCTGCAAAAGCACCAGCACAAAACTTCGATTTATCTAAATGGAAAATTAACTTACCGGAGCTGACGACTGAAGGGTCTAGAAAAGGTAAAACGCTGGAGATTGGTAAAAAGGAACTGTCGAATGTAGACACGCCTTACGTTCACCCTAAATGGTTCTACACGGATGCCGAATCTGGTGCGATGGTGTTTGTGGCTCCGAATACAGCTCCAACGACGCCAAACAGTAAAAACACGCGTAGTGAGCTAAGAGCGATGCTAGCGGATAGCTACTCTGCGCCGAGCAACAACTTCGCGATTTCAAGCCATAAGAACGCGGAAGAGTTTGGCTCTATCGGTGGCCAGATGACGGCAACACTTTCTGTTGATCAGGTGAGCACCAGCGGTAATTATAAGAAAACCGGTGCATTCTCTGTGGTTATTGGTCAAATCCATGGGTCGGATAATGAACCTCTGAAAATTGTTTACCGCAAGTTGCCAGAACATGAGCATGGTTCGTTAACGTGGAACTATGAGTTAAACCCGCCGACAGAGATGAAAAACGCGAAGGATGAAAACGGAAAGAAACTTCGTAAAGACATTCGCCATGATGTATTTGGTCAATACAATCTGAAAAAAGGCAGCTCGGACCCTGCTGATGGCATCAAGCTAGGTGAAGTGTTCTCATACGATGTGAATATCAAAGATAACATCATGCACTTAACCTTTACTAAGAATCCAAACTCAGCCGATCCTATTGTGAAGACGTATGATGTTGATTTGGCTAAGGGTAAGTATCAGGGGCATGATATCGACCTTGGTTATGGACAGGACTGGATGTACTTCAAGGCGGGCGCATACAATCAATGCAACACTAAGAAGTCGAGCTCAGCCTGTGAATGGCGTGGTATGGAAGCGGGTGATTACACTCAAGCGAGCTTCTACCAGTTAGTGCTCAACCAATAATATGGCTGAATCAGTCACCATTTGAACAATATTTAACTGATTAATATCTATTTGAAAAAGACCTTCCACATGAAGGTCTTTTTTTATGGCATCTGGAATAGGGTTGAGGTTTCAATGTGGCGACAAATGCGAGAGTTTCTCAACATTGGAGCCTTAATTGGCAAGGGATCGGTCACTTTTTACCTTTATGTAAAAAGATACGGGAAAAAATAGATTTTTTTTACTTATTCCCTTGAAAACCAGTTTGCAGCCCTTATCTATGGTGCATACGAAAGCAAATTACATTTGCACTTAAATTTTGTGTATTAGGGTTGAATCCCTGATTACCGCCCCCCACATATGTGGGTATAGCAAAAAACTAATATAGATTATATTTCGGAGATAGCCTGATGGGTCGAATCATTGGTATTGATTTAGGTACTACTAACTCTTGTGTTGCTGTTTTAGACGGCGACAAACCACGCGTACTAGAAAATGCTGAAGGCGAACGCACAACAGCATCGGTAATCGCATACACTGACGGCGAGACGCTAGTTGGTCAACCTGCGAAACGTCAAGCAGTTACTAACCCTCAAAACACGCTATACGCAATTAAGCGTCTAATCGGTCGTCGTTTTGAAGATGAAGAAGTTCAACGCGATATCGAAATCATGCCTTTCAACATTGTTAAGGCTGACAACGGTGATGCATGGGTTGAAGCGCAAGGCCAAAAAATGGCTGCTCCTCAAGTATCTGCTGAAGTTCTTAAGAAAATGAAGAAAACAGCTGAAGACTTCCTAGGCGAAGAAGTAACTGGCGCAGTAGTAACTGTTCCTGCTTACTTCAACGATGCTCAACGTCAAGCAACGAAAGATGCTGGCCGTATCGCTGGTCTAGATGTTAAACGTATCATCAACGAACCAACTGCTGCTGCTCTAGCTTACGGCCTAGACAAGCAAGGTGGTGATCGCACTATCGCTGTATACGACCTTGGTGGTGGTACATTCGATATCTCTATCATCGAAATCGATGAAGTAGAAGGCGAGAAGACTTTCGAAGTTCTTTCAACTAACGGTGACACTCACCTTGGTGGTGAAGATTTCGATAACCGCATGATCAACTACCTAGTAGATGAGTTCAAGAAAGAGCAAGGTATCGACCTTAAAGCTGATCCACTAGCAATGCAGCGTGTTAAAGAAGCAGCAGAAAAAGCGAAAATCGAGCTTTCTTCTACTACTCAAACTGACGTAAACCTACCTTACGTTACTGCTGATGCGACTGGTCCTAAGCACATGAACATCAAAGTGACTCGTGCGAAGCTTGAGTCTCTAGTTGAAGACCTAGTTCAACGTTCTCTTGAGCCACTAAAAGTTGCTCTAGCGGATGCTGACCTATCTGTAGGCGAAATCACTGACGTTATCCTAGTTGGTGGTCAAACTCGTATGCCTATGGTTCAAGCTAAAGTAACTGAATTCTTCGGTAAAGAGCCACGTAAAGACGTGAACCCTGACGAAGCTGTTGCAATGGGTGCTGCTGTTCAAGGTGGTGTACTAGCGGGTGACGTTAAAGACGTTCTACTACTAGACGTTACTCCTCTATCTTTCGGTATCGAAACGATGGGTGGCGTGATGACTAAGCTTATCGAGAAAAACACAACTATCCCTACTAAAGCGGATCAAGTGTTCTCTACAGCTGAAGACAACCAAAACGCAGTAACTATCCACGTTCTTCAAGGTGAGCGTAAGCAAGCGACTTACAACAAGTCTCTTGGTCAGTTCAACCTAGAAGGTATCCAACCAGCACCACGTGGCATGCCACAAATCGAAGTAACATTCGACCTAGATGCTGATGGTATCCTGAACGTATCTGCTAAAGATAAAGCAACAGGTAAAGAGCAGAAGATCACTATCCAAGCATCAGGCGGCCTGTCTGAGGAAGAGATCGAAGCAATGGTACAAGAAGCAGAAGCTAACAAAGAAGCGGACAAAAAGTTCGAAGAGCTAGTAACTGCACGTAACCAAGCTGACCAAATGATTCACGGCACTAAGAAGCAAGTAGAAGAAGCTGGTGAAGCTCTACCTGCAGACGAGAAAGCTAAAATCGAAGCGGCTATCACTGCACTAGAAGAAGTTAAGTCTGGTAACGATAAAGAAGCTATCGACGCTAAAGTTCAAGAACTGATGCAAGCAGCTCAAAAGCTAATGGAAATTGCTCAACAGAAAGCTCAAGCTGAACAAGCTGGTGCTGACGCTGGTGAACAACCTAAGCAAGACGACGATGTTGTAGACGCTGAGTTTGAAGAAGTTAAAGAAGACAAAAAATAATTTCGTCGCAGAGTAGCCTGATTTCGTTATCGGAAGTGTCCACCTACTAACGTAGGCTCCGCGCTTCCACTTAGGACTCAAGCTATCTGCTTAGAAATTTGTCTCAAAGACTTATTATTGCGGGCGTCAGAGGTAACTCTCACGCCCGTAAATTTGTATTTAGACTTGTCGATCTAGATAATAGCTTTATTCGGCATTTCAGCCGGCAGAACTTTTATCTAGATTGATACACAGACTACTGAAGTGATCATTCGGTAGTAGCAATTATTTTGGTGACCTAGAACATGTCAAAACGTGATTTTTACGAAGTATTAGGCGTAAGCCGCGATGCATCAGAGCGCGATATTAAAAAAGCGTACAAACGCTTAGCGATGAAATTCCACCCGGACCGTAACCAGGGTGATGAGACCGCAGCAGATAAGTTTAAAGAAGTAAAAGTAGCGTACGAGATCCTAACCGATTCTCAAAAGAAAGCAGCTTACGACCAATACGGTCATGCAGCCTTTGAACAAGGTGGCATGGGCGGCGGCGGCGGTTTCGGCGGCGGTGGCCAAGGTGACTTCGGCGATATCTTCGGTGACGTATTTGGCGACATCTTCGGCGGCGGTCGTCGTGGTGGCGGTCAACAGCGTGCACAACGTGGTTCAGATCTACGTTACAACATGGAACTTTCTCTAGAAGAAGCGGTTCGTGGTGTTTCTAAAGAAATCGAAGTACCAACACTTGTAGAGTGTGATACTTGTGACGGCAGCGGCGCGAAAGCGGGTTCTTCTGCACAAACGTGTGGCACTTGTCATGGCCACGGCCAAGTACAAATGCGCCAAGGTTTCTTTGCGGTTCAACAGACTTGTCCTACTTGTAACGGTAAAGGCAAGATCATCAAAGACCCATGTAACTCATGTCATGGTCAAGGTCGCAAACAGAAGACGAAAACACTTAACGTTAAGATCCCTGCTGGTGTTGATACTGGCGATCGTATTCGTCTATCAGGCGAAGGCGAAGCGGGAGAGCAAGGCGCTCCAGCTGGCGATCTGTACGTACAAGTACACGTAAAAGAGCACAACATCTTCGAACGTGACGGCAACAACCTTTACTGCGAAGTACCAGTAAGCTTCTCTATGGCTGCTCTAGGCGGTGAAGTTGAAGTTCCAACACTGGATGGTCGTGTAAACCTTAAGGTACCAGAAGAGACACAAACGGGCCGTATGTTCCGTATGCGTGGCAAGGGCGTGAAAGGCGTTCGTGGTGGCGGTGTGGGTGATCTAATCGTTAAGCTAGTGGTTGAGACTCCAGTTAAGCTAAGCGCTCGCCAGAAAGAATTACTGCGCGAATTCGAAGAAACATGTTGTGGTGAAGCGGCAAGCAAGCATAAGCCAAAGTCTGAAGGTTTCTTTAGCGGCGTTAAAAACTTCTTCGATGACCTAACTAAGTAATCAATTTATTGATGTCTTAGGTTATTGATGCCTTGAGTTTTTAATGATTTAAGTTATTGATAAAGTTGGAAAAGCCTGCTCGTTTAGCAGGCTTTTTTGTATCTGTAGATCAGGGGAAAAGAAGCTCGAGAAGAAAGAGTCGAGATTTATCAGATAAATTCTAGAGCCCTTTGGTGGTTGCTCTTGTTACTTCCAACACGTTTCTGGCTCCGAAATGCCCGAGTGGTGCAATTCCAACTTATCGGTATTCGAGTCAAAACATTCATCATTTACTTGCTGCGAAAGCGGTTCCGCTTGAATTGAATAGGTGGTGCTACTCGCAGAGATCGCTAGCGTGTATCGGCTAGTATCGGTATCGCAAAACAAGCATGTCCCTCCTGAAATAATATTCTCCGCTGCCGACGCATAGTTCCCTGTGTATAGAGTTTCTATCTCCAGTTGCATCTTGGTTAAGTCGGCCATCGCTGTAACTCGATGTGCCTTGATAACATGGTTGGTATAACTTGGATACGCAATGGCGCCGAGTATCCCCACGATGGCGACAGCGATCAATAATTCGATCAATGTCATTCCTCTAATGCTTAAGTTGTTGTTGTTGCATATATTTCTTCGAATCATCGCGAGTAGTTTCCTTTCATATCTCTGCCCATTTTTCTCTGGTGGTAGCATCGGTGCAAGATTAAATGCAGTTGCGCATTGAGTTACATAGGAATTTGGGAAATGACTCGCGGGTTTACTTTATTAGAGCTGTTAGTAACGGTATCGGTACTGTCGATACTGATAGCGACGGCTGCCCCGAGTTTTAGTTCGGTTACTGAAACCGTCAAGATGCAGCGACTCGCCGGAGAGTTGAATGGTTTTCTCATTCAGGCCAAGTCTGAATCGGTCAAAAGGAATCAAGATCTGTGGGTACATTTCTCTATGGATAAAAATGAGGTGCAATCAACCGGAGAGTGGACTGTAAGGTTAAAGCCTACTGAAGACCTTTCTGGTGAAACGTTACTGATGTTGTCAGGCGAACCGTTTCGAGATGTCTCGTTTTCCCATAACTACACCGGCGCAAGAATCAGCTTTGAGAGTGTTAGAGGAAGGCCTTCCAGGGGGACAATTTATCTATTCCCTAATGGTACTTCCACTGATCGACTTTTGATCAAGCTATCTAGCCCGCCAGGACGAATTAAGGTATGCGGCGAATCGAGCGCTCAGTATGGCTATTATGCGTGTTAAGCCGATAGTGGCAGCGCCTAACAAGCAACGAGGAACATCACTGATTGAATTGATGGTGGCCTCTGTGATTGGTGTGTTCGCGATTTCTATTATTGGCAGTGTCTTTATAACAGGGCAGAGAATTGCCAAAGACAAAGGCATTGAATTATTGCTGCTACAAAATCTAACCAGCACCATGCAGGTCATGAAAGAGGATATCCAACGAGCGGGTTACGATGGTTCAAACGGTTACTCAATCAAGTTGTCTGGCGCGAGTAACACCATCCAAGTGAGTGGCGGTGTGGCGGTGGGTTTTGTTTACTTCCGAGAGGGCTCAAGCGCAAGTAAAGAACATCGAAATATCGTTTACAGAAAAAATGGAACCAAACTGCAAATATGTGAGAAGGGCACCACTGTATCGGAGGCAATTCCTACATTTCATGAGGTTACTGGATGTTACTCACTGTTCGATGACAACCTCATTGATGTTGATGAGTTCAGCATTAATTCCCAAGTATTGGAGCAGAATTCTATCAAGAGCACGCTCACTGATATCAGTATTACAGCGTCAATCCCAACCGCAGGTGTTTCCAAATCTGTTTCGGTTTCCGTTAAGCAGAGGAACTGGCAATGATGATATTTAAAAAGCAGCGTGGTGTGGTGACGTTATTGATTACGTCAGTGCTTTTAATTGGTGCTTTAGTGGTGACATTAGGCACGTATCGCAGTGTATTCCATCAAATTAAAGTCGCACAGAATGAAGTGCAGGGCAGACAAGAACACTGGCGATCGGAAGGAGGCTTGGAGTGTGGCTTCACTTACATCGCTGAAAATGATCTGACAGCTATTCCCAATGATTTAATGGATTATTGTCAGCAGTCGAAAGTCGTTACGTTGGGATCAGAAGCACTCACGCCAAATATATTGGTGTCGAGTTCTGAGTCTTTATCGCTGAACAAAGAGATTAGTTTTGTAGACGCTTCGGGATTAGGAGTAATGCAAACCAATTCGAGTTTAGAATTTATTTCTGATCACAATATCGATATTAATCCTGATATTGCTCTTACTGCTGTTGATGGTATTAACGAGTGTGTATCGGTTCGATTTTTAGATAGTGTTATCTATAAGCAAAAGGGAGGAGGACGTTTGAAGACCATTACTCCAGAGTCACCTCCTTTTTCTACGTTTGAGTCTTGCCAACAAACCACCAATATTAGCAATGATGCAACCATCGACTCCGTTGGGGCGCTGCCTTCAAACTCTTTTCAATCAGATTTCAAATTCGATCCGGATATCGATACGTTCTCTAATTATTTTGGCGTGCCAAAGACGTCAGAGAACATTGACCAAATTAAGCTTGATTATCATGTTATAGACCTTATTGATCGGACAGTTGTCCCCCCTAAGCATATTGACTTGGTTGATGGTGAATATGAAGGAAATAAGTGTAGCAAAGCCATTAATGATGCCTTTTCAAGTGGGGAGAATAAGGTATGGGTTATAGGTGATTGCGTCGTTTATTCACCTGCGATTAATGTAGTTGAACCTATCCCAGGGGTTATTACGCCTCGCTCTTTAGTGATTCAGGACGGCATCGTTGCGAATGGTAACGCGAGCGTATTTGACGGGGCTTTTTATCATCTAAATGATATGACCGTATTCGATAACACTAACTCTCCCGATACTGATACCGACCTACTGAGTGGTTTGTGGGCTAAAGTTCCAGATACAATTCCTATTACTGATTTAGTACAGAGTAATTCGGTTTATATTGGATTTGCTTCTTTTTTCCCTAAAGGAGGGATGTTCTTTGATTCCGTTGGTGGGTTATCGACAATTCAGGGTTCAATCAATTTGGATTATACCGGTGAATACAACCCTCATAGCACTCCTTTAAAAGCGAAGTGGAAGCGAGGATCATGGAATGATTTCTAAGAACTCAGGTTTTAGCTTGATAGAGGTTCTTATCTCTTTTCTGTTGATTGGCGTTGCCTCACTAGGGCTGGTTAAATTACAGGTCTACGCTGAACAAAAATCGGATTTTGCGCTCCACAGCGTAGAGGCGCTGCATTTTGCTGAAAGGCAGATGGAGTATTATCGAACTCGGGCGTCTAATGCGAGTGGGGCGGTAGGTTTAATTCCTTTTTCAGAACTAAATCAGGCGAGTCATTGTCTCAACACAGCAAGTTCAGATCCTTTATCCGGTTTGTCGGGGTCTGCCTATGCCATGACTTGTGAAGTGACTAATGCAAACGGTGCTCTGTCTAGCGCATTAAAAAGCATTACTGTCACAATTGCATGGCAAGATCGTATGAACCACGCACAAAGTATTTACCTCGAAACTATGCTCTCCAAATACAGTGAGTTTGATTGACCCTCAAGCAAACGTTTACTGCATGCCAAGGCTCATGCTACCCCTTTTACTGATAATTTTCACTCCTCGGACATTGTTTACGTGCTAGTTAAAACTCTGTATATGGAATGGTGTTTTTTATGTTTTTATGTTGTTGTGGTTGTATGGTATTTTTGCAAAATATGTCTCCATTTATGGAAAATTAGGTGGAATCTTGTGCTTTTTAACAACGACTTTAATAGAATATGTGCTGTACCAATAGGCCGTGGTCAAAACTTATATTAGGCCTAAACAAAACAACATCACATATGGAGTTACAATGAGTAACCAAGCCGTAAAAAAAGCACCATCGACTGAGAAGATCAGTGGTATGGACCGCTTTCTAAACTTCATTGAACGCGCCGGCAACAAAATTCCAGATCCAGCAATCCTGTTCTTCTGGGCTCTAGTTATTGTATGGGTAGCATCTGCACTTTTATCGAATCTTTCATTCGACTTAATCAACCCTCAAACGGGTGCTGCTCTTGAAGTAAACAACCTACTAACTGGTGAAGCGCTTGCTAGCTTCCTAGCGAATATGGTTACCACGTTCACAGGCTTCGCACCTCTAGGCATCGTACTTGTTGCTATGCTAGGTGTTGGCGTTGCAGACTCTTCAGGCTTCATTACGACTGGCCTTAAGAAGATGCTTAACTTCACGCCAGCTAAGCTACTAACGCCGATGCTAATCTTGGTTGCTATCGTGTCTCACACAGCAGCTGATGCAGGTTACGTTCTAGTAATCCCTCTTGGCGGTATCATCTTCCACGCTGCGGGTCGTCACCCTCTAGCGGGTATTGCAGCAGCGTTTGCTGGTGTATCAGGTGGTTTCTCAGCGAACTTTATCCCTTCAGGTATTGATCCGCTACTAGCTGGTTTCACTCAAACAGCGGCAAACGTTCTTGACCCTGCATATGTGATCAACCCTCTAGCGAACATCTTCTTTACTGGTTTGTCTTCAATTCTAATTGTGGCAATTGGTTGGTACGTTACAGAGAAAATTATCGAGCCTCGTCTTGCTAATACGCCTGTAGATGAAGATGCAGAACAAGCACCTGATCTAGGTACGTTCACAGCCATTGAATCTAAAGCATTCAAATTCGCTGGTTGGGCAATGGTTGCCGGTATTGGTCTGCTTATCGCGGCTCTAATGCCTGAAAACTCAGCACTTCGTTCACCTGAAGGCGAATTAACGGCGTTCTCAGCACCAGTAATGAAGTCTATCGTTCCTCTGATCTTCATCCTGTTTATTATTCCGGGTATCGTCTACGGCCGTGTAGCGGGTACATTCAAGAATAGTAATGATGTTATCAAAGCAATGTCTGAGACGATGGCAACGATGGGCGCATACATTGTAATGTCGTTCTTCTGTGCTCAGTTCCTATCTGCATTCGCTCAATCAAACATCGGTACTATGCTGGCACTTTACGGTGCTGAAGGCTTGAAAGCGATGGACCTTCCAGGTGAAGCAACGGTTGTTGGTATGATTCTACTAACGGCTGCAGTTAACCTTCTTGTTGGTTCTGCTTCAGCTAAGTGGGCACTGATTGGTCCTATCCTAGTTCCAATGCTAATGGTTGTGGGTATCTCTCCTGAGCTATCTCAAGCGGCTTACCGTGTAGGTGACTCAGTGTCTAACATCATCTCTCCACTAATGGTGTTCTTCCCACTGGTTGTTGTTTACTGTCAGCGCTACGTTAAGTCGACAGGTATCGGTACTCTAGCTTCTCTAATGATGCCATTCTCGATTGCGATGTTAATCGGTTGGTCTATCTTCTTGCTAGCTTACTGGGCTCTTGGTATCCCACTAGGTATCCAAGCACCTTACACTTACACAATGTAAGATTGAACTAAGCAAAACTAAGCTTTATTCATTGCTAAGCCCGCACCGAAATGTGCGGGCTTTTTTTCGCTATTTTTTCCGTTTTTTATATCCAAGGTTTTTATATCCAAAACTTTCTATATCCAAAGCTTTTTATATTCAAAATAAAGGCACTCAGCTTATACTCCGGATTACGGCTAATTGTTGGCCGGTAAATTTAGGAAATCCAAGCCACATGAAAATTCTGCTTTTAGTAGGGTTAATTGTTTTAAATGGTCTGTTTGCCATGTCTGAGATTGCATTGGTAGCAGCAAAAAATAGTCGGCTGAAACGCTTAGCCGAAAAACACCGCTCCGCTCAGGTTGCTCTTGATCTCAAAGAAAACCCAACCCGCTTCCTCTCTACAATCCAAATCGGTATCACGGTAATCGGCCTACTCAGCGGGATTGTGGGTGAGGCGACGCTATCGGCTCCACTAGCCGTTCAACTTGAACTGTGGGGACTAGACCCAACACAAGCGAACATCTTGTCTACTGCGGTTGTGGTGGTAGGTATTACTTATTTCGCTATCGTTGTCGGTGAGTTGGTACCAAAGCGTTTTGCTCAGTCTCAAGCTGAAAACATTGCTGTGTTAGTCGCGCTGCCAATCTTCTGGTTATCTAAAATCGCGACGCCGTTTGTGTTTGCGTTGTCGGCTTCAACGGAAGGTATTCTTAAGTTGATGGGCCGAGGCGGTGAAGAAGATAGCGTTACCGAAGATGATATCCATGCACTTGTGAAAGAGGGCTCAGAATCGGGTGTGATTGAACGCGGCGAACAAGAGATGATTCGTAATATCTTGCAGCTTGATGATCGTCTTGTGAGCTCATTGATGACTCCGCGTCGAGACATCGACTTTCTGGATGTCGACCAACCCGTTGAGCAGATATTAAAGAAACTGCGTTCATCAAAACACAGTGTGTTTCCATTGTGCCAAGATCACCTCAATAAAGTGGTGGGTACAGTGTCAGCCAAAGCCTTGCTGAATCAGGCGGGCAATCTAAGCATTCAGGTGATCATGGGGCTGTCTCGCTCGCCGATCTATGTTCCAGAATCGATGAAAGCTCTGCGTCTACTTGGCTACTTTAAAGAGTCGGTCACCGAGATGGCATTCATTGTCGACGAGTATGGCGATGTTCAAGGTCTTGTGACTCATTACGATATTCTTGAGGCGATTGCTGGCGAGCTATCGAATAATCCGAACGATCTTTGGACCGAGCAAGTGGAAGACGGTTTGTTGGTGGATGGATTGATTCCTATCAGTGAACTGAAAAACCGTTTAGAGCTATCGGATTTTGAGGGCGAAAGCGAGAGCTTCCAAACGCTGAATGGCCTTGTGACATGGTTAATAGGGCGCTTACCGGATGCAGGCGAAGTTGTTCAATACCAGCAGTGGCAGTTTGAAATTATCTCTGTTGAGAACAATCGCATTGTGAGTATCAAAGCGACGCCAATAGCCGATCACATAGAAGACGCTAATAGCTAACAGTTCGACCAACCAGCAAGCGGCAATGGTTCATTGTCTGTTGTTGTCTATTACCTCTTTATTGTTCATTATCTCTAAGATTAGGTATGCTTCACCGCATACCTATTTTCGTTTTTATCCTTTGTTTCTGGAGTTCCCTTTGTCAGACCATCAATTTACCCCTCAAGATGAAATCTTCATGCGACGCGCCATCGAGGTGGCTACGCAAGCAGAGAGCGAGGGAGAGGTTCCTGTTGGTGCAGTATTAGTAAAAGATGGGGAGATTATCTCTGAAGGATGGAACCGTTCGATTGGCAGCCACGATGCTACGGCACACGCAGAAATTGAAACCTTGCGTAAAGCCGGTCAAGCCTTAGAAAACTATCGGCTACTCGATACCACTTTATACGTTACGCTAGAGCCTTGCCCAATGTGCGCAGGTGCCTTGCTACACAGCCGAGTAAAGCGCATTGTGTTTGGTGCTCCAGACTTAAAAGCAGGCGCTGCAGGTACAGTGTTGAATTTGTTTGAAAGCCAGGCCTCATACCACTATGCCGACGTTGAACATGGTTTGTTAGAGGAAGAGTGCCGTGAGCAATTACAAGCGTTTTTCAAGCGTCGTAGAAAAGAGATAAAAGAGAAGCGAAAGCAAGAACGTCTGTTGGAAGAGCAGCGTTTAGAAGCAGAGATGAAGGCTGGCAATAAGAAATAGCAGCGTACTTTCGGCACTCTCTATCGCAAGAGTGCCAAGCAAACTGACTGAGTAACTACATTTACTCAGCAATCATCTGCATGAAAGCGCGATTGCGCCAAATGATCTTCTTCTTATTATTTGAAAGCATACGCTTACGACGGTTTGCAGCAACGGTCTTATCAAGGCGTTTCGATTTCAGTTTCTTCATCATTTCAATGATTTCCTATTTGTCGTCTGACTTTTTAGTTTGGACTAACGATTTAATTATAGTGTTATTCGTTTGTTTGGCCTGTCGCACGCTTGGCTTAAATAGAAGAGCAGTTCTAGTCTAAAGCCAGCATTGCAGTGCAACAGAGCATAATCTTGATTGTGGTGTGCCGTTATAAGGTTCGATTGTTACTGCAATATGACACTCTAGATCTCATCATCATTTTCTTGCCTGCTTCCCTTATCCCTTAGTGACGAAAGAAGAGTCGAAAAAAGACAATAAAAAAGAGCAATGCTAGATGGCATTGCTCTTTTGGGTTTTACTGTGAAGGCTCAGAACTGCTTACTGTCGATTCAGCAGCGCTAATGCTTGATTCAGCACTAGAAGTCTCTAAAGGTGGGATGACAATCAAACCCTCAAGACTCTCTTCTTGTTCTTTATTACGCTTATTTACATGGCCGATGATGCTTTGGTAATAACGGCGAATGTTCTCAACGTAATTTCTAGCTTCATCACCACGCGCATAGCCGTAGCGAGTTTGGCTGTAGTACTTCTTCTGTCTTAACAGAGGCAGTCTGTCTTTCACATCGCCCCAAGCATCGGGATCGCCACCTTGTGCCTTCGTGAGGCGACGCGCGTCCATCATGTGCCCGTAACCGACATTGTATGAAGCAAGTGCAAACCAGATCTTTTCGTGTTGAGTGATTGAATCTGGTACTCGGTTCACGATACGACGCAGGTACTCAACACCGCCTTGTACCGACTGGTTCGGGTCGAGACGGTTGGTTACCCCAACACTCTTCGCGGTGGGCAGTGTCAACATCATCATGCCACGAACACCCGTTGGTGAGCGCGCAACAGGGTTCCAGTGTGATTCTTGGTAGGCCAAAGCGGCAATCAAGCGCCAATCAAATTCTTGAGAGTACCTTTGAAATAGCGGCGACCATTTTGGCAACTTGCTGTCCAGTGCGCGGATAAAGGCACGAGTATCAACGTAGTCAAAAGTGCCGATGTGGCCGATGTATTTCTCTTCTAGTGAAGCCAGTTCACCAGACTGTTTTAGGTTACCGAAGAACTCAATCAGCAAAGCATACAGGCTTTCATCTTCCGATCTATTTAGGTACCAAGAGATAGGTTGGTCTTCTGTCAGCTCAAATGCCAAGGCAACATCTGGGTACAAACGTTGCGCCAGTGATAGCTCGATAGAGTCGGCCACTGTGAATAAACGTTCGCCTGTTGATACTTCTTTTAGCAGGTCATTGATGTCTGCATTGCCAACCGCGTCATAGATGAAGTCATCGTGCGTTTTCTGCAGCAGTTTGAGTGTTGGTTCAAAGTGTGAGTCTTTCACCACAACCAAAGATGGCGTTAATGTGTCAGTAGACGCCGCCTCTTCTGATTCAGTTTGTGCTTTAACAAAGTCAACCTGACGCTCATTCTCGAAATTGATCAGTTGTTCAAGGTTTCTCGGTCGCCACTGGCCTTTTTTGTATACGACCTGTTGGCTTACGTAGTAATAAGCAGGTGCGGCGCGATAAGCTCGTGTCAGTTTGTTGTTTTGCGTTAAGCCGGTCGCGATAAGATCGATTTCGCCTTTCTGCAGTGCAGGGAACAAGCCAGACAAACGGTAAGCGGGTTTAACCTCAAGCTTTACACCAAGCTCCTGCGCAAATTCACGAGCTAATTCGTAATCCAAGCCAGCAGGACCATCAGGACCGATGTAATAAGAGAGTTGGTTATTTAGGGTGCCGACACGAAGAACGCCACGATCTCGTATCTGCTCAAGGACACTTTTAGGTTCAGATTCAATCTGGCATCCAGCCAACCCAAATAGGGCGATGGCGAGCAGAAGGAACTTAGACGAAAAGATGAGCGTAAATTTAGGCATCAAAATGAAATCTCGAAAAGTGGAAGCTCCTTTATACCAAACCCCGCAAGGCTGGCAAAGCAGGTTTAATTAAACAGTTGTAAAAGTGGTGATAAATGCAGCAAAAGTACCATTTACGCAGAAAGATAAAAAAAATCACGCAAACGGTTGCTTTTGGTGTTACGTCACAAAAAGAAATGCTTTATAATGCGCTCGCATTGAAGAGGTGGGATCGGCATAGGTTTTTAAACCTTCGGGAATAGCTTCGAAGAAAACAGTTAGGTTTTTCCTTTAACCCACTGAATTTATTCCAATACTACCTTAATCAACTGCATAAGAGACGTAAGCACATGAGAATTTTGCGTGGCTCCCCAGCTCTATCTGAGTTTCGTGTTAACAAGCTTTTAGAGCTTTGTCGTGAATTAAGCTTACCTGTAACAGGTATTTACGCTGAGTTTGCCCACTTTGCTGATCTAACGGCAGACCTAGATGAGTCTGAAGTTGAGAAGCTAGAAAAGCTACTGACTTACGGTCCAACGATTGAAGAGCATGAACCTGAAGGTTTACTGCTGCTTGCAACGCCACGCCCAGGCACTATCTCGCCTTGGTCTTCAAAATCAACAGATATCGCACACAACTGCGGACTGGCTAAAGTGTCACGTCTAGAGCGCGGTACTGCTTTCTACATTGAAACCTCTGCTGAACTTTCTGAACTTCAACTTGTTGAGCTGAAAGCAATCCTGCACGACCGTATGATGGAAGTGGTTTTCACTGACTTCGAATCAGCGGCGGCACTATTTACCGTTGCTGAGCCTGCTCCTTATGCGGAAGTTGACCTACTAACTGGTGGACGTAAAGCGCTTGAAAAAGCAAACGTTACCCTAGGTCTTGCACTTGCAGAAGATGAGATTGATTACCTTCTTGAAAGCTTCACTGAGAAGCTAGGTCGTAACCCGACGGACATCGAGCTAATGATGTTTGCACAAGCGAACTCAGAGCACTGTCGTCATAAGATCTTTAACGCTGATTGGACTATCGATGGCGTTAAGCAAGAAAAATCATTGTTCAAGATGATTAAGAACACCTTTGAAACGACACCAGAACATGTTCTGTCTGCTTATAAAGATAACGCAGCGGTAATGACAGGTTCTGAAGTTGGTCGTTTCTTCCCAGATCCAGAAACTCGCCAGTACAGCTACCACCAAGAAAAAACACACATCTTGATGAAAGTTGAAACGCACAACCACCCAACGGCAATCTCACCGTGGCCAGGCGCATCGACAGGTTCAGGCGGTGAAATCCGTGATGAAGGCGCAACCGGTATTGGTGGTAAGCCAAAAGCGGGTCTTGTTGCTTTCTCTGTATCTAACCTTAAGATCCCGAACTTCGTTCAACCTTGGGAAACTGACTTTGGTAAGCCAGGCCGTATCGTTACTGCTCTGGATATCATGCTTGAAGGTCCTCTTGGTGGCGCGGCATTCAACAACGAATTTGGTCGTCCAAACCTACTTGGCTACTTCCGTACTTACGAAGAGAAAGTAAACTCTCACGCAGGTGAAGAAGTGCGTGGTTACCACAAACCAATCATGCTAGCTGGTGGTCTTGGCAACATCCGTGATGAGCACGTTCAGAAGAAAGAGATCCCGGTAGGTGCAAGCCTAATCGTTCTAGGTGGTCCTGCGATGAACATCGGCCTTGGCGGCGGTGCGGCATCTTCAATGGATTCTGGTTCTTCTTCTGAAGATCTTGATTTCGCTTCTGTACAACGTGAAAACCCAGAGATGGAGCGTCGTTGTCAGGAAGTTATCGACCGTTGTTGGCAGCTTGGTGATGCGAACCCAATCGCATTTATCCACGATGTGGGCGCGGGCGGTATCTCGAATGCTCTTCCTGAGCTAGTCGACGATGGCGAGCGTGGCGGTATCTTTAATCTACGTGACGTGCCAAACGATGAGCCGGGCATGAGCCCACTTGAGATCTGGTGTAACGAATCTCAAGAGCGTTATGTAATGGCGGTTGCTGATAAAGACATGGCAACGTTCGACGCGATTTGTAAGCGTGAACGTGCACCGTACGCAGTGGTTGGTAAAGCAACTGAAGAACGTGATCTGAAATTAGAAGATTCACACTTCGACAACACGCCAATCGACATGCCAATGGACATCCTATTAGGTAAAACACCTAAGATGCACCGTGACGCGAAAACGCTAAAAGCTAACAACCCTGCGATTGACCGTTCTGGCATCGAGATGAACGAAGCGGTTGACCGTGTTCTTCGCTTGCCAACAGTCGCTGAGAAAACATTCCTTATCACCATCGGTGACCGCTCGGTAACAGGCCTTGTAGCTCGTGACCAAATGGTTGGTCCATGGCAGGTTCCTGTTGCTAACTGCGCAGTAACAGCGGCAAGCTACGACTCTTACCACGGTGAGGCTATGTCTCTTGGTGAGCGTACGCCAGTGGCACTTCTAGACTTCGGCGCATCGGCTCGTCTAGCGGTTGGTGAAGCAATTACTAACATCGCAGCGACCAACATCGGCGATATCAAACACATTAAACTGTCGGCTAACTGGATGTCTCCAGCAGGTCACCCAGGTGAAGATGCAGGTCTTTACGAAGCGGTTAAAGCGGTTGGTGAAGAACTATGTCCAGCTCTGGGTCTAACTATCCCAGTGGGTAAAGACTCAATGTCGATGAAGACTAAGTGGGAAGAGAATGGCGAGCAGAAAGAAGTAACGTCTCCGCTATCTCTTGTTATCACTGCGTTTGCACGTGTTGAAGATGTTCGTAAGACGATTACTCCTCAGCTTCGCACTGACAAAGGTAATACAAGCCTAGTTCTTATCGACCTAGGTAACGGCAAAAACCGTATGGGTGCAACAGCACTTGCACAGGTTTACAAGCAGCTTGGTGACAAGCCAGCAGACGTAGACAACGCAGCGCAACTAAAAGGTTTCTACGAAGGCGTTCAAGCACTTGTAGCGAACGACCAAGTTGTCGCTTACCACGATAAAGGCGATGGTGGTCTATTCGTAACGCTAGCAGAAATGGCATTCGCAGGTCACTGTGGTGTTAATGCAAACATTGAAGCGTTAGGTGAAGACACGCTAGCAGCACTGTTCAACGAAGAGCTAGGTGCAGTAATCCAAGTCCGTAACGACGACCTAGACGCAGTACTTTCTACTCTTGCAGCTAACGGTCTAGAAGCATGTTCTCATGTGATTGGCAGCGTTGTTGGTGAAGGGGAAGCATCAGATGAACTAGTGATTAAGTCTGGCGAGTCTGTAGTGATTGAACGTAACCGTACTGAACTACGTACTATCTGGGCTGAGACAACGCACAAGATGCAAGGTCTGCGTGATAACCCAGTATGTGCTGACCAAGAACACGAAGCGAAGAAAGACAACTCGGACCCAGGTCTGAACGTGAAACTGAGCTTTGACGTAAACGAAGACATTGCTGCACCGTTCATCAACACTGGCGCTAAGCCTAAGATGGCGATTCTACGTGAGCAGGGTGTTAACTCTCACGTTGAAATGGCAGCAGCATTCGACCGTGCAGGCTTCGAAGCAACTGATATTCACATGAGCGACATCCTTACGGGTCAAGCAGTTCTAGAAGAGTACAACGGCCTTGTGGCTTGTGGTGGCTTCTCTTACGGTGACGTACTAGGCGCTGGTGAAGGTTGGGCTAAGTCGGTTTTGTTTAATGACTCTACTCGTGAGCAATTTGAAAACTTCTTCAAGCGTGAAGATACCTTCTCTCTAGGTGTGTGTAACGGTTGTCAGATGTTGTCTAACCTACGTGAACTTATCCCTGGTGCAGAGTACTGGCCACGTTTCGTTCGCAACGAATCTGAGCGCTTTGAAGCACGTTTCAGCCTAGTAGAAGTTCAGAAGTCAGATTCTGTATTCTTCAACGGCATGGAAGGTTCTCGTATGCCAATCGCTGTTTCTCACGGTGAAGGCCGCGTAGAAGTACGTGATAACGACCACCTAAACGCGATTGAAAACTCAGGTACGGTTGCTCTACGTTACGTTGATAACAACGGTAACCAAACGCAGCAATACCCGAATAACCCGAATGGTTCGCCAAACGCTATCACAGGTTTAACAACGACTGACGGCCGCGTGACAATTATGATGCCTCACCCAGAGCGTGTATTCCGTACGGTTGCAAACTCTTGGTCTCCGGAAGGTTGGGGCGAGAATGGCGCTTGGATGCGTATGTTCCAAAACGCACGTAAGAACGTGGGTTAATTGAAAACGATTTAAACAGTGTTATCGGGACAATAACCACAAGCGCAGATCGAAAGGTCTGCGCTTTTTTTGGTGGTGAGTGTGGTGTAGGGATCACCGTATAGTGGATGTGTGTATAACAAACTTTTGGACAGAAATGAGTTTTGGAAAATCAAACATTAGCAAATGACTAATAACTTCAGGTATGACAAATAACTAAACCTGATAGAAAAACTGCCACCAAAGAGCAAAAGACAAGACCTGACCCTATTGTTTTTTGTACGCAAAAAAACAGCAGTCAGTGATAGGGTTTAATCGCCAAATAAATTCTACGCAAACTACCATTTTCATGCCGGGCTAAATGACATGGTTCAGCATGCACTCCCAAGGGCCTCAAAGGGAAGATTGAGCACCTTCTGCCCATTTGGTCAGCTTTAAATCGTCCAAAATAAGCAGCACGCAAGGCACAACAATTGACGCTAGTAACGTAGCCGAGACTAAGCCAAACGCAATACTGGCAATTAACGGGATCAGAAATTGCGCTTGCGTACTGGTTTCGGTTAACAGTGGAAGCAATCCTGCAAATGTGGTTAACGAGGTGATAAATATCGCTCTAAATCGGTCACGTACCGCCTCTCGACAAGCGTCTATCAAGCGCTCGCCTTGGGCGATATTCTTCTTAATAAAATTGACCAACAGAATGTTATCGTTAACGACGATACCCGCTAAGGTAGCAAAGCCAACCAAGCTTGGAATAGTCAAATCGAACCCCATGCCCAAGTGCCCCCATACCACACCAATCCAGCCCATAGGGATTGCCAGCAGCACAGCAATCGGTTGAGTGTAGCTTTGTAACAGGAACACTAAAATAAGATAAATCCCCACCACGCCAAGAGCAAAGAAGGTCGCCAGCGAGGAGCCCGTATCTGAGCTTTCTTTATCCTGACCTTGCGAGGTGAAGGTGATGTCTGGGAATTTGTGTTGAGTTTGCGAGACAAATTCGCTATTGAACTGCAGCATGATTTCACGCGCATTGGCAACCCGCGTATCGATATTGCCTTGCACAACCACAGTGTTCATCCCATTAATGCGGTGAATTCGCGAGAAGGCTTGTTTTCTGTCAAACGTCGCAACACTTGATAATGGAACTAGGGTTCCATTGCCTGCCGTCACCATCAAGTTATTCAACTCATACAGGCTAGCTTGGTGCGTAAACTCATCCAGTCTCACACTAATATCCACCAGCTCGCCTTGTTGGAAAACCGTCAGATCAGTACTGCCTTTTACCGCGCTGCGCAGCGTTTGAGCAATGTTGGAAGCATTAACTCCCATCACGCCAGCTTCATCTTTAAGGTTAACGTGAAATTCGGTTCTGCCCTCACGCAGATCGGTGGAGAGGTTATAGACACCGTCAAATCCCTTCAACCATTTCACCAGCGAGCGGCTGACTTGATTGAGCTCTTGTAACGACTCACCCTGAACCCGAATATCAATGCCATTGCCAGCAATGCCCCGTTCTTTATCGGTAAACTTGAGTGAAACCACATCTGCCGTAGGGCCTACTTTTTGTTTCCAATCTTGGATCAGATCTTTAATGCTCTGCTGCCTAAATTGCGCTGGCAATAGATCGGCACTGACGGTTGCCATATGCGGCCCCGACTCATTAGCATCAGCATTTGAGTTGAACATGATCGTGGTGCTCGCGACCAAAGGTTTTGAGCTTGGGTATTTCTCTGCGTATTCTTGGTTGAGTTCATCAAGCGCGTTTGAAACCTTCTCCACCACCGCCTCTGTCTGGCTCAGTAAACTGCCTTGAGGGAGCAAGATACGCGCCTGCAGCACATCACTTTCCAAGGCAGGCATGGCTTTGAATTTCAGCCAACCTGACGAAATGGAAGCGGTTGAAATCATCACCACCATCACCAATATCCCTACTGAAAGATAAGGTGCATTCATCGCCTTGACACTCACTGGCACAAAGAATCTGTCTCTGATGTTTTCAAAACCGGCAATGAACTTGTCCCGTATAGGATTAGAGCGAGATTCAGTATGGCTATGTGCCAAATGAGACGGCAAGATCAAGAAAGCTTCTATCAGACTAACAAGCAAGGTAATCAATAACACGATGGGAATATAGCGTAGTACTTCGCCCATCTTGCCTGTGAGAAACATCAGCGGCCCTATCACCATGATGGTGGTAGCAAACGATGCAATCACACCTGGGAAGACTTGTTTGGTACCTTCAACTGCAGCGTCAAACGCGGGTAGCCCTTGTTGCCTCTTGGCAGCGATGTTTTCTGCAATGATCAACGAGTCGTCCATTAGCAGACCAATCGCGACAATCAGCCCGACCAGCGTCATCATATTCAGGGTATAACCGAGAAGTTGTATCGCAAAAATGGCGCCAAGGAATGAAACCGGCAGCCCCATGGTGACCCAAAAGCTAAAGCGAATATTAAAAAACGCCCACAACATCAAAAATGCCAGTGCTAATCCCTGTGCGCCATTGCTGGTGAGGATTCTCAGACGCTCAATAATATTGGTGCTGGAATCTTGGGTGATGGTTAAAGCGACGCCTTCAGGGGCTCTCGCCTGTTCTTTTTCAACGATGCTGACGATCGCATCTTTGACCGTTAAGGTATCTTGAAATTGCGTTTTGGACACCTGAAGCAAAGCGGCACGCTGACCATTGAACAGGATTTGATTTTCATCGCTAGTGAACTTCTGCTGAATAACGGCAACATCACCGAGGCGAACCTGAGTCCCCGTCTCACTGGATTTAATCACGATATTTTCGAAGTCTCTGACGTTGCTGCCTAAGTGGTCGAAGCGGACGCTGATCTCTTCCAAGTCATTACTAAATACGCCAGCAGGAGTGCTGATACTTTGCTGTTGTACTAGATTGGACAAGTCGGACACACTCAGGCCGTACTGCTGCAACTTCCACTGCGATACGCGAATTTCTATTTCTTGATCCGCAAAACCGCTCACGGTCACCTGAGCGATCAATGGGCTCTCTTTTAACTTGTGCTTAATTTGTTGGGCATAGAGATATAAGTCCCTATCTGACATATTGCCGGTAATCGCGACACTGGCCATCGTTGCCACTCGGTCCAGTTTCGACACCGTGATCTGCTCAACTCGATCCGGAAAATCACTGATGGCGTTAACCTGCTGTTGAATATCGCTGGTTAAAGTGTCAATGTCTTCATCATCGCCGATTTCCACATTGGCGATGACCAAACTCTCTCGGGCATCACAGCTTAACTCTTTAATTCCACTCAGCTTATCGAGAGAATCTTCCAACGGGTAACACACTTCTTCCATCATCTCAAAAGGTGACGCGCCCGGATAAACGATCCGAACCTCAATATTTTTGGTCGGCGTCAACGGAAAAGTGTCTTTCTGCAGTTTGGGCAAGGCAAAAGCCCCTAACAGCAGTACCGCCATCATCAGGACATTGGCGCCAGTGGTGTGCCGAGCAAAAAAAGCGATCATAATTTGCCCTCTTTCTGAATCGCGTTTAGGGCTTTAAATCCGCTCTGCGTATCCAACCAAAGGCCGATTTTCTCATCCGGTTGCGGTTGTAAAGCCATCCCCTCAACGGCGGGTGAAAGTTTACTTAGCACAACCACATCACCGAATTCCACGCCAGATTTGATCACCGCAACCTGCCCTTGGACGAAATCTATCCTGACAGGTTTGCTTTTCAGTTTACCTTCAGAGACAGTGTAAACTTTACCATCATGGATGGCGTTTATCGGTAGCAAGACTTGTTGCTCCATCATTGGTGCTTTAATCGTGACTTTAACGAAAGTCCCACGAATAAGTGGTGGCTTCTCCCCGGGAATGGCTTGCTGATAGGGCTGATTTACTTGTGCAACCAGGCTTTGGCTTTGAGTCTGAGCATCGATTTCACCGCCGGAGCGGCTGATCTCGGCAGGCCAAGTAATTACTTTATCGCCTGCTTGGAGCTCGACTGTCGCGCTCAAGTTGCTATGAACATCTTCGTCAAGCGAGTCAAAGCGATTGGAATTTCTTAGCGGACGCATTTTACCAAGCGGAAACTGCGCGCGAACCTCAACGGCATCGATGTCATCCGCTTTGAGCAGCAATTCCCCCTTGTTGACATACTCGGCGAGTCCAACCAAGGTTTCGACAATGCGAATATCAAATGGGGCTTTAATTACGGTTTGTTCGAGATCTCGGTTTGCAAGTGCTAGTTCCGTTTGCAAAACCTTTTGCTGCGCTTGATTAATTGCCAGTTGGTTTTTCTGTGTCTGGAGCTGTTGCTGGCTGCTGAGCAAGTCTTTGGTCGCGCGGTCTTTCTCTGTTTTGGAGATATGCCCGGTTTCACTCAATTTGATTGAGCGGGCATATTCTGACTGTTGTACCTCAAACTCTTTCTCTGCAATCTTGAGCGAATCGATAATGGTCTGATTCGTTAGCATTAGCACTTCAAGCTCAGCTTGCAAACGGGCAATAGTAAGTTGATAAGCGGTGGGGTCAATTCTAAGGAGTTCGCTGTCTTTGCGGATAATAGCGCCCGTTTTGTATTGCTCAGAAACCCACACAACCGCGCCGTCAAGTTCAGACTGTGCCTGCCAGTCTTGAACAGACTCGGTATGTCCATATCCGATGGCAGAAGGTTGGATATTTCGCGGCTCGACTTTCAACACCCGAACCACCTTTTTAGCAGCCGTATTACTCGCATTAGGCGGTTCAGCCTTCATCCCTGGTGCGATCACCAATAACGCGATGCCCAACAAAACAGGAGGAACAAACAGAGCCCTTTGTAACCAGCTATACCTAGTCATAGCGATTCCCTTACTATATATTAGCTTTTCCTTAAGCAAAAGGTAGCACACCAACATAAGCGGATTTGCTTCCTTGATCTCAAAATAAGTCAGGCCTCACAAATGGAGGCCTGATTGAATTGAGCTACTGATTGTTTTTGCCTTTGCCCATGGTATTTTTGGGGTTCACCATGCCTTGATGAGCATTAAACTCTTGTTGAGAGATAGCGCGATCCGCGTTGCTATCTAACGAAGCAAAACTGTGGCTTTGATTGATATTTTTCAACGTACGTCCCTCTTCTGCTCGCTGGGCAATACGTTCTGAGCGTGCTTGATTGAACTCGGCTTCGGTTATCTTGCCATCACCATCGAGATCAAACTGTGAAAATACTGGGCGTGACATATTGTTATTCATGCCTTTATTCATTCCACCAGCCATTGCTCCGAAGGCAATAACGATACCGAGTAACGCGATTATCGTGCTTTTGATTTTCATGACGTTTTCCTTCTCTTTGTTTCACTACTTAAGAATATACTAATGTAAGTAAGATAACGTCATGTGATGTAAAGGTATGTAAAGATGGCTAAGTAGATATCGATTTATGTTCTTATCGGTTTGTAAGCGCAGCGCAACAGAAATTATGAAACTTCTGCCGCTAGTACTCTGGTAAGAGTACAGGCATAGCTATGTCCAAATGGTTTTCAAATTATCCCAAACTTTCAGCCACCGAAACCGAAACCGAAAAGCCAATGATATAAAATCCCTAGTTTCGAAAAATATGGCGATTTTTAGACATTCAGAGTGTTTTCGAACTTTTGCCCAGCAGTTTGCCTTGCAAATATCCAACAGACAAGGGATTACTTTTAGTAGGGCAAATACATGTTAACATTCTGTTAACTCTGACTGGTAATGGGGCAATAATGATTCCCAGAACATACAAAAAAGCCGCTGGATTGAACCCCAGCGGCTTATTATTTTCTAGCATCTAGCATCTAGC
>NZ_JBFRSD010000004.1:0-220141 GCF_041473395.1 Vibrio sp. 10N.222.55.C6
TTTAACTGATCGGCATTACCCAACAGGAGCCTTTCAAATCGTATTTTTCAATCAAATAGCTTTAGTTCAAGGAAAAGGCGCGGAGTTTACGAATGTAAATGAGCACCTTTGACACAGAAATTAAGCTATTTGAGCCAGAAAAATTAAGCGTAAACAGGTAGACGCTTACAGATCTCTAGTACTTTTGCTTTAGTCGCTTCGATAACAGACTCATCACCCATGTTATCTAGGATGTCACAGATCCAACCTGCTAGCTCTTTCGCGTCTGCTTCTGAGAAACCGCGACGAGTGATAGAAGGAGAACCGATACGGATACCTGAAGTAACGAATGGGCTACGTGGGTCGTTTGGTACTGAGTTCTTGTTTACAGTGATGTTTGCTGCACCTAGTGCTGCATCTGCTTCTTTACCTGTGATGTCTTTGTTGATTAGGTCAACTAGGAACAGGTGGTTCTCTGTAGAACCTGAAACGATGTTGTAACCACGAGCTAGGAATTCAGCAACCATTGCTTTTGCGTTAGCAACAACGCGTGCTTGGTATTCTTTGAACTCTGGCTCTAGAGCTTCTTTGAACGCTACTGCTTTACCAGCGATAACGTGCATTAGAGGACCACCTTGGCCGCCTGGGAATACTGCTGAGTTCAGCTTCTTGTAAAGATCTTCGCCTTCGTTAGAAAGGATTAGACCACCACGAGGACCCGCAAGCGTTTTGTGCGTCGTTGTAGTTACTACGTGAGCGTGTGGCACTGGGTTCGGGTAAACGCCTGCAGCGATTAGACCTGCTACGTGAGCCATATCTACGAACAGGTAAGCACCTACTTTGTCAGCGATTTCACGCATGCGCTTCCAATCACAGATTTGAGAGTAAGCAGAGAAACCACCGATGATCATCTTAGGCTTGTTCTCGATAGCCAGCTTTTCCATCTCTTCGTAATCGATTTGACCCGCTTCATCGATACCGTAAGGGATGATGTTGTAAAGCTTACCAGAGAAGTTTACTGGAGAACCGTGAGTTAGGTGACCACCGTGTGCTAGGCTCATACCTAGAACCGTATCGCCTGCATTTAGTAGTGCCATGTATACAGCGTTATTTGCTTGAGAACCTGAGTGAGGCTGTACGTTTGCGTACTCTGCACCAAATAGTTCACATGCACGTTCAATTGCTAGAGTTTCAACTTTGTCTACGTACTCACAACCACCGTAGTAACGCTTGCCTGGGTAGCCTTCAGCGTATTTGTTTGTTAGCTGAGAACCTTGAGCTTCCATTACACGTGGGCTTGTGTAGTTTTCTGAAGCGATAAGTTCGATATGCTCTTCCTGACGAAGAGTTTCTTCTTGGATAGCTGCGAATAGATCCGCATCGTAATCAGCAATGTTCATGTCACGCTTAAGCATCTGTATCTCCTGACTCAGATTGTACTGAAAGTTTCAAAAAAACCACACAACGACCGAAAGCAAACGTTTCCGTCACCGTTTTGATGTGACGCATTCTACATAATTTGATCTAGGTCATAAAGAGCTAATTGCAATTTTATCATGCAGTTTTTTCATAATCACAAATAAGATTCATCATGGTTATTTGGCTTATCCAACCAAAGATGGCGCTTACTGTCAATTTTACGCTTTACACCCTGTAAAACGCAGATTACATAGGTTTACCTTAATTTTGCCCCTCAAGCTACCGAAAGCTAAGGTTTTTCTCTACTATGCACGCCTTTATTGGTTAGGTAATTATAAAAACGATGGAAAAACACTCACGTAAAGAAGATTGGGTAGCGATTCTCACTGGCACGTTTTTAGTGGCGTTAGGCGTCTTCTTTTTACAGTCAGCGAACCTGCTTACCGGGGGCACTACTGGCTTGGCTCTGCTTTTGAGTCAATTCTTGCCTGTAACCTTTGGTATTTTGTACTTTGTTGCCAATTGTCCATTCTATTTATTAGCATGGAAACGATTCGGCCGTAGCTTTGCTATTAGCAGTGCGATTTCTGGTGCTTTAGTATCTGTGTTTGCCGATCATTTATACTTAGTTATCTCGCTAGAAGTTCATAACGAGATCTATTGTGCTGTTGCCGGCGGCTTATTAATGGGCTTAGGTATGCTAATCCTATTCCGTCACCGCTCAAGTCTGGGTGGCTTCAACGTACTGTGCTTGTTTATCCAAGACCGCTACGGTATCTCGGTAGGTAAAACACAAATGGGTATTGATGCATGTATTCTGTTTGCATCGTTCTTCTTCGTGTCACCTTGGGTGATTGCCGTTTCTGTATTAGGCACCGCAGTATTGAACATCGTATTGGCAATGAACCACAAACCAACTCGCTACTCGGTGAATTACGCGTCTTAGAGTTCATTACCTGCTCTGTCGTTGCTGGCACTCGATGCTCAAACTTCTCGCAAGTAGACTCGAGGCACGATATTCCAGCCATCACTAAAACAAAAAAGGCTTTGGGGAGCACTCCAAAGCCTTTGTAGAAGCCCAATCCTTTAAGGGGAATAAGAATCAAGCTTCTTAAAATGAAACAAGGTTAACCTTCAATCAAGAGAATACGAGTCTCGTAAGGACGTAAGACTTGATGATGTAATGCAACTGAAGTGTTCGCTTGTTGATAGTTAGACAACAGACTCTTCGCCTTAGTCATATCAAAACGTTCCGGTAAAACGCACTCCGCCTCTTCACCATAATAGTTGTTAATACACAGCAAGGTTTGCCCTTCGTTCTCACGTGCATATGCAAAAATGGATGAGTGATCAGGCAATAGATCTTGATAGCTGCCATCCGTAATCACTGGTACTTGTTTGCGTAACTCAATCAAGCTCTTATAGAAATAAAAAACAGAGTCTTTGTCTTCCAGTGCTTGCTCAGCGTTAATCTCAGAGTAATTATTCGCTACATCAAGCCATGGCTGAGCTTGTGAGAATCCGGCGTAAGGCTCACTATTCCATTGCATTGGTGTACGAGAGTTATCACGAGATTTCTGCGCTAGAATCGCCATCATATCTTGATGAGCCACACCATCACGGTTAACCATGATGTCGTACATATTGGTACTCTCAACATCACGATACTGGCTGATGTCAGTATAGCCAGGGTTGGTCATACCAATCTCTTCACCTTGATAGATATAAGGCGTGCCTTGCATCATGTGCACAGAAGCAGCCAACATCTTGGCCGACTCAACACGATATTGCTGATCATCACCTAAGCGGCTCACCACTCTTGGTTGGTCGTGGTTACACCAGAATAGTGCGCCCCACCCTTTGCCATTCAATCCCGTTTGCCAGTGATTAAAGATCGATTTGAGCTGTAAGAAATCAAACGGCGCATTGGTCCACTTCTCACCATTGGTGTAATCGACCTTAAGGTGGTGGAAGTTAAACACCATCGATAGCTCACTGTTATCAACGTTTGAGTATTGCTGGCAGTGTTCCAACGTGGTTGAAGACATCTCGCCTACGGTCACGCTGCCGTACTTCTGAAATACGGCTTCGCTGATCTCTTTCAGGTATTCGTGTACACGTGGACCATCGGTATAGAAACGACGGCCATCACCGATATCATCATTAGGAAAGTCTTGCTGCTTCGAAATCAGGTTGATCACATCCAAGCGGAAACCATCAACGCCCTTTTCTGCCCAAAAGCTGATAACGTCTTTCACTTCTTCACGTACAACCGGGTTCTCCCAGTTGAGGTCAGCCTGTTCTTTGGCGAATAAGTGTAGGAAGTATTGCCCAGTCGCCTCATCTAGTTCCCACGCATTACCACCGAACTTAGACTGCCAGTTAGTTGGTGCTTGACCATCTACGGGATCTTTCCAAATATAGTAATCGCGGTAAGAGCTGTTTTTGTCGCCCAAAGCAGATTGAAACCATGCATGCTCTGTCGAGGTGTGGTTTACCACGATATCCATCACGATACGGATACCACGTTGGTGCGCTTCAGACAGCAATAAGTCGAAGTCTTCCATGGTGCCGAATTGAGGATTAATCGCGTAGTAGTCTGAGATATCGTAACCATTATCGATCATAGGAGATGCGTAAACCGGGGTTAGCCAAATCGCATCGACACTCAAATGTTTGAGGTAATCCAGTTTCGAAATGATCCCTTTGATGTCGCCAGTACCTTTACTGCCACTGTCGCAGAAGCTCTTTGGGTAGATTTGATAGATGGTTGCGGTTTTCCACCAGCTTTCATCATGTTCAGTCATCGCCATCTCTAACACTCACTTACCAGAAAATATAAAATAAAAATCACCATGTGAATCATGGTCGAATAGCCGTTATAACTAAAAGAAAAAGCTATAACTAAGAGAAAAAGCGATAACTCATTTTGGAGTCATCGCTTATTCAATGCATTACGCGTTCGCGGTTTCTAACTCACCCTTGGATTGGGCTCGCTTGTAGAAAAACAGGGTTAGCGTGATAGGCAGTACTATCGCCACCAGCATCGCGACTAGGTAAATCGACCAATATTGAGGTTGAATCGATAGGATGCCCGGCAAGCCGCCGACACCGATACCATTCGCCATCACACCCGCGCTACCACAGATTGCGGCTGCAACAGCACTACCAATCATTGCGCTCAGCATTGGGAATTTGTATTTAAGGTTAATACCGTACATCGCAGGCTCTGTTACACCTAAGTAGGCTGAGATTGCCGCAGGAACCGAGATATCTCGTTCGCCTTCGCGTTTGCTTAAGATGATGATGCCAACAACCGCTGAAGCTTGTGCAATATTTGATAGCGCAATCAAAGGCCAGATTGGTGTGCCGCCTAAGTCTTGCATCAGTTGTAGGTCGACGGCATTGGTTGTGTGGTGAATACCTGTAATAACCAAAGGTGCGTATAGGAAGCCAAAGACTACTGAACCAAGAATCGCAAAGTCACCCGTCATTGCCGCTTTAGCCGCGAATGCCACGCCATCGCCTAACATACGGCCAAATGGGCCAATGAAAGCGTGCGCTAGAATCACAGACAAAATAATCGATACGAACGGCACGACAACAAGGTACAGGTAAGAAGGAACAATACGCTTAAGGTTGGTCTCGATGAAGGCCAGAGCCACACCCGCTAACATCGCAGGGATCACCTGAGCCTGATAACCAACTTTCTCTATCACGAACAAGCCAAAGTCCCACACTTCAGGTACCGATTTACCTATCATGTAAGCGTTCATCAATTGCGGGGAAACCAAGGTCACACCGAGCGTGATGCCTAAAATAGGGGTTCCGCCGAGCTTCTTAACCGTTGCCCAACACACACCAACCGGAAGGAAGAAGAAAATAGCTTCGCCGATCAACCATAAGAAAGAGTGAACCGTTGCCCAGAATTGACTGATTTCAACTAGGGTTTTGCCGTCGAACATGCGAATGTCGCCAATCACATTACGGAAACCAAGAATCAAACCGCCAGTAATGATGGCAGGCAGCAGTGGTACAAAAATTTCGGCTAAATGGGATATACCACGCTCAAGGAAGTTCATATTTTGACGAGCAGCCAACTTCGCCTCATCTTTTGATGATGCATCTTTACCAGTTTGCTCAATCAAAAGTGCGTACACCTCATCAACCTCGGTGCCAATCACGACTTGGAATTGACCTGCGTTAGTAAAGCAGCCTTTTACCAGTTTAAGCTTCTCTAATTCTGCTTTGTTCGCTTGTTCCGTATCGTTCAATACAAAACGCAGTCGAGTTAGACAATGGCTGACACTCGCAATATTCTCTTTGCCACCGACTAACTCGATAAGACGCGCAACGTCTTGCTTCGCTATCTTACTCATACTACCCCACCCTGGTTTCATTCAATTACTCTTCTAAACCATGCAGCTATAACCACTTCGATTTAGATTGATGGGAACATTCCCAATCACGGTTATTATAATGCCCACATGAATGATAAATTAAAATGGGAACAGTCCCATTAATTGAAAGAGATCACACTCTAATTTTAATCTAAGCGGTTCAATTTCGCTTAATTGAGTGGATTATAGAATCGGAGATTGAGTGTGATGAGAGATCTCTGAATTGCCTAAAAGCTGAGAGATCAATAGATTAGCAGCCAGCTTACCTGCAGATTGGTAACCAGGATCAATGCTAAATACTCGTGGGAATAAGAAAGAGAGAAGATCATTGCCACCAACGCCGGTGACGACCACATCTTCACGTTGTAGTTCTTGCAGACGCTTGATTACACCAAGAGCCAGCGTATCACTGGCACAAACGATCGCTTGAGTCGCGGGAGTTAACACCTCATCCACCAGCTGATAAGCACTTTCGTGATGAAGTTGACCAGTACGATAGTTTGCCACTGAACCTGTGTTTTCACACCAATCGAGATAAGCCTTAAGACGCAGTTCACCGGTTGATTTATCACTAGGATCAACCCCGATAAAGCCAACGTCAGAGATCCCTTGATCCGATAAATGCACCAACGCACTATTGATCACCTGTTGGTTATCATAGTTAATCGACGTCACGTTCTCGGTATCCAGAGCAATCACCACCGCTTTGTGTTCCCAAGCTTCGATTGCCGGAATATCGCAGTCAGTAAAACCAAATACAATAATGCCATCAACGTTACGACGCTTTAGAACTTGCAGGTGCTCATTGGCTTTATCTCTATCAAGTTGGCTTTCCATGATCACGACATCGTAATCCGCTCGATACAACTCGGCCAGCATCGTGCTAACGGCTTTGTTTTCAGAGGGAGAGTCCAAACGAGAGATAATCACGCCGATGACTTTTTGGCTGCCACCGCGCATCGATTGCGCAGATTTTGAAGGCGTGTACCCAGATTCTTGAATTACTCTTTCCACCCTTTCACGGGTTTCAGGTTTCACTTTTGGATCATTGGTCAGAACGCGTGATACGGTTGACTTACCAACACCGGACAGCTTTGCAATATCAAGAATAGTGAATTTTTTGCTCATAAAAAGTCTAACGTTAAAGGGAAGAGAAGAAAAAGTGAGGGTAGATTCCCTCACTTAACTGTTTGTAAATACTAGCAGTTCTTACTATGACTTACTTTTGGCAATTTCGATAGACTACGCGACCAAGTTCTAGACGCGCATTGTCACCTTTCGTGCGCAAAGTGATGCTGTTAATCATCTCTGAAGTGCCATCATCTAAGATGTATTTGGTTCCTGAGCCCGCTGGAACTTGAGTCAGGCGGTATTCATTATCAGGCAAGCGTAGTACCGCTTTTTCATTATCAAGGTAAGACACATCAAACGAGACGTCAGACTCACATTGATAAGTCGCGAATTGATCATTCGATGTTGCGCTATCAGTCTCAGGGGCTGCTGATTTAGAGCACCCAACCAATGCTACTGTACATAGAGATACTACCAACATAGCTTTCATACTTCGTTCCTCATCTTTATATAGTCAACGACACTTAGCCTATTCACAGGTTCGAACAAACCTAATGTAAGTGCCTAATGATAGGTCCATACCTTAGTGATAAATAAAACGTTTAGCCTTTTAAGAAAGCGGGTACGTCTTTAATGCTATCAAGTACCACGCTAGCCAACGCTTCACCTTTTTCAGTGATGGGTTTACCCGTTCTTACCAAGACTTTAGTACCAACACCTGCTGCTTCTGCAGCCATCATGTCTTCCGCTTTATCGCCGATCATGACCGAGTTAGCCATATCAATCTTCAGAAAGTCACGAGCAGAAATGAACATGCCTGGCTTTGGCTTACGACATTCACAATCTTGCTTGTAGTCACCAATACCGTGCTCAGCGTGGTGAGGACAGTAATAAATGCCATCGAGCTCGACACCATTATCAACAAAGTTCCAATCCATCCACTGCGTTAAAGAAAGAAAACGGTCTTCACTAAACATGCCGCGAGCAATACCAGATTGGTTGGTCACTAGCACCAATAAATAACCCATATCTTTAAACGCTTTCGCCGCTTCAAACACACCATCGATGTATTCAAAGTCATGCTCATCATGTACGTAGCCGTGATCAACGTTAATCACTCCATCACGATCTAAAAAAACAGCAGGTTTAGACAAAATTTTGTTCTCTATCAACTCTCTATTAATCATTAATTATTACACGCTTTATTTGCTTCATCACTATCTATTTAGTTTTGCGTTCGTTAACGATTTGTTTCTAGCTTAGCCATACAATCGACGTTTAGCCGTCTAGACGTAAAAATATCTATTGACTTAGATCATAGAACACCATAGCATCGTCTGTAAATCGAGCGAGCTATCGACATATTATTCTGTTCTACCTGCACGGGTTTCTCTATGATTAAAGTGAATCAAGTCAATAAGGTTTTTTATCAAGGCACTAAAGAAATCAATGCCTTAATTGATATCAACCTCCACATTCCTCAAGGTCAAATCTTTGGAGTCATCGGCTCTTCAGGTGCAGGCAAAAGTACCCTAATCCGCTGTGTAAATATGTTGGAAGCCCCGACTTCGGGTGAAGTGATTGTTGATGGTATCGACCTAACAAAACTCAGCAAATCAGAACTTAGCGAAGCGCGCCGTAACATCGGCATGATATTCCAGCACTTCAACCTGCTGTCTTCTCGTACTGTATTTAACAATGTAGCACTGCCTCTAGAACTTGCTGGTAAAGATAAAGCGATTATTGAAGCGAAAGTCAGCGAGTTACTTGAACTGGTTGGCCTTGCTGATAAGCGTGACACCTACCCGGCAAACCTAAGTGGTGGTCAAAAGCAGCGTGTGGCGATTGCTCGCGCACTGGCCTCTGACCCGAAAGTACTGCTATGTGATGAAGCCACCAGCGCATTGGATCCAGCAACAACTCAATCTATCCTTGAGCTGCTGCGTGAAATCAACCGCAAGCTGAACATCACTATCCTGCTTATTACACACGAGATGGATGTGGTTAAAAGCATTTGTCACGAGGTTGCGATCATTGGCGGCGGTGAATTGGTAGAGAAAGGTACAGTCGGTGACATCTTTGCTCATCCGAAGACAGAGCTAGCGCATCAGTTTATTCGCTCAACGTTGGATCTGACGATCCCTGAAGATTACCAAGCACGTTTGCAAGAGACTCGCGTAAACAGCAGCTACCCGCTGGTGCGTCTTGAGTTTACTGGTGCAACGGTTGATGCTCCGCTAATGACGCAAATCGCACGTAAATTCAATATCGATGTCAGCATCTTAAGTTCTGACCTTGATTACGCCGGTGGCGTGAAGTTCGGCATGATGGTCGCTGAACTGTTCGGTAATGAAGCAGATGATAATGCTGCTATCCAATTCCTACGCGACAACAATGTAAAAGTAGAGGTGCTTGGTTATGTCCTTTAGTTTCAACGAGATTGCTGACTGGATCAGCCTTAACGGTAACCTTCTATTAGGCGCAACAGGCGAAACGCTTTACATGGTTGCTGTTGCAGGCATTGTTGGCTTCGCGGTCGGTATTCCACTAGGCGTGATTCTGCATACGACTAAAAAAGGTGGCCTGTTAGAGAACACCAAAGTAAACAAGATTCTAGGTGCGATTGTGAACGTGGGTCGTTCAGTACCTTTCTTAGTTTTGATGGTTGCGATTATTCCACTGACTAAGATGCTGATTGGTACCTTCATCGGTACAACAGCAGCGATTGTTCCACTGACGATTGGCGCTATCCCATTCGTGGCTCGACTTATCGAAAGTGCACTACTTGAAGTACCAACAGGTCTAGTGGAAGCGGCCCAATCAATGGGCGCAACACCAACACAAATCATCAATAAGGTTCTGCTTCCAGAAGCACTACCGACTATCATCAACTCAGTAACGATTACGCTAGTGACTCTGGTGAGCTACTCAGCAATGGCCGGTACTGTAGGCGGAGGTGGCCTAGGTGATGTCGCGATTCGTTACGGATTCCACCGCTACGATGTGACCATCATGGCTGTGACAGTAGTGATGTTGATTGTGCTGGTACAAATTATTCAATCAATCGGTGATTCATTAGTTCGCCGTGTTGACCACAGATAAAGACTCACACATAAAGAGTAGAGTCGTCTGAACCTAATTAAATAGATTTATTAAAAGGAGATTATTATGAAATTTAACCTTAAAGGTTTACTAACTATCGCAGCAGCAGCTTCAGCGCTAGTTCTAGCAGGTTGTGGCGATAAAGAAGTGGATACTTCTAAAGTAAAAGTTGGCGTAATGGCAGGTGCAGAAGCGCAAGTTGCTGAAGTGGCAGCTAAAGTAGCGAAAGAGAAATACGGCCTAGACGTTGAACTGGTTACTTTCACGGATTACGTAACACCAAACGCAGCTCTAGATGATGGTTCTATCGACATCAACGCATTCCAACACGCACCGTACCTAGATCAGCAAGTGGCTGACCGTGGCTACAAGCTAACTATCGCTGGTAACACGTTTGTTTACCCAATTGCGGGTTACTCTAAAGAAGTGAAATCGGTAGACGAAATCCAAGACGGTGCTCGTATTGCTGTACCAAACGACCCTACAAACCTAGGTCGCTCTCTACTTCTTCTTGAGCAACAAGGTCTTCTTGAACTTCGTGAAGGCGCAGGTCTTCTAGCTACAGTTCGCGACATCGTGGGTAACCCTAAGAACCTAACGATTGTTGAACTAGACGCAGCTCAACTGCCACGTTCTCTTGATGATGTTGCTCTATCTATCATCAACACAACTTACGCGAGCTCTATCAACCTGACTCCACAAAAAGATGGCGTATTCGTTGAAGACAAAGATTCTCCTTACGTAAACCTAATCGTTTCTCGTGAAGACAACCTAAACGCTGAAAACGTACAAAACTTCGTTAAAGCTTACCAAACTGAAGAAGTGTACAACGCAGCTTCTGACATCTTCCAAGGTGGCGTCGTTAAAGGTTGGTAATCAACTAAACGACAGCACTGTATAGATACCCGAAGGGGCTGACATAACGTCAGCCCCTTTTTTAATGATAAAGATTTGCTAGAAAGTAAAGCATCTCAGATTTAAGCGAAACAAAGTCGATTACTTCAGGTGATCCCAAGAGATGTTTGACACCAATCGGCAGTCATCACACTTGAAATAGAAAATATCGTGGATAGGCGCATCTAGCAGCCATTCACCACCACATTGCGGGCATTTGCGCTCTTTTTCATCTTTCAGGCTGATCCCACCGACACGGTATAAGTAGTAGTAGGTTGGAACCTTAGTCAGATACTCAATGCGCCCTCTTAGACCCCAACCGCGTTTAAACAGCACACTCTTCGTGTCACTGATCTCGGTTAGCGTTGCATGTTCCGCGCGACAACCACCACCCATTTGTACTTCATCACAGGCTTGCCATTCGGTCTGCCATTTCAACACGGCTTTATGGTCGCCATTGAAGGTAGGTGGATTGCGATACAAAGGGATTGGTAGCAAGCTATCGCCACTACGCAGCGGTGAACAGGTGTGCACGAATGTCGTGTATAACACCTGCCAGCTTGGTGTTTCATCTTCTGCCACTTCTTCTGAGTTCAGATCTCGACCTAGCAAACGCATTTTAGGCGCTAGTAGGCTCGCGTTAGACAAGCGATCAAAACACACTTTCACAAAGTCTGAGTGATTACGCGGGTGCAAGCTATCTTGCTCCGGGCACACAACGCGAACATAGAATTCACCATCGCCCATCACGATTGGGAACTCACGACCTAACACTTGTCCGTTATAACGAAGTGCATCCATTAAGCCATTAACCGCCTTGTCGACAGCGCTTACCGTTGTGTTATCAAAACACTCAAATTGAAGTTCTAGTACGTACATCTATTTATACCGCTGGTTGTAGCTTTTCTAAAAATTCTGCCAATGTCTCGGCGAGCACATCACGATTTTTGGTACCTAAGCGCTCCAAAATCACGTTACCCGTTAGGTTACAGATAGAGATAACATCCAGCTCAGCATCGGTCGCGGCAATGAAAACCGTTGGTTTTAGCTTCAAGCGACGCTGAGTTACTAGGTGACCCAAAATGTTTTCTTGTAGGCATTCGAAGTCTTCATCACTCCAAATCTGTAACAGAGTCAATTCGTTACCATCGAAAGTTGCGTTCATATCTGCGCTGAATTGTGCGCCGTAGAAAGTTTTGATGTCTTCATGCAGAGTCAACTCAATACCGGTTTCAACGTTGGTGAAATCCGCGAATTGCTCACGTGGATAGTGCTTCCACAACACGGCATCGCCACTCTTTTCTTCTACGCATGGCGATACGATGTCCACCAACTCCTCATTACGAGGTAAGCTTTGGTGTTTCTGCTGCCACGCGTCAACGTATCGCTGACTAAAAGAAAGTAGTGCGTCTTGAGCACGTTGAGTCATGAAAATCTCCTAAACACAAAATAATAAATAGAATCCGAGCCCTTTCCGCGCCGATTAAGCGATGACTTAATGACAGGGTAAGGGGGATTCAGTAAAATCGACCCCATTCTAATCGAATTTGAAACGAAAGTATGAGCAAATATTCTGACGCAAAAGAGCTAGCGGGTTTAACCCTTGGCCAAAAAACTGAGTACTCTAACCAATACGATGCAAGTTTATTGCAACCAGTGCCTCGTAGCCTTAATCGCGATGATCTTGCGCTAAACGGCGAGCTGCCTTTTGTTGGTCATGATATTTGGACGATGTACGAGCTTTCGTGGCTAAACACCAATGGTCTACCACAAGTGGCTGTCGGTGAAGTTTTCATCCCAGCAACCAGCCCAAATTTAATTGAATCAAAATCTTTCAAGCTGTACCTGAACAGCTACAACCAGACTCAATTTGAAAACTGGGATCAAGTAACCGAGCGCCTGACCCAAGATTTGTCGGCATGTGCAGGCGAAACGGTGATTGTGAATGTAAACTCAGTAACCGACTACACTAACCAACCTATCGTGACGATGGAAGGTGACTGTATCGACAACCAAGACATCCAAATCACTAGCTACGACTTTGAAGCGTCGCTGCTTGAAGGCGCTGCTGGCGAACAAGACGTTGAAGAAACACTGCACAGCCACCTATTGAAGTCGAACTGTTTGATCACCAATCAACCGGATTGGGGCAGCGTTGAGATCGCATATTCTGGTAAGCAAATTGACCGTGAAGCTCTGCTACGCTATTTAGTTTCTTTCCGTGAGCACAATGAATTCCACGAACAATGTGTTGAGCGTATCTTCACTGACATCATGAAATACTGTGCACCTTCGAAGCTAACTGTGTTCGCACGTTACACACGTCGTGGTGGTCTGGATATCAACCCATACCGTTCAACAGAGCAAGATAGACCAAGCCACAATAAGCGTATGGCTCGCCAATAATCAGGCGAGAACCACCCACACTTATTTGAACCTACCAAATCTTTAAAGGGACATTGAAATGCGTTGGTTATACGTTGTTAGTCTATTTATTTTAAGCTTAAGCACATCGGTCAATGCGTCGGTTTATTCGTCGGCGCTACTCAATGAAGCCAATAATTTGGTTGAGATCGAGCCGAGCCAAGCAAAACAAATGGCCAACAGCTACCTAACGCTGCGTGTCCTTTCTGATCAACGCGAGAAAAGCCCTTCAGCTATTTCTCGCGAAGAGACAGACTCCTCGATTCGAACACCAAACAGCAGTATCGATGCGTATAAGATCTTAGCCAAAGCGGAATACAACCTTGGCAATATGCGTATTGCGATTCAGCACATCGACAAAGCCTCCGAGCTAGCGCAAACCTATAAGCTTGATTACCTAAAAATAGATCTTCAGATCCTAAAAGTTCGCTTACTTTGGCTGAGTGATAGAAAATCAGCCAAAGCAAAATCAGAGCTCACTAACATTGAAACAAATCTAGAGTCGGTGAATAAAACCTTACGCTTAACGGAAGGCATTACCTATCGCTTGATCATGTTGAAAGCCGACATCGCCTCTTACGACAACAAGATCGATGAAGCCGAAAAGTTCTATCAAGAAGCCAAAACCTATCTCGATCAACGTTACTCTGAAAAAGTCACCATCGACTACCATATCTCCGTCGGCGAGTTTTATCTGACTCACAAAGAGTACAACCACGCGTTATCCGAGTTGTTGTATGGCTACTGGAAATCAGTAGAGGGCAATCTAAGTTCACGTTTGGCCAAGGTCAACCGCCTACTTGCGCAGCTTTTCTTTGAGCGCCAAGTGTTGGATAAAGCGTTAGAACACCTATCTCAAGCCGCTGATTTCTATGACAACTTTGAAAACTCGCCTGTCTTAGCACAAGTGCTTAAGAAAATGGGGGATGTGTACTTCTATCAAGGGAAATATAACCTTGCCTTGGTACACTTCTTCAACGTTCTTGATCACGAAAGCACTGACCGAGATATCCACCAAGTCATTGATATCCGACTAAGTCTATCGGCGACCTACTTACGCCTTTATAACTACCCTCTAGCAGAACAGTACCTAACCCGTGCCCTTGAGCTGCTGGAATATACCGACATTCCAAAGCTGGAAGGCCGTGCTGCACTGTTATCTGCAGGGTTAGCGTATCACCTACAAGAAAGCGAAGACGTGATAAAGCATGCGACACGTGCACTTGAGATCTCACGCCAGATAGAGAACATGCGCCTTTCACAACGCTCGTACTACTTACTTTCTTTGGGTTATGAACAGGCAGGTCGTCCACAGCAAGCATTGGCAAACCTCAAGCAATACAACAGCCTTGTCTCTCTAGAGCAGCAAAAACTCAACCGTGTTGGCGAAGACGCGTTCCGTCAACAGAAAGAATTTGCCGAACAAACCCTGCACTACGCAGGCCAAGCGCAAGAGCTAGAGCAATACAAACTGGAGCATCGTAAGTTCCAAAAAATATCGTTCGCCCTATTCCTGTTCAGCATTGTCTTGTTCTTCTTTGTTCTGCGCCGTGGCTATCTCATTCAAACCTTAGCCAAAGAAGTGGACTCACTGCGCACCGACCTATTTACGCACTCACGTTCAAAGCTTCCGAACTTAAGAATGCTCAATGCGAAGCTCTCTAACTCGCTGGAACAAACCAGCCAGACCTTCGAACAGTGGCAACTTGGCGAATTGATTCATGAGCCACTCAACGACCGCTTACGCTTCGTGATGATTGATTTACCGTTCTTACGCAATATGTACACGCAGAACGGTTACAAAGCCGGTCTAGAACTGGAAGACGCTTTCGGTGAATTCCTAAAATCTAAGCTTGAAGGCCCAGCTCGTGTCTACCACTTCTCGGATGCGAACCTGCTTTATATCGAGCCAAACGCGGACCGTGATTTGTCGCCTGAGGACATGTTCAGAAAGATTCAGTCTTGGGTGAATGACTTCGAAACAGAGCGAAACATCAACCGAACGGTCCGTATGGGCATCGCTGACTACCCATTCTTGCCACGCGCTTACACCGCAATTAACGATCAAGAGCTGCTCGACGTATTGTTGATGTCGACAAACCTAGCGCGTGAAATCAGCTTGAAAGAACGCACTAGCCAATGGGTATACCTCAAAGCTATCGATAACGCACCAGCGGCAAGCCTTGCAACTGGTAACATACGAGAAGCTTGTAAACATGCCATTAATCAAGGGTTAATAAAAATACAATCGTCGTACCAGAATGAGGACAACATCAAAAAAATGCTAAAAGATGACTGAATTGCGAGCGGTTAAGACTTGCAAGTCGTGACCTTATTTTTAGTTTTGTTATTATCGATGCAACGGAATTTCATCTAAATGATCGTGATCGATCTACGCGGCGCTAATTAATACATCTATGGGCATTCTTGAAAAAGACATTCAGGCGCAACTCCACCAACTGAAATTTCAGTTGGAGCAAGTTCGCTTGACGCAAAGAGACACCTCGTTCAAATTTATTAGAGAGCAAAAAGTTCTTAAGCGCATCGTCACATCTTTAAGTGATGCGTGCGTTGGTAGTAACAGTTATTTAGATGAAAACCTCATTGCCCTTAGGGAAGAGCTAGAAAAGCAAAAAGACATCAGCTCGATGATCCCTAAATTGGCAGTCATAGAAAGAATGCTCAAGCAGAAGACGTTGGCTATGGATAAACAGAACGGATATCTGGATGATAGCATTAAGCACAGTGGAGAAACGCTACAACGCATAACTGGCCTACCAGCACCGTTGAAACGTGATCTACGAAACTTACTTAGCTTCTCCGAATGCAATGGCAGTCAGAAAGTCGACCACGCCATGAAACTCCTCGGTATTTACGAGCGTGCCATAAAGATCATGGCGAACAACTCTCGTACTCATTTTGCCGACGCTGCGCAATCGCCTGAACAAGAACTCCTTGCCGACTTATCAAACGAATTACAACATCTGATCACCGAACTCGATTTTGAGGGTGAATCGGGTGAGCTACTTACCGATATTCGAGCCAAACTGCTGCTTGGTGTTTCTACACAAAACCTCCTTGAGCTGACGCTTCAAATTCTCAAACTAGTCATAGAGGGCACCAATCTAGAGCGTAAAAAGTCTGAACAGTTTATTGACCAGCTTAATTCTTCACTCGCGTCTAGCATCAAAACCGCAGATCAAAATGCAGACCAAAGCCAAAGCTACTTTAAGCATCGCCTAGGCCTGAACTCTGAGCTAAATGAGCTTGTCATCAAGAGCCAGAGTTCTGTAGATAAAGCAACGGACATTGATAACTTAAAGCAGACGATTAATCCTTTGCTTAGTGAAATCGCCTCTCTTTCTGAAAGATTGAATCATGCAGAGCAAAAAGAACAAGCTCTGATAGAGAGAATGAATTACGGGAAAACTCAGTTAGACTCGCTCTATGAAGTGACTCAAGACTATCGAAAGCGTTTAGAAGATCAGGCTCAGCGTATGTTGCTTGACCCGCTCACCAAGGTCTACAATCGTACCGCCTTTACCGATCGCTTAGAACTTGAATACCGCCGTTGGATTCGCGCGCAACACTCACTGCGTGTTGTACTGCTCGACATCGACAATTTCAAAGCCATCAATGATAGTTTTGGTTATACAGCGGGTGACAAAGCACTCAAAATTATCGCAAGAACCATCACCAAAGAGACCGGCGCTACCGATAGTGTGGCTCGTTTTTCTGGTGAGGAATTTATCTTGTTATTACCAGAGCAAACGGATGAATATTGCCACCAGGTAATTCAAAACATCCAGACTCAAGTCAGCCGTTTACCCTTTAAGTTCCGTGATCAACAAATCACGATTACTTTGTGTGCAGCAAGTACTCAATTCAAAGAGTCAGATACACCTGAAGAAGTACTAGAGCGACTCAATAAAACGCTAAACAAAGCCAAACAACGTGGTACTAACCAATTGGTTTGGAATTAAACTAGGCCTGATTTAATTTATTTCTTTTTTTCAAATACTTATCACATACCAATTCCCTCAATGTTTGCTAAGCTTATGATTAACATTCGCTTAACAAGCATTCTTGACAAGTCATGCTGTTTATAAGATCTTAAGCAACTCGATATTAGCCCTTAAGCAATTCCATACAATCCATAAAGCAACGCTGTCGTAACCGTTTCGTCTGGTTAACTCTTCTCACCTTTAACCAAACACTTTCAACGTTTGCTTCTCACTCTCGAGCCAGAGGGTCACTTCAAAAGTCGCCTCTGCTCTTCTCAACAAGGAGGCACTATGATCACTCATATCAGCCCTGCCGGTAGCATGGATTTACTCTCTCAACTTGAAGTTGAGCGTCTTAAAAAAACCGCATCTAGTGATCTGTACCAACTGTATCGTAACTGTACGTTAGCGGTACTGAACTCGGGTAGCCATACCGACAACTCCAAAGAATTGCTCGACAAGTATCAGTCATTTGATGTTGAAGTGGTGCGTCGTGAGCGTGGTATCAAGCTCGAACTAAGCAACCCACCAGAGCATGCCTTTGTCGACGGTGAAATCATCAAGGGTATTCAAGAACATCTATTCTCAGTGCTGCGTGACATTGTCTACGTCAACATGCACTTGGCCGATAACCAAAGGCTTAACCTCACCAACGCAACTCACATCACCAATCTTGTGTTTGGTATTTTGAGAAACGCAGGAGCACTCACACCCGGCATTGAGCCGAACCTGATCGTGTGCTGGGGTGGTCACTCAATTAATGCCACTGAATACCAATATACTCGCGAAGTCGGTAATGAACTTGGCCTACGTGAACTCAACATCTGTACGGGTTGTGGACCAGGTGCGATGGAAGGGCCAATGAAAGGTGCGGCTATTGGTCACGCTAAGCAGCGCTATACTGAACATCGTTATTTAGGGTTAACTGAACCATCAATCATTGCGGCTGAGCCGCCAAACCCGATAGTGAACGAACTGGTGATCATGCCCGATATCGAGAAACGTCTTGAAGCGTTTGTTCGTATGGCACATGGCATCATAATCTTCCCTGGAGGCCCAGGAACCGCCGAAGAACTGCTGTACATCCTAGGTATCATGATGCACCCAAACAACGCAGACCAACCGATGCCTATCGTTCTAACTGGCTCTAAAGAGAGCGAGGCTTACTTCCGTTCAATTGATAAGTTCATTGGTGAAACATTGGGTGAAGAAGCGCAAAAGCACTATGAAATTGTCATTGATGATCCAGCACGTGCTGCGAAAATTATGAAGCAAGCAATGCCAGATGTACGCTCTCACCGTAAAGAAACAGGCGATGCTTACAGCTACAACTGGTCACTGCATATTGAGCCTGAGTTCCAACTCCCCTTCGACCCTACTCACGAATCTATGGCGGCACTCGATCTGCACATGGATCAGAAAACAGAGAGCCTTGCTGCGAATTTACGTAAAGCGTTCTCAGGTATTGTGGCAGGTAACGTCAAAGCCGAAGGTATTCTGGAGATTGAGAAGCATGGGCCATTCCTCATTGATGGCGACAAAGAGTTGATGACTAAGATGGATCAACTGCTAAATGATTTTGTTGAACAAGATCGAATGAAACTGCCGGGTGGTACCGACTACGTTCCTTGTTATAAAATTGCGCCAAGCAGCTGATGATAATATCTGACTGATAACAAAGCCGTAAGCATAAAGCTAAACAAGTCATGACGTTTACGTCACCAGCGTTTCAACTCACCAAGTGATACGTTACTATAAGGGGCTAGCAGCCCCTTATTTATTGCCTATTTAGTGGAAACTTATGTCTATCCATCTTGTTATTATCGATGCCTTGAACCTAATCCGACGCGTTCACTCAGTTCAGCCGGATCCAACCGATATAGCAAGAACCATCACTACCACGACTCGTACTCTTAATAAGATTCTTGCGGAGTCTAAACCAACTCACATCATCGCGGTATTCGATCACCACTTACAAGATCGGGGCTGGCGTGCAGAAGTCCTTCCTGCCTATAAACAAAACCGAAAGCCAATGCCTGAGCCATTACTGAAAGGCCTCGATGCTATCCAACAAGCTTGGTGGGAATTAGGTATTGATTCGCTGTTATCTGATGGCGATGAAGCTGATGACTTAGTAGCAACACTCGCAAAAAAAGTGGCTGACCATGGTGAAAAAGTTACGATAATCTCTACCGATAAAGGTTACTGCCAACTGTTATCACCTACACTACAGATCCGCGATTACTTCCAACATCGCTGGTTAGATAAGCCCTTTATTGAAGCTGAGTTCGGCGTAAAACCAGAGCAACTTGCAGATTACTGGGGCTTAACCGGTGTGAGCTCTAGCCAAGTACCGGGGATTCCAGGTATAGGACCAAAAGCTGCAAAAGAAATCTTAACCACTTTCCCAGATATCGAAGCGGCCTATCAAGCAGAAGATCTGCCGAAAAAATATCGTAAGAAGTTCGACGAACACATCGAATCCGCTCGTGTATGTAAGCAAGTATCGGCACTCAAAACCGATATTGATTTAGGGTTCAACCTGCAAGATATTCGTTACGAAGCAAACGCTTAAGTCGCTGTGACTCGATAATATTGATACAAAAAATGCCCCTTAAAGGAGCATTTTTTATCACTGACACACTAACGTAAATATTAGTGCGGTGAGATGTTTGAAAGCGCCTGAATGTGGACCGTGATCTCTTCGCGATCGTGGTAAAGGTGCTTAGCCTGCATCTTGAACTTCACTTTGTTCTCAATCAGGAACACTTTTAGGTTCTCGATATCTTGCAGTACTTCATCGTAACGGCCTTTCATAGGCAGTTTAAGGTTGAACAGTGCTTCTTTCGCCCAGCCTTTGATGATCCACTCACCCATAAGGTGAGCAACACGAGCTGGCTTCTCAACCATGTCACAGATAATCCAAGTTACGTTCTTACGGTCTGGTTCAAACTTAAAGCCATCCACCATGTGGTGCTTAATTTGACCTGTTTCCATTAGGCTGTCTGCCATCATGCCGTTATCAACACAGTGAACGAACATCGAGCGCTTAACCAATTGGTAAGTCCAACCACCTGGACATGCACCTAAATCAACACCCCACATACCTGGAGCCAAACGCTCGTCCCACTCATCACGAGGGATGAATACGTGGAATGCTTCTTCTAGCTTCAATGTAGAACGGCTTGGCGCATCTGATGGGAACTTCAGACGAGGGATACCCATAAAGAACTGGGAGTTGTTCGTTGGGTAAGAGTAACCAACAAAACAGTGGCCCGGAGCGATGAAGCATAAATGAAGCACAGGCTTCTTAGCGTTATCTTTCGCTGTCATCAGGCCTTTACCACGCATCGCTTGACGCATCGGCACGGTAAATTTACGGCAGAACTTCAAAAGCTCTTTTGCTTCGTTAGTATCTGGCGTTTCAATACGGATATCACCACAACGAGGGAAACCTTCTTTCTCAGAAAGCGCCTCAAGAATTGGAGAAATACGGTCATCGGTTGGCAGGTCTTTAATTTCAACAGCCACTGCCAACATTTGACGAGCAAAGATCAGTGATTGGAAATCGATCTCTTTGATCAACTTGTCCGCTTCACCTGCTTGGTAACATTCAAACAATACAAAACCTGTATTGTTCTTTAGGCGAGGAAAACCAAACACTTCCAGTTGTGTTGCCTTGTCTTGAATTTCGCCAGCACATTCTTTTTCAAAACCAGAGCGACAATAAAGTAGTACGTGTTTCACTGAGTTACCTCTTTTATATTCAAAGCAGCGAAGGAGAAGACTCCCCAACCAATGATAAATAGTAGACCACCAAACGGTGTTATAGGGCCAAACCATTTTATTCCTGTCAGTGCTAAGCCATAAAGGCTGCCACTAAAACAAAGGATGCCGATGATAAAGCAAATTGCCGCAATGAAAAAATATTTTTGTGATTTAGCACCAAGTTTCATCTGTAGCAGAGCACCACACGCCAATATTGCTAGTGTATGGATAAACTGGTACTGAACACCTGTCTCAAACACGCCTAGCAGATACTCTGGCAAGACAGCTTTTAACCCGTGAGCGGCGAAGGCACCTAGCATTACGGCTATTGCGCCAGAGATACCTGCAAAAGTGAGTAAATACTTACTTCTCATTAAGCACCTCTTTGATAAACGCCGATAGTTTCTCAACGGTTAACGCTATGTTCTGCTGTTCGGTGTAGCCAGAGCTCTTACGAGGCTTAAAGCTGTGATCGCCATCAGGAATAAACTCAACACGAATCGAATCCGACAGGTCGAAATCAGCAAACTCTTCTCGCTTACCAAAGGTATCACGTTCACCCTGCAGAATAAGACACGGCTTTGCTAACTCAGCCAAGTGCTCACCTTTGTATTTCTCTGGTTTGCCTGGCGGATGAAAAGGAAAGCCTAAACAGGCCATTGCAGCCACCTTATCAACTTCAGACAAATGGCTCGCCATACGTCCTCCCATCGACTTACCACCAATCACAAGCTTATCGGCATCTACCTGTCCGATAATATCTTGGTAAGCTTCGAGCAGTTTAGGGGCTCGATCAGGTGGACGACGCTTACCATCTTCAGCACGTTTGATCATGTAAGGGAAATTAAAACGAATCACTCGTATCCCTTTAAACGCCAACCCTTTTGCTACCGACTGCATGAACTCATGATCCATACCTGCGCCAGCACCATGTGCAAAGATAAAGGTTATTGGGTTGTCTTCACCATCAATGATGAGGTTATTCATCAAGTAAGTCCTCTTGTTCACTTTGCGCTTTCGCCAACATCCAATCACGGAAAGTCGCAATACGCCCCATGTCAGCTTGTTTCTCATGACACACTACATAGAAGGCGTTCTTACTTACCAACACTTCATCAAAAGGTGCAATCAAACGACCTGCTTCGATTTCAGGTTGCGCCAACACATTATTACCCAAAGCAATACCTTGCCCGTGAGCGGCCGCCTGCAATACCATGGTTGAGTGACTGAAGATAGGGCCATGATTAACGTTTACCCCATCAATACCATTTTGCTTAGCAAACTGTTTCCAATCCTTTCGAGATGTATCATGCAGTAGCGTATGACATGCCAAATCACTGAGAGATTCTAAAGGTTTAGCTCCTAGCAGCACGGAAGGTGAGCAAAGAGGAATTAAGTATTCTTGGTAAAGTTTATCGGCTCTGAGCCCCGACCAATTCCCTCGGCCATAATAGATAGCGACGTCTACATCATCGGTTAGCGAGCCTTCATCCATATCAACGGCTTTGATTCTTACATCAATATCAGGCTCTTGCTGATTAAAGTCAGCGAGCCTTGGTACCAACCATTGAATAGCAAAACTCGGCGGTAAACTGATGGTCAATGCGCCCTTCTCACTTCGCTCCAGCACTTTGTCTGTCGCTTCTGCTAGTGATGTGAAAATATCTTTGATATCTAAGAAGTAGCTTTGACCTTCTTCAGTTAGCAGCAAAGAGCGGTTTCTTCGGCGAAACAGCTTCAAAGATAAGAATTCTTCAAGCGCTTTGATCTGATGACTGACTGCCGCTTGAGTAACAAACAACTCTTCTGCAGCACGCGTAAAACTCAAGTGTCGAGCTGCAGCTTCAAACACTCTTAGCGAGTTTAATGGGGGTAATCGACGAGACATAGTTACTCTCTAAATAAGCATTAGTTTTTTTTATCTGAAACATTATAATTTGTCCATTGCCTAGCAGCCAGAGAAATTCTATATTTCATCCCGCAGCAGCTAGCCTGAACGGCTTGATTCTCTCTAGAATCAATTGGCTTAGCTCCTGCGATGTTGTGTTTGCAAACTCGTTCTTTTCGAGTTGGGTAGAGTTCTACCAAATGTTTTGTTGCAGTTTATACTGAAACGAGGCATGTACTTCCTGTATTTATTTTGACCTGTCTGTCAAATTTGTTTACACCGCCTTATGGGCGGTGTTTTTTTATGTGCAAAGAAATGTAACAACAAGTTTATCAATAGCTGTGCTAATTAATCTTTATTATTTTTCATCGCCAATCACAGAATCAGACACCCACTCAAATAATCAACTGAACACATACAAATAGCACCATTGAGTTGCACTAAAAAGTAACAGAATACTTCAAGATACTCACACTTCTTCGGTACTTATAAACCCGTTTAGAACACACTCTTTCTATCAATCAAAAATTTCAAAGCTGAGCATGACGATAGCACGCCCAAACTCACGCCTCTGTCTGACTACTGTAAATCATTCACAATAGAAAATAAAAAAGCCGCTTACTTTTCAGTAAACGGCTTTGCAAAATGATTAACGCTTGGTCAACACACCACTATGGGCGGTAAACCTTAACGTTATGGAAGCCCTGCTCTTGTAGGTAAAGTGCCTGTAGACGGCTCATTACACCACGGTCACAGTACAGCAAGTACTCTTTCGCTTGGTCTAGGTCGCCAAACTGAGTCGAAAGCTTGAAGAATGGGATGTGTTTAATTTCAACACCCTCGATCTCTAATGGGCTTTCGTCTTCTTCTTCTGGGCTACGGATATCAAGAACGATAGCGTGCTCAGCAACAGCTTGAACTTGTTCAACTTCAGGCGCTTGCTCTTGGCTCTCTTTCTCGATGTCACGGATATCCATAACACGAGCGTTCTCGATCACTTGATCCAGCACTTCAAAGTTAAACTTAGCTTCTTCTGCTTCCAGTTTGCCTTTCTTCGCTTTCACTGTTGGCTTCTTAGAAATAACACCACAGTACTCAGGCATTACCTTAGCGAAGTCTTCAGTACCGATGATACGAGAAAGGTCGATGATGTCTTCTTTATCCCAGTTGATAAGCGGACGAAGAATCAAAGTATCTGTCACGTTGTCGATGTGACGCAGGTTAGTTAGCGTTTGGCTTGATACCTGACCTAGTGCTTCACCAGTAACCAACGCTTCGATCTTGAACTTGTCTGCAACCATACCACCAGCACGCATGAACATACGCTTAAGAACAACGCCCATTTGGCCGTCTTCTACGTTCTCAAGGATTTCAGCAACCACAGGTTCAAAGTCTACAGAAATGAACTTCACCTTTGCAGATGAGCCGTATTTATTCCATAGGTAGTGAGCCACTTGTTTAACACCAATCTCGTGCGCTGGGCCACCAAGGTTGAAGAAACAGTAGTGAACCTTAGAGCCGCGTTTGATGTGCAGGTAGCTTGAAACACCAGAATCAAAGCCGCCAGAGATCAAGCTCAGTAGATCTTCTTGAGTACCAAGAGGGAAGCCACCGAGGCCTTTGTGACGAGCTAGAACTTGGTTTAGCTTGTCGTTAGCCACTTCAACCTTAACGGTTACATCAGGGTTCTTAAGTCGAACTTTCGCTGACTCAACTGCTTGGTTTAGACCGCCGCCTACGTAGCGCTCAAGTTCAATAGAGGTAAAGTCATGCTTACCACGACGCTTAGCACGTACAGAGAAAGTCTTGCCTTCAATGTCAGCACGGCTGCGTTCTAGTACTTGCTCGTAAATATCGTGCAAGTCTTTGAATTCAGACTGTTGAACTTCAAGAGAGTGGTGAATACCTGGAGTGTGAGTCAGAGCCTCTAACACTTCTGCGTAGTACTGGTCACTCTCAGACGTCACTTCAATATGATCGCGACGGTTGAATACCGCAACACTTTCACAGCGACGTTGAATAACGTTACGAATGTTGCACTCTAGAATCCTTGTGAAGCGCTTACGCACCGATTCACTTTTTACAAAAATTTCCGGATGGGGCTTAACAATAAATTTCATAGTACTTTCACAACATTAATGTTCAAAATTTTGAAAACGCTCATCGCCAAGTAAATTAGAGAATTTACACAGCACTTGAAGCAAGAATAGATCATATCTAAATCTAAGGGCGCGAATTATACATGAGAAAGTGAAGCAAGGAAAAGAGTGCTTGCTGTAACACCATCATTAAACCGCTTGTTATTAACAGTAGCAGGTTTCGAAACGACATAAATGCCGCAGAGAGAACCATTGAAGACCAGCAAACAAAAAGCCCAACCTCATTATAAGGTTGGGCTTTCGATGCTATCTGCATGCTACCGTGTGTACACGTATCGGCTATTCATTAATAACAGGCACTTCGTCACTGTAAAGCGGCTCGCCCTGCATGATGCTGATTTCAACGCGGCGGTTGAGGCTACGTTGCCATTCAGTATCGTTCGGCTCGACTGGCTCGGTATCCGCCATGCCGCGTACTCTCAAGCGTTGATGAGAGAAACCACGCACCTTTTCCATCTCTTGAGCAACAGACACTGCTCGCTGTGATGACAAGTCCCAATTAGATCGATAAAGCTCGGAATCAAGACGTTGATTATCGGTGTGCCCTGAGATTCGAACGATACCCGGAACATCTTTCACCAACTCAGCAACCTGTCTCACCAAAGGTCGGAACTTAGGCTGTAGGAAAGCAGAACCCGATGGGAATGCACCCTTCTCACGAATTCGAATCACAATCTGCTGGCCAAGGTTTTCAACTTCAATCGCGCCTTGGTCTATCTCTCGCTCCAACGCCTTCTTGATGCTTTCCATCAAGGTTTCCATCTCTTGCGATTGAGCTTCAGCTTGTTGTTGCTGTTGGTCTGACTCAGAGTTTTGATTGTCGTGAGTCGAAACCTCTGGCGACTTGCCTCCGGTCATCTTGCCTTGATCACGCATGGTACCGCCAGCACGCTCAGATTCACCTTCATGAAACTCAAGCGTTTGCTGCGTAATATCAATCGTCTGCTGCATGATCACATCAATCGGTGTCGGCTCTGGACGACCAGGTCGAAACTCTTGTGCAATGATGCTGGTGCCTTTAGGAATGTCTTTCACTTCCAAGCGGTTTTGTACACCAAACGCAAATTTCATCGAGCCAGCGATCTGTTTGAACTTCAGTACGTCCATCTCAGAGAATGAGAGCAGCAGTACGAAGAAACACATCAGCAGTGACATCAAGTCAGCAAATGTCCCCATCCATTGAGGCAATCCCGGAGGAGGACATTTACATGGATTTTCTTCATCCATCTTCAACTCCTCTTACGCAGGTTCACCATCAATCGTACGCTTACCTTCGTTTAGGTAGCTCTTCAGGTAACCATCGATTACTCGTGGGTTCTGACCATCTTGAATCGCGAGTACGCCATCCATAACCAAACGACGGTTGAGTGTCTCTTGGTCACGACGCAGCGCAAGCTTGTCGGCAATTGGGAAGAACACCATGTTCGAAAGAATCGCACCATATAGGGTGGTTAAAAGTGCCACCGCCATCGCAGGGCCGATCGCTTTTGGATCATCCATGTTAGAAAGCATGGCAACCAAGCCAACCAAGGTACCAATCATACCCATCGCGGGTGCTACATCACCAAATGCAGAGAACACTTTCGCGCCCTGCTCGTGACGTTCAGTCGTTAATGCGATGTCTTTTTGCAATGCTGCGCGTACTACATCTCCATCATGGCCATCTACCAACAGGTCGATGCCCTTTTGCATGAAGCTGTTACTGATTTCCATCTCTTCGAGTGCTAAGAAGCCACCTTTACGCGCTGCATCCGCCATCTCTACCACTTTAGCGATAAGATCTTCAGGTTCATCGGCTTTAAACATGAAGGCTTTGCCTGCAATTTTAGTCGCACCAAAGAACTGCCCCATGGTGAACTTCATCAGAACAACAAAGGTTGAGCCACCAACCACGATCAAAATGGATGTCGTGTCATAGAACATCCCGAGGCTTCCACCTAGGATCATTGCCATGATTACAAAGGCAAATCCACCAATCAAACCTATTAGGGTTGCTAAATCCACTGAGCACTCCTCATGCTTTTTTGTAGCTCTATGTCGACGATAATCTTTGTATCGGCAAGACTATAAGATCTTTTAGTAAATTCTTGGCCTAAGTATCACACTTTTCGTTTTTGAATCCCAACTATTGGCTTACTTTGCTCTTATAGGTAGCGCATAAACTCGATAAAGCTAAGGTTATTCAAGCAAAGTGAGTTCAAGCCCCTTAAAAACAAACTTTCTAGCAAAATTTCTTGGTTACATTTGACCATCTTAGCGGCCTAGGGTAACGTTCGTTCATCTTTCCAAACGCAGATTTATTATGGCTACTAAGAAACCTGAAAATATGAGCTTTGAAGCAGCAATCGAAGAGCTTGATGGCTTGGTTGATCAACTAGAAAATGGTGATCTAGCTTTAGATGATGCGCTGAAGAAGTTCGAACGAGGTATCTCCCTCGCTCGTGCCGGTCAAAGCAAACTAAACGATGCTGAACAGCGTGTTAGCATCCTACTGCAAAATGATGAAAACGCAGAACTTAGTGACTTTAACCCACAACCAGAATAACGAATTGTATGAGATCCCCTATGATCGAGACTTTATTGTCTTATCAAGCACGTAATAACGAGCAACTGAACCTTTGGCTTGATCGCCTGCCACACCAAAATCAGAACCTGATCAACGCAATGCGTTATGGGTTACTTTTAGGCGGTAAACGCGCACGTCCATTTCTTGTCTACATTACAGGGGAAATGCTCGGCTGCACCGCTGAAGAACTCGACACTCCAGCATCTGCAATCGAATGTATTCATGCCTATTCTCTGATTCACGACGACCTTCCAGCAATGGACGACGATGAACTGCGTCGTGGCCATCAGACTTGTCACATCAAATACGATGAAGCAACGGCAATTTTAACTGGCGATGCACTACAAACTCTCGCGTTTACTATACTTGCGGAAGGTACATTAAGTGCTGACGGTGAAAGCAATCGCGTTCGAATGATTCAACGCCTAGCCGAAGCCTCTGGTGCACAAGGTATGTGCATTGGACAAGCACTTGATATTGAAGCTGAAAACCGCTCTGTCACGCTAGAAGAGTTAGAAGAAGTTCACCGCAATAAAACGGGCGCGCTAATGAAATGTGCGATTCGTTTAGGTGCTCTCGCTGCTGGTGAAAAAGCGTTTGAAGTGATGCCTCAATTAGACAAGTACGCCGACGCCATTGGATTAGCATTCCAGGTTCAAGATGATATTTTAGATATCACTGGCGATACTGAAACTTTGGGTAAGCCACAGGGTTCTGACCAAGAATTGAACAAAAGCACCTACCCTTCTTTGCTAGGTTTAGAGGGCGCTCAAGAAAAAGCGCAAACTCTGCTACAGGAAGCGCTTCAAGCTTTGGCTGCAATCCCATACAATACCCAGTTACTCGAAGAGTTCGCCCGATACGTCATCGAGCGCAAGAACTAAGACAATAAGCGCGCATTACCTATGACTCTTGATATATCAAAGTACCCAACTCTTGCTTTGGCTGATAAGCCAGAGGATTTGCGTCTACTTCCAAAAGAGACGCTGACACAGCTTTGTGATGAATTACGTACCTATCTTCTTAACTCAGTGAGCCAGTCAAGTGGTCACTTAGCGTCAGGCTTAGGTACAGTAGAGCTGACAGTTGCTCTGCACTATGTGTACAACACGCCTTTTGACCAGTTGGTTTGGGATGTTGGTCACCAAGCATACCCGCACAAAATTCTTACAGGTCGTCGCGACCGCTTGTCGACTATCCGTCAAAAAGATGGACTGCACCCATTCCCATGGCGTCAAGAGAGCGAATACGACACCCTTTCTGTTGGTCACTCTTCAACATCGATCAGTGCTGCACTTGGTATGGCTATCAGTTCGAAGAAAGAAGGCAAGAACCGTAAAGTCGTGAGTGTGATTGGTGATGGCGCGATTACTGCGGGTATGGCATTTGAAGCCATGAACCACGCGGGCGATATTCACAATGACATGCTGGTTATCCTGAACGATAACGAGATGTCGATCTCTGAAAACGTAGGTGCGCTAAACAACCACCTAGCTCAAGTTCTTTCTGGCAGTCTTTACACGTCAATTCGTGAGGGCGGCAAGAAAGTGCTATCAGGCGTTCCGCCGATTAAAGAGCTGGTTCGTCGTACAGAAGAACATCTAAAAGGCATGGTAGTCCCTGGCACCATGTTCGAAGAGTTAGGCTTTAACTACATTGGCCCAATTGATGGTCATGATGTCAATGAGCTGATTAAAACGCTTAAGAACATGAGAGACCTTAAAGGTCCTCAGTTCCTGCATATCATGACTAAGAAAGGCAAAGGCTACGAGCCAGCTGAGAAAGATCCAATCGGTTACCACGGCGTACCGAAATTCGATCCAGCACACTCAAGTCTGCCTAAGAGCACCAGCTCTAAACCAACTTTCTCTAAGATTTTTGGCGACTTCCTGTGTGATATGGCCGCGCAAGATCCTAAGCTGATGGCGATCACGCCTGCAATGCGTGAAGGCTCTGGCATGGTGCGTTTCTCGAAAGAGTACCCAGAACAATACTTCGACGTAGCGATTGCTGAGCAGCATGCTGTGACGCTAGCAACCGGTATGGCGATTGCGGGTGATAAGCCGATAGTCGCTATCTACTCGACGTTCCTACAACGTGGCTACGATCAACTGATCCACGATGTGGCTATCATGGACTTACCTGTCATGTTCGCTATCGACCGTGCTGGTCTTGTCGGCGCTGATGGTCAAACACACCAAGGTGCGTTCGACTTAAGCTTTATGCGTTGTATTCCAAACATGGTGATCATGGCGCCAAGCGACGAAAACGAATGTCGCCAAATGCTTTACACCGGCCACCAGCACACAGGTCCAAGTGCCGTTCGTTACCCTCGCGGTAATGGTATGGGCACTGAGATACAAAGTGAATTTACCGCGCTTGAGATTGGTAAAGGTCGTATCGTTCGCGAAAGCGAAAAAGCAAAAGATGGCTCGAAAGTCGCTATCTTAAGCTTCGGTACTTTCCTTGAGAGTGTACTTCAAGCCGCTGACGCCATCGATGCGACAGTTGCAGATATGCGCTTTGTGAAACCGCTCGATGAAGCTCTGATCAAACAACTTGCTGCTGACCACGATATTCTGGTAACTATCGAAGAGAATGCGATTGCAGGTGGTGCGGGCGCAGGTGTGATTGAATTCTTGATGCAAGAGAAACTGCTGATGCCAGTATTGAACCTTGGCCTGCCAGACAAGTTCATTGCTCAAGGTACGCAAGGTGAACTGCACGAAGAGCTTGGTTTGGACGCGCAAGGCATTGAGAAGTCTATCTCTGACTATCTTGCTAAGTAGCCTTAATACGTAAGCTCGTAAGCTCGTAAGCTCGTAAGCTCCGCAAACAAAAAAGGTTGGCCCTAGGGTCAACCTTTTTAGTATCTGCTAATTAGTTTGGTGTATCGCCAACTAAACCTTAGCCCTTCAGTTAACTCACACTAACCAACCTGCGAAATGTGCCACGGCATACAACGAAATAGCCGCCATAATACCCGCTACAATATCGTCAATCATGATACCCAAGCCGCCGTGAATTCGCGCATCTAGCCAACCAATCGGCCAAGGTTTTACCATGTCAAAGAAGCGGAAAAGCACAAAACCAGTCAGAAGCCATTTCCAGTCATCGGCAGGGATATTCAGCATAGGCACTAAGCTCATGGTGATCCAAAAGCCCGCAAACTCATCCCAAACGATAGAACCGTGGTCATGCACGCCCATATCATCAGACGTTACTTGGCAGATCTTAATACCAATAATGCAGCTTACCACCACCACGGCAACGTAAGCAGGAAACGGTAGCTGAACCAACAATAGGTACAACGGAATTGACGCAAGCGTGCCCATTGTGCCGGGAATAATAGGCGATAAGCCACTGCCAAAACCCGTTGCTAAGAAATGCCAAGGATTTTTAAGAGAAATAAGAGAAAGTGGGTTTGTCATCAATTAGCCTTAAAGTGATCGTAACCAGTTAAGTTCCAACTTAGTGGTTCACCATTATTGTGTAGTTCAAAATATTCTACAGGTCTTATCTGGCCAATGCAGGTGACTTTTGTTCCTGTGTGCGACAAAGCACTTTCCAATGAACCTTTATTTTCTTCAGGCACAGTAAAGCAAAGTTCGTACTCTTCACCACTGGTCAGCGCATACTGCTGAGCTGAAGTAATATCACAAGCGAACTGACGTAACTCTGGAGAGAGGGGCAGCGTGCTTACATCAATACTCGCACCAACCTGAGAACGTTTGAGGATATGTTTTAAATCAGCAATAACACCATCAGAGATATCGATAGCCGATGAAGCAAGGTTAACTAGAGCTTGACCCGCCAATATTCGCGGAGTGCTCAGGTAGTGCCTCTCTTCAAGCTCTAGCGCATAAGGCTTCACTTTGTTCTTTTCGGGGTTCAGTAACACGTCTAACCCAGCTTTGCTGTCCCCTAGATTACCCGTCACGTAAATCCAGTCGCCCACTTTAGCGTTATCTCTGCGCAACGCTCGACCTTCTGGCACAAAGCCTTGTACAGTCAACGTCAAACTTAGCGGCCCTTTGGTTGTATCACCGCCGATTAGCTGAATACCAAAGTAGTCTGCAAGTTTGAAAAAGGAATCACAAAATGGGGCAAGCCATTCTTCATCGACTTCTGGCATAGTTAAAGCAAATGAAACCCAAGCAGGCGTCGCACCCATAGCGGCAAGGTCGCTAATGTTCGAAGCTAACGCTTTATGCGCCACCCATGCAGGATTCGCTTCGGCTAAAAAGTGCGTACCTGCAACTAAAGTGTCGGTGCTGATTGCGATCTCTACATTGCTTGGCGCTTTGACCAAAGCACAGTCATCGCCCGCTGCCAGATGTACGTCTTTACGTTGTGGTTGTCGATTTACAAAATATTTTTCAATCAGGTTAAACTCGCCAGACATCACATGCCCTATCTTTGGTCTTAATACAAATCACCGTAATTATACCAATCACCGTAAGTAAGTGTTCAAAATTAGCGTAGGGAAAAGGCTTGAGAACAAGGCAGCTCTTTTCGACAAGAAGTTTCGATAAGTAGTTATTCTACAATTAAAAACTCTAACGCAGTTATCGAGCGTTTTAGCAAGCTAGGGTGACCAGTTATTTACTACGATTGGTATTATTGATATTACAGAAATTTAGTTACAAAAAAGGCCAGCATAAAAGCTGACCTTTAGATTCAATATACGAACGTCTTATTTCTTACGAACGTGCGGTGCAGCTTTATCAAGCACACCGTTAACAAACTTATGGCTGTCTTCTGCTGCAAATACTTTTGCAAGCTCGATAGCTTCGTTGATAACCACTTTGTATGGTACATCTTCGCGACGAGTCATCTCGTACATAGCTAAACGTAGAAGCGCTAGTTCCATCAGATCCAGATCTTGCATAGGGCGAGATACGAATGGACGAAGCTTGCTATCAAGTTCCATGTGGCTAAGAGCAACACCAGTTAGTAGGTCGCGGAAGTATGCAACGTCTGTTTCTGGCATAGCAAGAGCAGGCTCTGCAGCATGATGCTCTTCTTCATCATACTTACCACCAGATAAGAACTGTTCTTCAACGGTAGCAATATTTTCTTTAGTAATTTGCCAAGAATAAATTGCTTGTAGAGCAAATTGACGTGCGTTACGACGTGCGGCTGGTTTCACACTGGCCCCCATTAGGAATCGATTTCAGAAAGAACGTTGATCATCTCAAGTGCGCTAAGTGCTGCTTCTGCACCCTTATTACCAGCCTTGGTTCCTGCGCGTTCAATAGCTTGATCGATCGTATCAACAGTAAGAACACCAAACGCTACTGGAAGAGAATATTCCAGAGACACTTGTGCCAAACCTTTATTACATTCACTACAAACATAGTCAAAGTGAGGTGTACCGCCACGAATTACTGTACCAAGAGATACAATCGCATCGAACTTACCTGTTTTTGCAACGCGCTGCGCTACAAGTGGAAGTTCTACTGCACCAGGGCAACGAACAACAGTGATGTTGTCTTCGCTTACTTGTCCATGACGCTTTAAAGTATCGATTGCACCAGAAAGTAAACTTTCGTTAATAAAACTGTTGAAACGAGCAATAACGATAGCAATTTTTGCATTTGGCGCTGGGAAGCCACCCTCGATCACTTTCATAAGCCTTCCTTTAACTATTTTCATCAAGTGAGAATCGCCGGATTCTAGCACAAAACTGTGAGCAATATCTAATGGTAATTTAGAAGAACAGACACCGGCAATGTAAAGATGATAATGCAGCGCTGATCCCAAGCATATAGGAACAGCGAGTAACCAAGTTTGTGTGTTGAACACGTTTTGAGTCGGACTTGGCTACTTTGCTCTTTTGGCAAGATTTATCACCAAAAGAGCCACTGAAATCATCGGTAAATTATGTTGCTACAAACGGAGAAACGTCTGCTTGCTAACGCATGGTTTATTCGCAAACGTACTCAACAACGTTAAGGCCAAAACCACCCAATGCGTGGTAACGCTTAGTGCTTGAAGAAAGCAGACGCATATCGTGCACACCTAGATCTTGAAGAATCTGAGAACCGACACCAACACGACGCGAGGTACCCTGCTTCTTCGCCATAGTTGGCTGCTCGTTCTTGTCTTGCGCTTCGAATGTCTTCACTTTGTGAATCAAAGAATCAGACGACTCTTCGTTGCCAAGAATAACCAACACACCGCCTTCGTCGCCAATACGCTTCATCGCTTTATCTAGCGACCAGCTGCGTTCAGTACCACGGTCTGAATGAAGCAGATCGGTGAACGTGTCATGCAGGTGAACACGTACCAAAGGAGCACCTTCAGATAGGTCGCCTTTTTGCATCGCGTAGTGGATCTGGTTATCAATTGTATCGCGGTAAGTCACCAGCTCGAAATCACCAAACTCTGTTGGTAAATGGCATTGTGCTACACGCTCAATCGTTGTTTCTGTGTTGTTGCGGTATTCAATCAAGTCAGCAATCGTGCCTAGCTTGATGTCGTGTTTTTCAGCAAACACTTCAAGGTCAGGGCGACGAGCCATAGTACCGTCGTCGTTAAGGATCTCAACGATAACCGATGCTGGCTCGCAGCCTGCAAGACGTGCTAAATCACAACCTGCTTCTGTGTGTCCTGCGCGAGTCAGAACACCGCCATCTTGCGCTGTCAGTGGGAAAATATGTCCAGGTTGAACAAGGTCAGCCGCTTTCGCATCTTTCGCCACTGCAGCTTGAACCGTCACTGCACGGTCTGATGCAGAGATACCCGTTGTTACGCCCTCTGCCGCTTCAATCGAAACAGTAAAGTTAGTGGTGTACTGTGCGTTGTTATCTTGAACCATAGGCGCTAGGCCCATGCGGTTTGAACGCTCTTTAGTCAACGTTAAACAGATTAAACCACGGCCGTACATCGCCATGAAGTTAATCGCTTCTGGCGTCACATGTTCTGCTGCCATGATCAGATCGCCTTCATTTTCGCGATCTTCATCATCCATCAGGATAACCATTTTTCCTAGGCGAATGTCTTCAATAATTTCTTGAGGAGTACTAATTGGCATTGTTCTATATCCTTTGAAATGGTTCTGCTTCCTAGAACCGACACTATTTAAACCTGATGATATTGCTTCGCTTTACAAAGTCTCGCTTAACGCACTTTGTATCAACGGTTAGGCAAAACCATTCTGCTGTAAGAATTCCATCGTTAATCGAGATTCAGGCTCAGATTCTTGTTGCTGACCTTGCAGTAAACGCTCCATGTAACGTGCTAATACATCAACTTCTAGATTCACTTTACGACCGACATTGAATTGGTCGATGGTGGTTTCTGAAGAAGTATGAGGAACGATAGTCAGCTTGAATGCGTTCTTACGTAAATCGTTCACAGTCAGGCTAATGCCATCAACTGTTACTGAGCCTTTTTGAGCCACGTATTTTGAGATTTCTGCTGGCATTTCTACCCAGAATTCAATCGCACGGCCAACTTGGTTACGTTCAACAATCTCACCCACGCCATCAACGTGACCAGACACTATATGTCCACCGAAACGCGTGGTTGGTAACATTGCTTTCTCAAGGTTAACTTTATCGCCCGCTTGGTAATCGACAAAACCCGTTTTTTTCAGGGTCTCAAGCGAAAGATCTGCACTGTAGCTGTGGTCGTTATATTCAACAACTGTCAAACACACACCATTGGTAGCGATACTGTCGCCTAACTTAACGTCAGCCATATCAAGCTTACCAACATTAACCGTTACGGTGATGTCTTCTCCGCGGGGAGTGATTGCACTCAATGTACCTACGGCTTCTACAATTCCTGTAAACATTTTAAAACTCTTTTTGTTGTCAACGACACGTATGCAGTTGGAGTAACTATTTCCACTGTGGTTTCGTTACTATCTGTTTCGAAATACGGGTTTCGCAACGATGCGAATATCCACACCAACCTGTCGAACATCTTTAATTTCTAGGTCAATAACGTCAGACATTGAAGTGAGCCCTAATGCACCCATCAAACCTCGTCCGTCACTGCCCATAAGTTTAGGTGCTAAATAAAGGATTAGCTCATCCACCAGCTGCTCTTCAATCAAGCTTTTTGCCAATGTTGCGCCCGCTTCGACCCAAATATGGTCGATATGATTGGCAGGTAATTGACGCATCAGATCGTGCAAATCGAGCTGACCTGCATCTGTGGTTGCGACTTCAATATCAGCAGATGCTTCGGCAACTCTCAACACCGATGTTGGAGTCTGGAATAACTTGAGTTCAGGACGCAGTTGGTTTTGACGATCAAGAATCACGCGAATCGGCTGACGCAGCTCGTCTTCAGCGTAATGACCTTTGATACTGCTTGGCAACTCTGCCCAACGAACATTCAACGACGCGTTGTCTTCAATCACCGTCTGGCTAGTTGACAACACAGCGCCTGATTTTGCTCGGTAGTTCTGAACATCACGACGTGCTTCTGGCGATGTGATCCACTGGCTTTGGCCATTTTCCAATGCCGTTTGCCCATCAAGGCTAGCGGCCATCTTTAACTGAACGAATGGCATGCCAGTTTGCATACGCTTGATAAATGCAGGGTTCAAGTCGAGAGCGTCTTGCTCTAGCAAACCGATTTCAACCTCAATACCCGCATCGCGTAGCATTTTGATACCACGACCTGCGACTTTTGGGTTTGGGTCCTGCATGGCACAAATCACTTTGGCTACTTGAGCCTTAATCAAACCTTCAGCACAAGGCGGCGTTCGACCGTAATGAGAACAAGGCTCTAGCGTGACATAAGCCGTCGCACCTTTTGCTTTGTCGCCTGCCATTCGCATGGCATGTACTTCAGCATGAGGTTCGCCAGCTTTGGCATGAAAACCTTCACCAACGATCTGACCGTCGGTTTGTACAATGACACAACCCACATTAGGGTTTGGCGCAGTAGTGTAAATGCCGCGTTTTGCTAACTGAATAGCACGCGACATCATTTGAAAATCTAGGGGAGTAAAGTTTGACATGATTGAGGAGTTAATCCTCTAATTTAGCGATTTCTTCGCCAAACTCTCGGATGTCTTCAAAGCTGCGGTAAACAGAGGCAAAACGAATGTACGCCACTTTATCCAATTCTTTCAATTGGCCCATCACAAGATTACCAATCATCTCGCTTGGTACTTCACGCTCACCAGTTGCACGAAGTTGTGACTTAATCGTACTGATCGCAAGTTCAATCGCGTCAGCACTCACTGGGCGTTTTTCTAGGGCGCGCTGTACACCACCCACCATTTTATCTTCATTAAATGGTTCGCGGTTTCCATTCGACTTTATGACTTTAGGCATCACAAGTTCTGCCGATTCGAACGTAGTAAAACGTTCACTACATGCAAGGCATTGACGGCGACGACGAACCTGATGGCCATCGGCTACCAGTCTTGAATCGATTACTTTAGTGTCGTTCTCTGAACAAAAAGGACAATGCATATCACCTCCAAATAATTGAATATCAGTGTAACGGAATTGCCAAACGTTAGGAAAGAAAAAGGGCCAATTAAGGCCCTTTTGTGTGGTGATTCATTGATTATTGCTACTCGACCGCCATTTCAAAAATGAGCTGATGAGTAAAATTAACGACCAGCGTTAACCGCGGACTAAATAGTTCGCTTTACCTACCCATTTGTAGCTTGTCAGCTCTTCTAAGCCCATTGGGCCGCGAGCATGCAATTTCTGAGTAGACACGGCAACTTCAGCACCTAAACCAAACTGTGCTCCATCAGTGAAACGTGTTGATGCATTCACATAAACCGCTGCAGAACCAACAGAGTTAATGAAACGCTCTGAGCTCTCTAAGCTATTGGTCATGATCGCATCTGAATGACTCGCGTTGTGTACACGCATGTGGTCAATCGCTTCTGCCACATCCGCTACCACTTTCACGCCTAGCGTGTAGCTTAGCCATTCAGTGTCAAAGTCGCCTTCAACCGCATCACGTTGGTCTTCAAAACCCGCTAGCAGCGATTTTGCACTGGTATCAGCAACTAAGGTTACCTTGCCGGCTAAACGCTGTTTCAGCTTAGTTAGGAAAGCTTCAGCAACCGCTTCATGCACTAGCAGTGTATCTAACGAGTTACACGCCGATGGACGTTGAACTTTTGAGTTTTCGACCACATCGACAGATTTCTCAAGATCAGCGCTTTCATCAACGAAGATATGGCTGATACCAAAGCCGCCGATGATTACTGGGATGGTGCTGTTCTCTTTACACATCTTGTGCAGACCAGCGCCGCCACGAGGAATGATCATATCCACGTAGTCGTCCAGTTTAAGCAGTTGAGAAACGAGTTCACGATCAGGCTTCTCGATGTACTGAACAGAAGCGGCTGGAAGCTCCGCTTTCTCTAATGCAGACTGGATAACCTTAACCAGTTCCATGTTCGAGAAAAACGTCTCTTTACCACCACGTAGAATGCTTGCGTTACCTGTCTTCAGACACAGAGCTGCAATATCGATGGTTACGTTCGGACGCGCTTCATAGATAACACCCACCACACCAAGTGGCACGCGGCGGCGAGACAGTGACATACCGTTTTCTAGTACTTTGCTGTCAATTTCGCTGCCAACTGGGTCATTCAGGCTAATCACGTTACGAACATCGTTAGCGATACCGGTTAAGCGCTCTTCGTTAAGAAGTAGACGATCGAGCAGTGCGTCAGTTAAACCCGCTTCACGACCCAGTTCGATGTCTTTCGCGTTCGCTTCTAAAATCGTTGTTGCGTTTGCTTCTAGCTCATCAGCGATAATCGCCAATGCTTTATTCTTTTGCGCCGTAGATGCGGTCGCTAGGTGGAAAGCAGCGTCTTTTGCTGCGATACCCATGTTAGTTAAATCCACGTTTAACTCTCCCTAAATTCTGTCTGTCTTTGGATGCAAAAAGGTGATTCACCTTATCATCACGAGCTACTCTTGGATTACAACTAGGTCGTCACGGTGAATGACTTCTGACCCATAATCGTATCCAAGGATGTCGCCAATATCTTTACTGTGCTTGCCTGCAATTTTTGCTAGGTCTTGGCTTGAATAACTGGCGATACCACGAGCAATTACTTTGCCTTTGCTGTCTGTGACTTGGGTAACTTCACCACGAGAGAATTCGCCTTTAACTCGAACAACCCCTTTCGCCAACAAGCTGCTGCCTTTGGTGTTGACTGCGTTTACTGCGCCGTCGTCAACCACGATGTCACCTGCTGAAGCAGGGCCCGCTAAAATCCAGCGTTTACGGTTTTCAAGCGCTTCCGCTAAAGGCAAGAAACGTGTGCCTTGTGGGTTATCACTCAGTGAATCAAACACCACATTTTCAGCACTGCCCGCAGCAATAATCACTTCGATGCCTGCGCGACGAGCAATGTCAGCCGCCTGCAGTTTTGTCGCCATGCCGCCAGTACCCAACGTAGTACCGCTGCCACCTGCGATCTTACGCAGCGTGTCATCAATGGTTTTCACTTCTTTGATGAGCTCAGCATTTGGATCTTTACGAGGGTCAGCCGTAAACAGGCCTTTTTGGTCTGTTAGTAGCAAAAGCTTATCAGCACCGCACAAAATACCCACTAAGGCCGACAAGTTATCATTGTCGCCCACTTTAATTTCGTTGGTTGCTACTGCGTCGTTTTCGTTTACTACCGGAATAATATCGTGCTCAACCAGTGCGTTGATCGTGTCACGTGCATTAAGAAAACGCTCGCGATCATCGAGATCAGCACGAGTCAGTAGCATCTGGCCAATCTTAAGGCCATAGATAGCAAACAAAGACTCCCAAACTTGAATCAACTGACTTTGCCCAACTGCCGCAAGCAACTGTTTGCTCGCCATTGAGTTGGGAAGTGCGGGGTAACCAAGGTGCTCACGTCCTGCTGCAATTGCACCAGACGAAACCATAACCACAGAGTGGCCTTGTTTTTTTAATTCAGCACATTGACGAACCAGCTCAACCATATGAGCGCGGTCTAATGCCAATGTTCCACCAGTTAAGACACTGGTACCCAGTTTAACAACGACAGTTTTACACTGTGTTGTTGTCCCGCTTTGATGATTTGTTGTCATGAAGTCTTTTATGGATAAAACAAATAAGAGGTGATGTTTTAGCAATCAAAAGGGGAATTCACAAGCAGAAAAGGTGCGAAATCGCACCTTTTTGCTTTATATAGAAGAGTAACCTTTAAAATTAGACGAATTCGACAGACTCTTCGTCTAATTGGATACTGATTTCAAACTTACTTTGAAGTTCATCAACCAGTTTCTTGTGGAAGGCTTCTTGAGTTCGAGAGACCTCAGCGACCGCCTTTTTAGGTAACGGCAAAGAATCCCAGTTACCATCGATGTTGTACTTGCCGATATTGTACTTCGCCGAATATCCCTCTTCCGACTTATCCAATTCCAGCCACCAGCCCCAGAACTCGCGTTCTTCTGGTGATTTTTTATCGTTCACACATACAGACAAGCAATCAAAGATATAGTGGCCTTCTTCTGATTGCGGTTCCCTTAAGTAAGGCCCGATCGCCTTTAAAACATTCAACAAGCGGTAATGCGTAGGTTGTTGTGTCACTTCTGACATATTGAATCTCCATTTTCAATGTTAAGAATGACGTTACTCAGACTGTTATACGTAGAAACTACGCATTTGGATTTTATAAATAACCTCTGAGTATCAGGTACTTAGTTTGTACATTTTTCATGCTTAACTAATTTAGGAGAAATGTCATCTAAATAATTCATCCTCAAGCCACTTTATCGCCAATTCGAGGGATTGCTCATAACCTTGTGTAATTGACTTAGCTTTGATTTTCTTCGCTTTTCCGTAATCACTGTAAATAGCAACCAGTTGATTATCCATTGGCGGTGAAACCGGGTCGCCTTCCAGAGCCAATGCCAAGATAGGAACACTGGTTTTACTGTTTGACAGCAAACCTTGTACCTTGAGTGACCACGCCATCAACTGCCCAGAAAGGCTATTGATATCGACCGCCCCTTTACCAAGGCGCGAAGCCAACACATCTAGATGCATTTTAGGCATCTGCTTAAGTTTGTCTGCATGAACAAAGATATCGTGAATTGGCGCGCCTAAAGAAATACACGCTTTAATCTTATGTTGCTCGAGGAAAGATAATCTCACCATCGCATTGCCACCGAAGCGGAAACCAAACAAGCCGACTTTGTGGTGATCGACCCATGGGATGTTAGGCAATTCATTCAGCACTGCTTGGTGAAGACAAGATGAGTCTTCTGTTAACGGCCAATGTGCACTGTGCCCTATTGATGGCATGTCTACCGTTAACATAGCAATGTTCTTAGGTGCTAAATAATCCCTAAACAGGCGCCACATATCGGTTTGCAAGCTATCTAGACCCGCGCTGACAATCACAACCGGTTGTGGTTTATCTGTCTTGGTTAGATGCAAGTTCGCTTTGATCTTCTTGTTTTGGTATGGAATATCAATCTGCTTGACGATCAACTTAGTGTGCTTGATCGCTTCAGAATACGCTGCGTTGGCCAACACTTGAGCCTGAGCTGCCAAGTTGTCGTTCTTGAGGTGTGGGTAACCCGCAATACTGAAGCACAACGATGCGGAAAATAGCTCTTCAGCCATCTCTTCACCATTCTTCTCATTAGAACGATTTTGATGCTGCATACCCAGCTTGGTCCATTCGTATGCCCAGTTACCACTTCGGTAACCCATGACCGTATCAAGCCACTCATCGGTTGTACGAGAGTTATCTGATGACGCGATGCGAGCCAATACCGCTTCCTGCTCTATTGGATTAACGCCTTGCCATACCCACTGAAGACGTCTTAGGTTTCGATACCATGATGAGTTTTGCTGTTCACGTTTCTCATCCAATAGCGCTTCAGAGCTTGGCATGTATTGTGTCAACATTGAGGTCTCTTTCGCTTGCTTGTGCTTTACAAACAAAGTTTCCGAAAGGTTCGAGCTCGTTTCTTCTGGTTCAGACATTGGGATACTTAATAAGAAATGGTTGTCACTAATAATATAAAAAAAAATGACCCTATAAAGGGTCATTTCTCAAAAAACTAAGTTTACGCTTATTTTGACTTGCGATTTACTGGCTCTACGTAGCTTAGGCTAGTATCCCAAGGTTGCTCAATCCATGTGTCTTGAGCGATATCAACAATGTACTCGTCTAGCAAATCAGCGCCAGATGGTTTTGCACATACAGCGATCAGTTTCGCTTTAGGGTACATTTCGCGAAGCTTACGTGCAGTGTCACCACTATCAACCAAGTCTTCAACGATTAGGAAGCCTTCGCCGTCACCTTCAGGTGCTTTAACTACTGTCATATCACGTTGGTGATCGTGGTCGTAGCTAGAAATACAAATCGTATCTACGTGACGAATACCTAGCTCACGAGCCAAGATTGCACCAGGAACCAAACCACCACGGCTTACTGCCCAGATGCCTTTCCACTGCTCTGCTGGCATTTGCTTTTCAGCAAGTTGACGGCAGTAAGTCTGCATGTTGTCCCAAGTGATAACGAATTTGTTGCTCATAGTATAAAACCTAATAATTTTGTCATGTTATTAGAGGCTATTTCAAACATAGCCTCTTCAGCGATTAAGCAGAAATCTAGACGATTAAGCGAAAATGTATTTAAGAATAAAGATAGCCGACATTACCCACACAGCAGGTGAAACGTCGCGACCTTTACCACTTAGCAGCTTAATTGCAGCGTAAGCGATGAAACCTAGTGAGATACCCTCAGCGATAGAGTACGTCAGCGGCATAAGCAGACATGTTACCACGACTGGTGCTGCTTCCGTAAGATCACGCCAATCAATGCCAACTAGGCCAGACATCATCAGAATTGCTACATAGAAAAGTGCACCTGATGTTGCGTAAGCCGGAATCATACCTGCAAGTGGCGAGAAGAAAAGAGCCAGTAGGAATAAGATACCAACAACAACAGCCGTTAGACCGGTACGGCCGCCTTCAGCAACACCCGCAACACTCTCAACATAAGAAGTAGTATTTGATGTACCTAGCAGTGCACCAATAGATGTTGCTGTAGAGTCAGCAAGCAGTGCTTTGTTCAAGCGAGGTAGTTTGCCGTCTTCTTTGATTAGGTTTGCTTTCGTTGCAACACCAACCAGAGTACCCGCTGTATCGAACAAATCGACGAACAAGAACGCGAATACCACTGAAATCATACCGATTTCAAATACAGCAGAGAAATCAAGCTGCATGAATGTAGGAGCAAGGCTTGGTGGTGTAGACATGATGCCGCCGTATTGAACGTCACCAATAACAATGCCAAGAGCTGTGATAGCTAGAATCGCAATCATTACTGCCCCTTTCACGCCACGGTGAACAAGAGCAATCGTTAGGAAGAAACCAAGTGAGCCTAGGATAGGAGCAATCGCGGTAATGTCGCCCAGTGAAACTTTAGTTGCTGGGTTAGAAACAACGATGCCTGCATTGCTAAGCGCAATAAACGCTAGGAAAAGACCGATACCTGCAGAGATACCAACACGCAGAGACATAGGGATCGAGTTGATAATCCATTCACGGATCTTAAAGATGCTTAAGAAGATGAAGATTACGCCTGATACGAAAACCGCTGCCAGAGCAACTTGCCACGTATAACCCATACCCATTACAACAGCGTAGGTAAAGAATGCGTTCAAACCCATGCCTGGAGCTTGAGCAATTGGGTAGTTAGCAACAAAGCCCATGATGAAACAGCCAATAGCAGCCGCTAAACAGGTTGCTACAAATACAGCGCCATGGTCCATACCAGCATCAGCTAGAATCATTGGGTTTACAAAAATGATGTAAGCCATTGTTAGGAAGGTTGTTAGACCTGCGATGATTTCAGTGCGCACATTGGTGCCATTTTCACTGAGTTTGAATAGCTTTTCGAACATTATCGAATCCTATAAGGGTAAAAAGTAAACGGTTGCGTAATCGATTGGCTGTGGATTATAAAGTTATCAAATAACAAATTCCAGATAGAATTAAGGCTCTAATCGATATTTATCAGAATGCCGTATGAAACAAAGCGATTAAAAATGAAGATATCATCGATAAATAACCATTAAAAACAAACAATTAACAACAATAGACTCACTAAAACTAGTTGGTTGTTTTTTCTACCATCGGTTATTTTCATTGATAATCTAGCCAGTAAATTCTGAATTCAAACTCACAATAGTTATGTATTTTTCAACAGGATCAGTAATAAGGCGCAAATTGATATTTCGGCGTTTAAAAAACAACCACGCAGAACAGCAAGGAAAGTGACAAGCGAAAGCGGTTTGGAAAAGTAGCAGGCAAAAAAAACGCCACTCAAAACTGAGTGGCGGTAGAATCTGTCAACCAAAAGGGCTGTAAAAGAATTCCAATATATAGGGGTGAACAAAACTGTCGAGTTACATGCTTACGGTATTAGTAACCAAAGCTTGTAGGGTATGCAAAGTTGCTAGTGTAAACAGAGCTGTTAATCCAGAACATTGCAGATGGTAAACCTTTCATAACTATCACCTTAATAAATCAATAAAAAACGAATTTGATTTCTCGGTTCCTTGGAGGCGATAAAACGGACTCATCCTTTGAGCATTTACTCTTCATCTCAGAAGTTGGTTATTAATATACCCTAAAGAAAAAAGATTACAAGTATTTTTTGCTATACGTCACATTTTTGGCCATTTACGGTTATTTTGCAAACTTATATTGTAATAAAATTACAAAATAGAATTAAACAAACGTTTGCCTGCTCCATTTATAAGCATCAAGGCGCTTAGCTGTGATCAGATGGACAAGATCGCTTTCAAAATTTGAGCTATTTGAGGTTTAGAACCGCTACTCGTCAAAACGCTCAAGTGGTATGCTGTTGCCATCAAAACAGACCCATATTTTAGATTTTTGTTCTAGGTTTTTCCCCATGCAAAACCTAAATATATGGTTATTAAATAAAAAAGGAGTCATCCGTGTCTGAATTCCATTCTGAGATCAGTAAATTATCCCCTGCCCCTATCTGGCAGTTCTTCGATAAGATTTGCTCAATCCCACACCCTTCTAAGCATGAAGAAGAGCTTGCTCAATACATTATTGCTTGGGCAACAGAGCAAGGCCTAGATGTACGTCGTGACCCAACGGGTAACGTATTCATCAAAAAGCCAGCAACGGCGGGTATGGAAAACAAAAAAGGTGTAGTGCTACAAGCTCACATCGATATGGTTCCACAAAAGAACGAAGACACAGTTCATGACTTTGCTAAAGATCCAATTCAACCATACATTGATGGTGAGTGGGTTACAGCTAAAGGCACAACGCTTGGCGCTGATAACGGCATGGGCATGGCTTCTTGCCTAGCGGTTCTTGCTTCAAACGAAATCCAGCACGGCCCTATCGAAGTTCTACTAACAGTAGATGAAGAAGCAGGCATGACTGGTGCTTTCGGTCTTGAAGCGGGTTGGTTAGAAGGCGATATCCTTCTTAACACCGATTCAGAGCAAGAAGGCGAAGTGTACATGGGTTGTGCTGGCGGTATCGACGGCGCAATGACATTTGAAATTGCTCGTAATGCGATTCCAGCTGACTTCGTAACACGTAAGCTAACGCTAAAAGGCCTAAAAGGCGGTCACTCTGGTTGTGACATCCACACAGGTCGTGCAAACGCAAACAAACTGCTTGCTCGCTTCCTAGCGGGTCACGCAAAAGAGCTAGACCTTCGCATCGTCGAATTCAAAGGTGGTAGCCTTCGTAACGCGATCCCTCGTGAAGGTTTCGTAACGGTTGCTGTTCCTGCGGCAAACCAAGAAAAACTGGCTTCACTATACAACTACTACACTGAGCTGCTTTCAACAGAGCTAGGTAAAGTAGAAGACAGCATCGTGACTTTCAATGAAGAAGCTTCTGTAGAAATGGGCGCACTTGCGTCAGCAGACCAAGCTCGCTTTATCGCGGCACTTAACGCATGTCCAAACGGCGTGATTCGTATGAGTGACGAGATTGAAGGTGTTGTGGAAACGTCTCTAAACGTAGGTGTTATCACAACAGAAGAGAACTCAATCACAGTACTTTGCCTGATCCGCTCTCTTATCGATTCAGGTCGTAGCCAAGTAGAAAGCATGCTTCACTCTGTTGCTGAACTAGCAGGCGCTAACATCGCGTTCTCTGGTGCTTACCCAGGTTGGAAACCAGACGCAGATTCAGAAATCATGCATATCTTCCGTGACATGTACGAAGGTATCTACGGTCACAAGCCAAACATCATGGTTATCCATGCTGGTCTTGAGTGTGGTCTATTCAAAGAACCTTACCCGAACATGGATATGGTTTCTTTCGGCCCAACCATCAAGTTTCCGCACTCTCCTGATGAGAAAGTGAAGATCGACACCGTTGAGCTATTCTGGAACCAAATGGTTGCATTGCTTGAAGCGATCCCAGAAAAAGCTTAATTCGATAAGCTATGTTTGTTCAGTAAATGGTGTTTTACAGTAAACACCGTTTATCTGAGACAAAATAAAACAGGTACTCAATGAGTACCTGTTTTTGTATCTAATCTTTGTAGCTACTACTTGTGACTAAATAAACAATTAAGCGCGTGAAGCCGCGTAGCTTTCTAGCTCATCAATTGAAGTTTGTGCCACAACTTCGCCATCGATGAAGTACGTCACCATCTCGCCATCACGAACACCGATTAACGTCGCACGCTCACCAGACTGGTAAGTAATGTCCATTTGGATCGTGTTTTCATCAATCTGCTGCATTTGACCTTTTTCGATCACATCTGCACTTGTGATAGGACCCACTGGCGCTTCCGTTAGAGACGGATCAAGTTGGTGGTTGATGTCTAGGTAAGTATCAGTCTTTGTATCAAAGATGTGCGGAGAACCAGTTAGTGGGTTGCTACCAGTCCAGAACTCTAGTGAGTTGAATACCAGGTAATCGGCAGCAACTGTTAGGCCGTAAGCAGGCGCTAGTAGCATGTTCAAGCCACCACGTGCGTAACGGTTATCAACAGCCTTAACGTTAAACTTCATTAGGTAACCGGTTACTGCGTTACTACCAACACAGCCAGATAAAGCGACAGAAACCACCGCCAGTGCAACGACTTTTGAAATTGTTTTTTTCATTTTTATCTCGATATATGAATTTGGCCGCCAAAAAATGGCGGTGGATAATACCAACGAACTGAATGACAAATATCAGCTCTAAGTTAATGTATTGTCAGAAAATTCAAAATTTTAAACACCCTTCAATTAGCCAGATAAAAAACTGAAACCAATTCAGAAGCCCCTTCATAAAAAACTTTTGTCGTCACCGTAAAGCGATTGATTCGTACTAAAAATCAACGATTGCTACATTCCGTGTTAACGAATTATCACCATGTTGAGAACAACCTAAATGGCAAGACTAAAACCTAATCAACCATTCGAATTACTTGGTTATACTGTTCAGCCAGGACAGCGAATGGAGATTGAACTGCAAGCGGCTCAGCTTTACACGCATTCTCCACTTTCGATCCCGATTGAAATTATTCACGGTCGCCAAGCAGGCCCAACACTGATGGTAAATGCGGCTATCCACGGCGATGAGCTAAACGGTGTTGAGATTGCACGACAACTGACCAATGCGATTGATCCAAAGAAACTGAAAGGGACATTAATTGTTGTGCCTATCGTTAACGTATTTGGCTTTATCCATAAATCTCGTTACCTACCAGACCGTCGTGACCTAAACCGTTGCTTCCCTGGCAGTGAGAAAGGATCGTTAACATCACGTATCGCTTACACCTTCTTTGAGAACGTGGCAAAGCACTGTGATTACATTCTGGATCTACACACGGGCGCGATTCACCGTACCAATCTGCCACAGATTCGTGCAAACCTATCGAACCCTGAGACACTGCGCATCGCAAAAGCGTTCGCAACACCCGTGATTATTGATTCTCCACTGCGCGACGGTTCACTGCGTAGCGAAGCGGAAAAACTGGGTATTCCTGTATTAACTTACGAAGGTGGTGAAGCGCTGCGTTTTGATCACCTCGCGATTCGTGCGGGTTACCTTGGCGTGCATCAAGTGATGAAAGAAATCGGCATGCTGCGCCCTAACCGTAAGAAGTTACCAGAGCCAGTATTGAGTAAATCCACCAGCTGGATCCGCGCTGAATCAGACGGTATTTTGCGTAACATGGTAAGACTTGGCGAACAGGTTGAAGCAGGACAAACCCTTGCTTACATCAGCTCTCCATTGGGTCACCAAGAAGGCCAAGTGATCACAACCAAAGGCGGTATCGTGATTGGTCAACAAACTCTACCGTTGGTAAACGAAGGCGACGCAGTATTCCACATTGCTTACTTCAAGCAAGACGATGAAGAAGTAGGACAATCAGTAGAAAGCTACATTGAAGAAGTGGCAGAAGACGATTGGCTAACTGCACTGAATAACTGATCAGACAATGCTTAACAGTTTAAGAGCTCGACGTTAAAAGCGAGAAGCCAAACCGAGCTCTTAAACACAATAAAACAGAACTCCACAAACTAAAAAGCCCCAAAACACTTTTAACTCGAAAGAAAAAAGTTGTATCGGGGCTTTTTTTTCACAAATCCCTTATCTTAAAATTAAGGGATCTATAAATTAGTCATGCACTGAATTATTCAGCGTCTTGTTGCTCTTCTGCACGAGCTTTAGCGCGCGCTTCACGTGCTTGCTCAGCTTTAAGCTCTTTAGTGTGACGTAGTTCGTCACGCTCTTTACGTTGCTCTGATTTACGCTCGTTACGTTCAGCTTGGTTAGCGATGAAAGATGCTAGCTCTTTCTCTGCCCACTCTTGTGCTAGAGCTTCAGTTTCGAAACCAGACTCACGCTTAGATACTGTAGTGCTGCGAGACGTTACTTGACGAGTAATCTCTGCACACCAACCGTTGCGTTTTTCTGTAAGGCGGATATCAAATTTTTTGTTCTTAGACATGTTCTATTTTTTCCTAAGGGAGATCATTAAGGGATCGGTCAACTTTGATAACTCCATCTAAGTGAGCATCTTTTAACACCATCCCTTGGTAAGCGCGGTATTAGAGCACAAATCAATGAATATTGCTGCAAATATTTGCAGCGGATCACACTCCAATGCTGCAAATCGTTTGCGCCTAATTTCAATCGGTTCATAACTCTCGGTTCACCATCAACTTCTATCCTATTTTATCGATAACAATGAAATGAACTATGCTCAAACAGAGATAAATGAAAGAGATACCTGCTTGCTCAGGTTTATAGACTCTACTGTCTCACCTACTCCGCTCATAATTAAAATAGCTAAGGAGTTGCTATGGATAGCTTCATCAAAAATTTACCCAAAGTTGAGCTGCACTTACATATAGAAGGCACATTAGAGCCAGAGCTGATGTTCCAACTCGCCAAGCGTAATAACCTGTCGATTCCCTTTGAGACCCCAGACCAAGTTCGAGACGCGTACCAGTTCCACAATCTTCAATCCTTTCTCGATATCTATTACCAAGGTGCAAACGTACTGATTCATGAACAAGATTTCTACGACCTGACGTGGGCTTATCTGTTGAAGTGTCAGCAAGATAATGTGGTTCATACTGAGATCTTCTTCGACCCTCAGACTCACACTGAACGCGGCATTGACTTTGAAGTCATCGTTGGCGGGATTACTCGAGCTTTGAATCAAGTGGAGCAAGAGCTTGGTATCAGCAGCCAACTGATCATGTGCTTTCTGCGTCATCTCGATGAAGACAGCGCTTTTGAAACACTCAAACAAGCCCTTCCTTATAAAGATAAGATCATTGCCGTTGGGTTAGATTCATCAGAACAGGGCAATCCACCAGAGAAGTTTAAACATGTATTCCAAGAAGCGATCAACCAAGGCTTTCTGACTGTCGCGCACGCCGGAGAAGAAGGCCCAGCACAAAATATTAGCGACGCACTGAGCTTGCTAGGCATTACCCGAATTGATCATGGCGTTCGCTGTGTAGAAGATGAAGAGTTGATGGAACAGCTAATAGCAAAACGTACACCACTGACCGTCTGCCCGCTGTCGAATACCAAGCTCAAGGTGTTTGAGACCATGCAAGAACACAACATCGTCGAGTTGCTGAGAAAAGGGCTGTGCGTCACCATCAATTCCGATGATCCGGCTTACTTCGGCGGCTATATGAATGATAACTTCCTCGCCGTCGCCAATGCTCACCCAGTGACCAAAAACGAATTGGCGCAGTTCAGTATTAATGCCATCGAAGCCAGTTTTATCTCGCCTCACGCCAAGGAAGATCTCATCACACAGGTACGCCAATACCTTGCTGCGAGTACTTAATGAGTTATCAAGATCAAAAAGGGAAGCTCTGAGCTTCCCTATCTATATCAATAGATAACTAATTGGCTTAGCCCGGGTGACCATCCACTCTTGGCGTTAACAGCATCATCCCAAATTTCCAGATAAATAGACCGAACGCTAACGTCCATAAACCCGCGCTGGTATTGACCATCTCAAATAAATACGCCGGGAAGAATGTCACACCTAAACTACGAACGAGTGACGCGATAAATATAGCCGAGAACGCCAAAGCCATACTTGGCCCTTTATAGATAGCACGGCCAGTATGTCCCATTGTCACGCGCGTGATCATCGCCAGAATTAACCCACTCAAACCGCCAATCGCAAACAGGTGCAGCATGTTATGGCTCGCGAACGGGTTATCTAGCAAACCGCGTAACAGCAAGCTGAGAGGGATACATAGGTAAGCCGCATGCAGCGACCACACCAAGGGTTCTGATAGTGTTGTCCAAGGCTTCCAGCGGATAAAGCGCACCAACTGTGTCACACCTGCAAATACCATCAACTCATTGCCGACTTGAGCAAAGGTCAATGGGAAGAAGCTCAACACAAATAAGCCAACCAAAGGTAGATTGGCTAACCATTCCAACCAAACCAAGGGCTGCGCTTTTTCGAAATCAAAACGACGCGCTGTAAAGAATGGGAGCACTCGCCCACCCATCACTGATAACAGCAAGGTAAACCACCACAACATAGCCTGCCAAACTGCAGACGATGGGAATGGAGGCATCCCCTTAATGGTCGCGTAACTAGCAAAGTTCGCCACGATAGCCAATATAAACAGTGGCACAAAGAATAGATTCTTCCAGCCTTTCGACTTCACGACTCGGAAACCAATTTCGTAGGCGGCGAAGATTAAGAACAGCGCCTCAACCGACGAGATCAGCCATAACGGAGCGGGTGTCCAAAACAGAATACGAGGTGCGAGCCACAAACCGACTAGCGCAGCTAATCGATAATGCTTGGTGCCATTGACACCCGTCCACGTTTGTACTGCCGTTAACACAAAACCGACCACTATCGCCATTGAGAAACCAAACAGCATCTCATGCACGTGCCACCACAGTGCGGGAACTTTTAAAATCTCAGGCTGACCGTTTTGGAACATGATGACCCAAGCGACAATCGCGATCACTGCATAGAGACTGCCTAAAAAGAAGAAAGGTCGAAAGCCTAAACGCAGGTAGGCTGGAATCGCGTCTTCTACACTTTTATCTGTGATATTTAACAAACTCGCTCCTAATTCTCAGATAAGCGGCCAAGGTATTACCTAAACCAAATTTTGTGTGCATCAAATCCGATGCAATATGCAGATCACAATGCATGAAACGCGCCAATTAGATAAAACCAGTAAAAACAGCGACTCACGAGATTCAATAGCCAATAAATAAGTCAAAAAAACACAACCAAAAGAGTCATAAAGACATATACATGTATAAATAGAAACTTACTGACTTTTGGTATCTCGCCACATATAGTAAGACTAGACTTAAATGGAACAACTCAGACAAGGAATGCGATGTATATTTTTGGTTATGGCAGTTTAATCAACTCATCTTCACGTCAGCTTACCGGTCAGACAGGGCAAGCGATCCCTGCGATTGTTCATGGCTTGATTCGCCATTGGAGCAAGATCGATGACAGCTATGTCTTATCCCCTTTGATCGTCAATCTCGGCGAAGGACAAGTGAATGGTGTGTTGCTTGAGGTGGATGATATTGCACTGGCTGAGTTTGATCGCCGTGAGCGTGGTTATCACCGTATCGAATTAAAGGCCTCTCAGATAGAAAGCCAAGATGAATTCAAACAGGATCAACCGATCTGGGTTTACATCAAAGACGAGATTGAAGCACCTTGCGAAAACAGCCCTATCGTTCAAACCTACGTCGATACTGTATTAGCAGGATGTTTAGAGGTGTCTGAAAGCTTTGCGGCGCACTTCGTTAAACACACACAAGGTTGGCATCACCCATTAGAAAATGATCGCCACCAGCCTAAATACGGCAACCTTGCTGGGGTTTCCGATCACCATCACAGTGTGATTGATGGCTTGATACTAACTGTACGCAGCTAGTTGATTTAGGTTGGTGAACACATTGACTCACCAACCTAAAGTGAGCTTAAACGACACGAATACCTGCTGGCATCGCACGTTCAGGTGTTAGCAATACACTTTCAGATTCATCTTCCGTTTCTGCACAAAGCAACATGCACTCAGAAGTGTGGCCTCTCATCTTCGCCTTCGCTAGATTGCACAAAACAACAACCTGCTTACCCATCAACTCTTCTTCTGTGTAGTAAGGGACTAGGCTGGTCACCGTTTGCAGTGTCTTGTCACCAACATCCACTTGCACTATGTAAAGCTTGTCGGCGTTTTCATGACGCACAACCTCAATGATCTTACCCACACGCATTTCTAACTTAGCAAAGTCACCATAAGAGACAGTATCCATTTCTCACTTCCTATATTGGTTTATTTTCACTCATTAAATCATTTACTAAAATTAAGTAAAATGTAAATGTTTACACTAGCATTAAGCCTAATAATTACAAGCGGTAAAGATCTCATTACTGGAAGTAAAATGAGAGTTTCGTTGCCTTACTATCATTGTCGGTGTTAAATAGATGAAGCAATGTATAGAGGTTAAAAATGGCAACAATTAAAGATGTAGCAAAGGAAGCTGGTGTTTCTGTTGCAACCGTATCTCGAGTGATCAACAAGTCTCCCAAGGCGAGTGCAAGCTCGGTAGAATCTGTAACTAAAGCGATGTCTAAACTTGGCTATCGACCGAATGCCAATGCTCGAGCGCTGGTAAGCCAAAGCACGAACACTGTTGGTGTATTGGTCGGTGACATCTCCGATCCCTTTTTTGGCACGCTGGTTAAGGCTGTCGACAATGTCGCTCGTGAGAACGGAAAACATATCCTTGTCGGTAATGGCTCGCACGATCGTGAAGAAGAGAGACAAGCGATTGAATTGCTGATTAACAGCCGTTGTGACGCCCTGGTGATCCACTCTAAAGGCCTCACCGACGAAGAACTGATTGCCTATGCAAAAGAGGTCAAAGGCTTAGTACTGATCAACCGTTATATTGCTGAGATTGCCAACCACTGTATTTTCTTAGACAACAAAAAAGGTGCGTATCTTGCGACGGAATATCTGATCCGCCATGGCCATAAGAACATTGCCTGTATCGCCTCATCGCATAGCATTGAAGATGCCGATGAGCGTATCCAAGGTTACTTAGCGGCACTCTCAGATTACAAAATAGCGCTCTCTGACAGCTATATTGAATACTCAGCGCCGACCAGTGACGGTGGCGAATACGCCATGACTAACCTTCTGACTAAGTCACTGCCAATCACTGGCATTGTGGCGTACAACGATTACATGGCAGCTGGTGCTTTGTCTGTCCTTGATGAAAACGGTATTCAAGCGCCAGACAAAATGTCGATCATCGGTTTCGATGATGGTTTGATTGCCCGCTATGTTCATCCAAAGCTCACCACTATTCGCTACCCGATTCAGATGATGGCAGAGAAAGCGACACGACTCGCGTTGCACTTAGCCAAAGGTGAAAACACCTCAACTGAACCAATGATGTTCTCTCCAACTCTGGTACGCCGTAATTCGGTAGAGAAAGTCTAGGTTCTGGTCGACTCATCAAGCAATAAACAAAAAAAAGCCCTAACAGAATCGCTTCTGTTAGGGCTTTCCTACCTTACTCAGATACTCAACAATCGCGCTTAATAAACCGCACTCTTGTTGAGCGCCACTTTTGCTCATCCCCCAAGAACAACGCGATAATTCACATCGTCCTATTCACAAACAAAAGATATTGACGTAACCGCTTTGAGCTAGAGCGTACTAGTTTGAAGAATCCCCCGAAAATTCAAACTGGTAACAGGTACTGTAGTTATATTCTTGTTCAGGCTTGAGAATACAACTGTCCTGCTTCCACTCTGGGTGGTTAGGAGAGTCAGGTAAGAACTGGGTTTCTAGCGCCAAACCAGCGTAGTCTTCATAGCTGCCACCACTTCGGTTTGGTGTGCCACCAAGCCAGTTTCCGGTGTATAGCTGCATCGCAGGTTTGGTTGAAAATACTTTTAGTGTGACGAGCGCATCCGGTGAGGTTACGGTCGCGGCGCATTGAGTGCGTTTGCAGCCATCAGCCAATAAGAAAGAGTGGTCGTAACCCTTTGCTGCTTTCTGCTGTTCATCGCCCAACAAACGCTCTGAGATCATCATAGGCTGATTGAAGTCAAAGCTGGTCGATTTCACTGATTTAAGGTTACCTAACGGAATACCCACCGAATTGGTCGGTAAGAACTGATTAGCATTGATACTGACAATGTGTGACAAACAATCGTGTCCAGCTTCAGCGCCAAGTAGATTGAAGTACGCATGATTCGTTAGGTTGACTACAGTCGGCTTGTCTGTGGTTGCAGAGTAATTAATGGACACTCGATTGTCTTCGGTGATGTCATAACGTACCGACACATTCAAATTCCCCGGGAATCCTTGGTCGCCATCAGCAGACTCTAGACTGAACACCACTGACGTTTCGGTTTGCTCGGCAATATTCCAACGGCGTTTATCAAATCCGTTCGGGCCACCATGTAAGGTATTGCCCGCTTGGTTGGTTTCCAGCTTGTAATTCTGACCATCAATTTTGAAACGACCATTAGCAATGCGGTTAGCATAACGGCCAACGGTTGTGCCCATATAGCTGGCTTGTTTATCGAAGTTCTCCATTGAGTTAACACCCAACAACACTTCTCTTTTGTTTCCCTTTACTGGCAGGATACAGCTCAACCATGTTGCACCAATATCCATGAATGTCACTTGAATGCCATGCGTATTTGATAGCGTCACTAACTGAGCGGGTTGGCCATCATAGGCTGGAGTCTGCGCCATGGATTGATGCAGGTTTTGCTCTTGTGTCATTCTAAATTCCTTCTAGTGCCAGTAAAAAGCCTCTACCTGAAGTAAAGGCTTTAGCATTTGGCCTACCATGATCTTTTTACTTGGTAAGCTCTATATTAAGTCTCGAAGCCGTTAGATTACTTCAACTAAGCCTGCTCCGTCTTTCGCTTGGCACACATAAATAGATTCTTTTAGCCCCGTCGCCGCTTGATATTTCTGTTCAACGGTTGTTTTGATTTCATCAACCAATGCAGGTGGAACCAATGCCACAATACAACCACCGAAACCACCGCCAGTCATACGCACGCCACCTTGTTCACCGATCACTTCTTTGACCATATCAACCAGCGCATCAATCTCTTTCACCGTGATTTCAAAATCATCACGCATTGATGCATGCGATTCAGCCATCAACTCGCCCATACGCTTCATATCATGAGTGCGTAGAGCTTGAGCCGCTTCAACAGTACGGTCATTTTCAGTAATCACGTGACGAGCACGTTTCGCGACCATTTCATCCAATTCAGACTCTTTCGCTTTGAATTGCTCAATGGTCACATCACGAAGTGCCGGAACACCAAAGATGCGCGCCGCTTCTTCACACTGTTCACGACGTGTGTTGTATTCGCTGTCGACTAAGCCGCGTTTCTTGTTTGAGTTAATGATAACCACAGCCATATCTTCTGGCATTGAAACCGCTTGAGTCTCTAGGCTACGACAATCCAAAAGCATCGCGTGGTTTGCGCGACCTTCTGCAGAGATCATTTGGTCCATGATGCCGCAGTTACAGCCCACAAATTCGTTTTCGGCCTGCTGACCATTTAGCGCCACTTCAGCTTGGCTGATCTCTAGGTTATAAAGCACCTTGAATGTTTGACCAATCACCACTTCCAGCGCCGCAGAAGAACTTAAACCTGCACCTTGAGGCACGTTGCCCGTTACAGAGATGTCTGCACCTGTAAATTCAAAGCCGCGACCTTTTAAGCACTTCACCACACCACGAATGTAGTTCGCCCACATCTTGTCTTGTTGGAATGTGATCTCTTGAGTTAAATCGAACTCATCGACTGCATTACCGTAGTCCACTGATACTACGCGAACAATGTTGTCGTCACGCTTAGCCGCGGCGACTACCGTTTGGTAGTTAATGGCACACGGTAGAACAAAACCATCGTTGTAGTCAGTGTGCTCGCCGATCAGGTTCACACGACCTGGTGCTTGGATAATATGAGTCGCTTGGTAACCAAGGACTTGCTCAAAAGATGCTTTCACGTTTTGGATTAGGTCAGACATAAGTAAACTCTCTGGTTAAACTCTTTGTTCAATTGGTTATGGCCCCTTCACGGCACCACTTTAATTCTTTTAGATTCCCTATATCGTTCGTCGCTCACGGTAGGGAATGACAACATCAGCGACTAAACTTTTAAGCTTCTAAGCTCTTAAACTTATGGGCTTTTCATCTGCCGTCATTCCAGAATCGAGGGACGAGATATCAGGAATCTCGCTTGTTATCTACGAAGCAACGTATTACTGCTCTTTATAGTGAACGTCACTCAAATCACGCAGACGCTGCGCTGCTTGTTCTGCGGTTAAATCACGCTGAGACTCAGCCAACATTTCGTAGCCGACCATGAACTTGCGAACCGAAGCACTACGTAGCAATGGCGGGTAGAACAACGCATGCAGTTGCCAGTGATCGATGTCCGTGCCTTCTTCAAAGAACGGCGCATAGTGCCAGCCCATTGAGTAAGGGAATGAGCATTGGAACAAGTTGTCGTAACGGCTCGTCAGCTTCTTAATCGCAAGCGCTAGATCATCACGTTGTTCGTCAGTCAGTTCGCTCATACGGCGAATGTGCGTTTTTGGTAGCAACATGGTTTCAAATGGCCACGCCGCCCAGTAAGGCACCACCGCAATCCAATGTTCAGTTTCAACCACAGTGCGAGAGCCGTCTTTCATTTCAGCTTCAACGTAATCCACTAAAAGATTCGAACCTTGTTGTTCGAAGTACTCTTTTAACAATTTCTCTTTGCGTTCAATCTCGTTGGGCAAAAAGCTGTTTGCCCATATCTGACCGTGCGGATGAGGCTGAGAACAGCCCATGGTCTCGCCTTTGTTTTCAAACGCTTGAACCCATAGGTAGTCTTTACCTAGCTCTTCAATCTGTTCATTCCATGTGTCGATAACACCGCGAATCTTGTTTACCGGAAGCTCCGGCAGCGTTTTGCTGTGGTCCGGAGAAAAACAGATCACGCGGCTCAACCCGCGAACACCTTGAGTCTTGAATAGAGGGTTATCAGACTCTGGAGCGTCAGGTGAATCAGGCATCAACGCCGCGAAGTCATTACTGAATACATAAGTGCCGTCGTAATCTGGGTTTTCGTCGCCCGAGATACGCGTATTGGTTGGGCACAAGAAACACTCTTTCTCATACGCAGGAAGCTGCGCAGTCGATGGTTTTTCATCTTGGCCACTCCAAGGACGTTTTGCTCGGTGCGGTGATACTAAGATCCACTGACCCGTTAATGGGTTATAACGACGATGCGGGTGGTCTACTGGGTTAAATTCAACTTTTGACATGTTTAGATTGCTCTCAAATTTTGTGTCTTGGTCAATTCACCAAGATGAATAATTCTTCTACAAGGAGATTCCCTATCACGCTCGTGCCTCGCTGTAGGGAATGACGTGTAATCTCGTTGTGCTATTTACCACTTCATAGCCTTATGCTCATCCGTCATTCCAGAATAAAGGCACGAGATATCTGGAATCTCTATTTTTTCAATAGCTTAAAAGTTCTTTAGTAACCTTGTGGGTTATTCGACTGCCAATTCCATGTATCCGCCGTCATCTCCATCACGCTACGCGTCGCCTTCCAGCCAAGCTCGCGCTCTGCTTTTTCAGTACTTGCCCAACATTCGGCAATGTCACCTGCGCGGCGTGGGCAAAGTTCATAAGGAACTGGCTTACCCGATGCTTGTGCGAAGGCTTCAACCATCTCGAGTACACTTGAGCCTTTGCCCGTACCTAGGTTGTAAATGTGTAAGCCCGCTTTCTCGCCAACCACTTTTAGTGCTGCTACGTGGCCATCAGCCAAATCCATTACATGAATATAGTCACGAACGCCTGTGCCATCGACTGTTGGGTAATCGTTTCCAAAAACAGCCAGTTTTTCACGGCGACCGACGGCTACTTGAGCAATAAACGGCATTAAATTATTTGGGATACCTTGTGGGTCTTCACCCATAGTGCCCGATGGATGTGCGCCAACTGGATTGAAGTAACGCAGTAAAGTGACGCTCCAGTCGTTCTCCGCGTTGAACAGATCGCTCAAGCACTCTTCCACCATATATTTGCTGCGACCATAAGGGTTAGTTGTCGCGCCAGTTGGTGAAGTTTCAGTAATCGGCACTACTTCTGGATCACCGTAAACGGTAGCCGAAGAACTAAATACGATGCTTTTCACGCCCGCTTTCTTCATGCTGCGAGCTAACACTAGTGAACCATTAACGTTGTTATCGTAGTACTCCAAAGGCTTAGACACCGACTCCCCAACCGCTTTCAGGCCAGCAAAGTGAATCACGGCTTGGATATCGTTTTCTGAAAACACGCTATCTAGAAAAGATTGATCACGAATGTCGCCAAGATAAAAAGTTGGTCGCTTACCGGTCAATGATTCGATTCGCTCCAGTACTAGCTCTTTGCTGTTGCAAAGGTTATCAACAATGATTGGCTCCATACCCGCCTGTATCATTTGAATACATGTATGACTTCCGATATAACCCATGCCGCCCGTAACCAGTACTTTCACAATCAACCTCTCTTTGTCGTCATTCTTGGACTAACTCGAACTGACATTCAGCTCAGTAGCACCGTATGCCAGAAATAGTAGCAGCCATTTTGACTATAATTCTGTGATCAAAACCACGAAGTGTAAACGTTTACACTAACTCATATCATTGTTACTGAACGTGACATAGGGAGAATCTATAAACAAACACATCTAATTCATTGAATTTTAATAAGATAATTATAGATAGTTAGATTTGAGACATCATAGAGGAGTTGAGCATTTATTTTACTAAAAGTTAATGCAATGACTTCCAGTTTGATTACAATAGGTCTGTAGAATAAAGAGGTGCATTGCTTTTTTACTAAATACCAATTTCAAAGCAGCGCAATGTTCCAATAACAGGAAGTGAGTATGGCAACGTTAAAAGATATCGCGACTGAAGCGAATGTATCATTGGCTACAGTTTCAAGGGTTCTCAATGAAGATCCAACATTAAGCGTCAAGGAAGAGACCAAAAGGCGTATCTTTGAAATTGCAGAGAAGTTGGAATACAAAACCAGCAGCTCACGAAAAACCGTTAGCAGTAAAAAACAAAACCATCACTTCCTAGCACTGTATAACTACAAGCAAGAAGCGGAAGTTAACGACCCTTACTATCTATCGATTCGCCACGGGATTGAAACCCAATGTGAAAAGATGGAAGTTAAGCTAACCAACTGTTATGAAAGTAAAATACAGATCAATTCAGCACCAATCACAGGTGTTTTGTTGGTGGGTAGAATGACACCAGAGGTTATCGAGCAAGCTAAAAAGCTGAGCGATAATATCTGTTATGTCGATTTTACCGATCACTCAGAACCTTATGACTCTGTCGATATCGACCTGGCTTTGATCAGCAAAGAGATCACCAACTTCTTTATCAACCAAGGCTATGAGCGCATCGGCTTTATTGGTGGCCAAGACGACGTCAATACCCCTGATATTCGTGAAGTCGCTTTTGCTGAATATGGTGGCCTCAAGAACGTTGTCAGTGAGCAAGACATCTACCGTGGTGACTTCTCTAGCTCATCAGGTTACAAGCTTGCAAAACAGATGCTCGCGACGGGCGACTACCCTAAAGCCATGTTTATTGCGTCAGATTCCATCGCAATTGGCGTTTTACGAGCAGTTCATGAGCACGGATTAAACATCCCTGAAGATATTGCGCTGATCAGTGTAAACGACATCCCAACAGCTAAATTTACCTTCCCATCTTTATCAACGGTTCGTATTCACTCTGAACTGATGGGAATTCAAGGCGTTAACCTGCTGATTGAAAAAGTACGCGACGGCCGAACCATCCCACTACGTGTCTATGTACCAAGCAAACTCAAGCTGCGCGATACAACAAAATAATTAAATATATCAAGTAGATAAATAAAGGCTGCCTTTGTTGAAGGTGGCCTTTTTTGTGCCCGTCACATACATCAATCTCCACGTATCCCCCTCTTTAATCTGCTACATAAATCAGCCAATAGCATTCTTTTAAGTGGATCACACAGCACCGTAAAAAGACCATAAAAAACGTGATGAAGTTAAAGTAAAACGTTTTCACCAATTTCATTTAGTAAAACTTTTACTAATAATTACCTCAGTCCAAAAATACTCGTATTCACTACGACCCAATTACGCATAAGAACGTCGGTCAGCAAACTGCATTCAGACCGAGAGAGAGGCAACGTGAACAACTGGGAAAACTTCCTGAACTTACATGAGAACCGTATGGCACCGCGTGCATACTTCTTCTCGTACGCATCAGAAAAAAATGCAAAAACGTTTCAGCGTGAACTGAGCAGCCACTTCCAACTATTGAGTGGCCAATGGAATTTCAGCTATTTCACCAATCCGCTATTGGTTCCTGAAGAGTTCTATTCTCAGGAAATGAGCGACTGGGGAAACATCACGGTTCCAAACATGTGGCAAATGGAAGGCCACGGCGATCTTCAATACACAGATGAAGGTTTCCCATTCCCAATTGATGTGCCTTTCGTACCATCAGACAACCCAACCGGCGCATACCAACGCTCTTTCTTCCTTGGCGAAAGCTGGGACGAGAAACAAACCATCATCAAATTTGATGGCGTTGAAACTTATTTCGAAGTTTACGTAAACGGCGAATACGTCGGCTTCAGCAAAGGCAGCCGCCTAACCGCTGAGTTCGATATCTCTAGCCAGGTAAAAGCAGGCAACAACCTACTTTCTATTCGAGTGATGCAGTGGGCCGACTCTACCTACATTGAAGACCAAGACATGTGGTGGACGGGCGGTATCTTCCGTGACGTTTACCTAGTAGGTAAAGAACAACTGCACGTTCAAGACGTTACCGTTCGCACTGACTTCGACGACGCTTACCAAAGCGCGACCCTGTTATGCAAAGTGGAACTAGAAAACCTAGCAGCAGCGGCAAACGCAACCCTTGAGTACGCATTGCTTGATGGCAGCCAAGTTATCTCGCAAGGCTCTGTAGATCGCTTAGCCGTCCCTAATCATAAGACTGATGGCAATGTAGATACTCAATTCTCTATCGATGTAGTGAACCCTGTTCAATGGAACGCTGAAAACCCATACCTTTACCAACTGCTGCTGACGCTGAAAGACGCTGACGGCAAAGTGTTAGAAGTAATCCCACAACGCGTTGGTTTCCGTGACATTAAAGTTCGTGATGGTCTGTTCTACATCAACAACAAATACGTGATGCTGCATGGTGTGAACCGCCACGACAACGACCACCTAAAAGGTCGTGCTGTTGGGATGGATCGCGTAGAAAAAGACTTAGTGTTGATGAAGCAACACAACATCAACTCAGTACGTACAGCGCACTACCCGAACGACCCACGTTTCTACGAACTGTGTGATATCTACGGTCTGTTCGTGATGGGCGAAACCGATGTTGAAACACACGGTTTTGCTAACGTTGGCGACTTAAGCCGCATCACTAACGATGTAGCATGGAAAGCGGTGTTTGTTGAGCGTATCGAGCGTCATATTCACGCTCAAAAGAACCACCCTTCTATCATCATGTGGTCACTGGGTAACGAGTCTGGTTACGGCTGCAACATCCGTTCTATGTACGATGCAGCAAAAGCCATTGATGACACGCGTCTGGTTCATTACGAAGAAGACCGTGATGCTGAAGTGGTCGACATCATTTCAACCATGTACTCACGAGCTCAACTGATGAATGCCTTCGGTGAATTCCCGCACGAAAAGCCACGCATCATCTGCGAATACGCACACGCAATGGGTAACGGCCCGGGTGGTTTAACTGAATACCAAAACGTGTTCTACAAGCATGACGCAATTCAAGGTCACTATGTTTGGGAATGGTGTGACCACGGCATTCTAGCGCGTGATGAAGCAGGCACAGAGTTCTACAAATACGGCGGTGACTACGGTGACTACCCGAACAACTACAACTTCTGCATGGACGGTTTGATCTACCCAGACCAAACGCCAGGCCCTGGCTTGAAAGAGTACAAGCAAGTGATTGCCCCAGTGAAGCTTCGCGATTTCGATGCACAAACGGGCACCTTCACGGTAGACAACAAACTTTGGTTCTCAAACATCGATGACTACACCATCACTGCGGAAATCCGTGCTGAAGGTGAAACCATTGCTGTGCAACACATCAAGATTGAAGAACTGGCAGAAAACTCGAGCCGTGAACTGACACTTAACTTGCCACAACTTGATGAGCGCGAAGTGTTTGTGAACTTTACCGTGCGCAAGGATTCTCGTACGCCTTACAGCGAAGCGAACCACGACATCGCGGTGTATCAATTCCAAGTGAAAGAGAACACAGCACAGCTAGAAGCCTTCACTAACAACAATGCGACAGCACTGAATGTGGAAGAGTCTCGTTTAGCTTACCTAATCAAAGGCCACAACTTCGCACTGAACTTCTCGAAAGTGAACGGCAAGCTGACGTCATGGTTGGTCAATGGCGAAGAGATGATTAAGTCAGAACCACGAATCAACTTCTTCAAGCCAATGATCGATAACCATAAACAAGAGCACGATGGTTACTGGGAGCCTGCACACTTGCAAATTATGCAGGAGCACTTCCGTAGCATTGACCTTGAATGCGTTAACGTTGAACAGGTAAATGGCAAGGTAGAGATCACCACCACCAGCATCATTGCTCCACCAGTATTCGATTTCGGCATGCGTTGTGAATATCGCTACCAAGTTAATGCTGAAGGCCAATTGAACGTTGAGCTAAGCGGCGAACGTTACGGTGAGTACCCTCATGTAATTCCTGTGATTGGTTTTGATATGGGCATCAACGGCGACTTCGACCAAGTCCAATATTACGGACGCGGCCCTGAAGAGAACTACCAAGACAGCAAGCAAGCCAACATGATTGATGTGTACCAATCAACCGTTGCAGACATGTTCGAGAACTACCCGTTCCCACAGAACAACGGCAACCGCCAACACGTTCGTTGGGCTGCGCTTTCAAGCCGCGCGGGTAATGGTATTGCAGTAAAACCACAGCAAGAAATCAACTTCAGCGCATGGTTCTACACCAACCAAAACCTGCACCAAGCACAACACACCATTGAGCTAGAGAAAAGCGGTTACATCACGTTAAACCTAGATCACCAAGTGATGGGCTTAGGCTCTAACTCTTGGGGCAGCGAAGTGCTCGATTCTTACCGCGTTTACATGGACGAGTTCCGCTACGGTTTAACTCTGATTCCATTCCAAGCAGGCGATTGCGATGCGCAGCACCTAATCAATCACAACTTTGGCGATGAGTTTTTTACGGTGAATGCACCAAAAGCTCAACCACAACTGAACGAGGCATAAGCGATGATCGTTTTAGAGAACTTAGAACAATTTAAAGTCGTCTACCGCGATGGTCGTAAATGGCAACGCTGTGTAGAAGCGATTGAAAACATCGGAAACATCAAAGATGGCGTGATGTATTCAATTGGTGATTCACTGGCTTACATGATTGAAGACGGTGTGGCTCGTAACACAGAAAACTTCACCGGTAATCGTCGTTACTTCGACGTGCACTACTACCTAGAAGGCCGTGAAACGGTTGAATTCGCAGCGAAATCAGAGCTAGAGCAGATCCAAGCTTATAGCGATGAAACCGACCGCGAACACCTAATGGGGAACGGTGAAACTCGTGAGCTAGCTGAAGGCCAAGTGGCGATCTTTGACAACAATCAGGCTTACCGTTTCCACGGTGATAACCGAGTTCGAAAAGTGGTACTGAAAGTGACCATTGAAGACGGTTACTTCCTCAATAAATAAACAATAACGCTATCTATTCACAGTGTGACTGAGGCTTGCCGTTCAAGACTCAGCCACACTGCAAACGCCTTTATGCTTCTTCCCTACAAGGAAGCTTAAAGATATAACGACTATAATTACGTGACCCTTGGAGGACACTATGTCTGAATCTGTACGCGGTAAGTTAGGCAAATTTGCCCTACTCTCCATGACATTTGCAGCGGTATTTAACGTTCGCAACATTGTAAACAACAACATCGAATTGGGATTGAGTTCAGCCCCTATCTTTTTGCTCGCGACCCTTATTTACTTCATTCCGTTCGTGTTCATCATTGCTGAATTCGTATCAGCAAATAAAAATTCTGAGTCAGGCATGTATGACTGGCTAAAAAAACCACTAGGCTCAAAAGCAGCCTACCTAGGTTCCTTCCTATACTGGTTCGTAAACCTTTTCTGGTTTGTATCCCTGCTACCAAACGTAATCGCCTATGCGTCTTACGCGATGTTGGGCTATGAATACGCCTTCTCGCCAGTCGTCACATCGGCTATCTCGATTGCTCTGTTTGCTGCAGCAACTCACATCTCAACCAAAGGCGCGAGCTGGCTAGGTAAGATTGCCGAGATCGTGGCCTACGGTGTATTCGCTCTGTTTGCAATCTACGTTATCGGTGCACTAATGGCACTGGGCGGCAACCATGAGCCAGTAGAACCAATCACGCTTGAAGCAATGACACCGACCATCAACTGGGCAACGCTAGGTATCATGTGTTGGATCTTCCAAGCAGCCGGTGGTGCAGAAACCGCAGCCGCTTACCTAAACGATGTTAAGGGCGGTCACAAGTCTTTCATCAAGGTTATCATTGGTGCAGGTATCGCAATCGGCGCAATGTACGCAGTGGGCTCTCTTCTAGTAAACGTATTCGTTGCTCGTGATGAACTGACCTACGCTGGCGGCATGGTTGAAATCTTCACAGGTATGGCGAACTACTTCGACATTTCACAATCTCTAACGGGTCGCTTCGTCGGTATTATCCTATTCGTTGCTATGTTCGGTTCGATGATGATGTGGACAGCAGCTCCAGTAAAAATTCACTTCTCTGAAATCCCTAAAGGTGTTTACGGCGAGAAGACAACAGAGCTTAACGAACACGGCGTGCCAGTACGTGCAGCTTGGTGGCAGTTCGCGTTTGTATTCGTGATGCTTGTGGTGAACGGCTTCGGCTCTGAATCTGTACAAGACATGATGAATACAGCAATCAATCTAACAGCAGGTACCGCAATGCTACCGCCAATCTTCATCATGGTGGCCTACTTTGTATTCCGCTTGAAACACGACGACACACCGCGTGATTTCCGCATGGGTACTCGAGTTCAAGGTATGGCAGTAGTATCGGTACTGATTGGTATCTTCATTGTGAGCATGACAGCATCGGCATTCCCGACAGGTGTTGACCTTGTTCAAGCCTTCTTCATCAACGTCTTCATGACAGCGGTATTCTCTGGTATCGCATGGTGGTGGATCTCTCGCTTTGAAAAGAAGCAAGCAGGTAAAGAAGCAAAGCTAGAAACGGCTAAGCAGTCGTAATCCAGAATCTATACATCTAGTTAAAAGCGCCTTAATTGGCGCTTTTTTTGTTTTAAATCAGATAATTAAAATAAAAACCCCAAAAATAAAAACGCCATTCCGTCAAGGTTTCAGTTCACGAAAAACACCAATTAATAGGTAATAAAACTCAAATAAAAACCAAGGTAAAACATTAACTAAATTTATTTACTCAAGGTCACATATTTGATCAATTTCGATTAACTTCCCGCCGCTTAATCTTTAATCTTCTTGCTGAAGAGACAAACTGATTCATATAAAGAAAGCGACAAAAAAGCCCCTACACGCCTTATAAATCGTCGCTCATGAAACAAGCAATCTCTTCAATGAACTTCTTAATCTTTAACTCTTTGTTTTGGTAATAAGTTTACTGAAATACCAAAGAAAAACCCCAAAGAAGTCCGATCGTAAATCTATAAAAACAACAATGAGCCAACCCTGACAAAACAAAGCGGGTGTTTGCCAAACCAACATAACAATAAAAGTGCGGCCTAGAGCTTCCCTCTCTAGGACCAAGTTATAACGATCATCAACGTGATTCACCGGAGAACATCATGTCCGAAAATAAACGCAGTACGATAGGCAAATTTGCCCTACTGTCTATGACCTTCGCGGCGGTATACAGCTTCAATAACATCATTAATAACAACATCGAGATCGGCCTTTCCTCGGCTCCGATGTTCTTTCTAGCAACCATCTTTTACTTTGTGCCATTTTGTTTGATCGTTGCAGAGTTTGTGTCACTGAATAAAGACTCTGAAGCGGGTGTTTACTCTTGGGTTAAAAGCTCTCTAGGCGGCCGCTGGGCGTTTATTTCAGCTTACACCTACTGGTTTGTTAACCTGTTCTTCTTCACCTCTCTGCTCCCTAGAATCATCGCTTACGCGTCGTATGCGTTCTTAGGTTTTGAGTACATATTCACGCCAATGACCACCGCAATTCTAAGTACTATTTTGTTTGCGGTCGCGACTCATATCTCGAATAACGGTGCGAAATTACTGGGCCCTATCACCTCACTAACATCATCACTGATGCTGCTGCTAACGATGTCTTACATCTTGCTATCTGGCGGTGCTTTGGTAGGCGGTATCGAGCCAGCTGACCCAATCACCATTGAAGCCATGACACCAAGCTTCAACTGGGCATTCCTTGGCGTAATCACTTGGATCTTCATGGCGGCAGGCGGTGCAGAATCGGTCGCGGTTTACGTTAACGACATCAAAGGCGGTCACAAGTCTTTCGTTAAAGTCATCATCATTGCCGGTATCTTCATCGGTGCGCTTTACTCGGTAGGATCTGTGTTAGCAAACGTGTTTGTTTCGCGTGAAGAGCTTAAATTCACAGGCGGCTCAGTTCAGGTATTTGAAGGGCTAGCAAGACACTTTGGCCTGTCTGAAATCTTGATGAACCGTTTCGTTGGTGTGGTTTCATTCACGGCGATGCTGGGCTCTCTGCTGATGTGGACAGCAACACCGGTTAAGATTTTCTTCTCTGAAATCCCTAAAGGTATCTTCGGTGAGAAAACGGTCGCTCTAAACAAACAAGGCGTTCCAGAGCGTGCGGCTTGGATTCAGTTCTTGATTGTGATTCCACTGATGTTCATTCCGACACTGGCGTCCGATACGGTTCAAGATCTGATGAGTACCATTATCAACATGACAGCTGCAGCATCGATGTTGCCACCGCTATTCATCATGATCGCGTACCTTAATTTACGTTTGAAGTTGGATCACTTACCTCGTGATTTCAGAATGGGCTCACGTATGACAGGCATTACCGTGGTCTCGATTCTGATCGGCATTTTCACTGTTGGCTTCTTTGCGTCAACCTTCCCAACAGGTGCTGACATCATGACCATCATCTTCTACAACGTGGGCGGGATTGTTATCTTCCTTGGCTACGCGTGGTGGAAGTACGGAAAATATGAAAAAAGCTTATCTCCAGAAGAGAAAAAACTAGAAGCAAAACCTGAACCGGCGAACGCTTAGTTTACCCTGCACTCTGATTTAAACTTCAGGCACTCGCATTTAAACTTCAGGCACTCGCATTTGGTGAGTGCCTTTTTATTTGTCGGTACATTTCCACTAACCATCTCGATTAAATCAAAGCCATTCAAGAATCAAAACATTCGAACCAACAATCTAACCACCCATCAAACAATTCACCTCCCGAATACTTACAACCCTAGCCATACCTCTGCAAATTCAACTGAAAGTCAAAATAAAAACAAAGTAAATATTTACTAAAAATAGATCACACTTTTAAACTTAATTAATTTTAAACATCAAAATTATCATTAATATTGGTTTTGCGATCGTAAGTAACCTGACCAATACGCCTTGAAGAGCACCCCATATTAGAAGTCAGAACTGCTTGCGAACCTTCATTTATAACCCCGACACAGAAGTGATTAAAATGAAAAGTAGTTTTACTAAAAACACTCTTATTACAAGCTGTATTCTTGCTGCCTTAAGTACCACTGCCCACGCGGAAGAGTCCGCAGCAAACCACAGTGATACTCAGCCTCCTCAGACAGAAACTGAAACCCTATTTAACTTTTATGGTGAGCTTGGCCTTGGTGGTCACGTGGCACTCGAAGGTGATGATAAAGGCCGCTACGCAGACGGTACTTACATTGAAGCTGGCTTGGCTATCGAGCACGGTAATTGGTTTGGTCTTGCTTATATGGAGGGCTGGACAGTACAAGCCGATGACGAAGGCAATGCTTGGGCAACGGGCCACGGCTGGGGCGGTTTTGAAGGTGGTTTCAACCGCTTTTACGCTGGCTACCGCACAGATAACAAAACAGAATTCATGATTGGTCGTATGGACTCTTCATTAGATGACGTTCAATGGTGGGGTGACCCTACGGTTGAATACGGCTACGCGATCTCAAACACGCGAGACGTGCACCTTGGTGTGAAGATTCAAAACCTAGAAGGCAAGCTTCGCTACAGCGTTTCTTTCGCGCCAGAGTCTGACTTCTCGGAAGACGATGCTCTTGTTCACTTCGGTAAATACGACAGCTTCGCAGACCAATGGAAAGATAAGAACGCCATGGTCAATGGTTACCTTCAATACGATCTGACCGACGACTTAACCCTAATGGGTGGTGGTGAAGTTCGTAACAACGATGGTGGTGAACTATTGCTATTGGGTGCTGAGTACAAAAACTTCGCCACTCGTGTTTGGCACGATACAGATAAAGGCAACCAAGAGTCTTTCGGTAGCGAGTCTGGTATTCAAACCAGTGCATGGTACGAAGCGGCACAAGGCGTTTACCTATCTGCAGCCTACAACTACGCAAACTTTGACGGTGACAATGGCGACAAAGAAATCACCTCTTACATCAATGCTGGCGTTTGGTATGAATACGGCAACGGCGCGTTTGCGACTGCTTTCGATAGCCGCTTTGGCGTAGGCAGCGACACTGAAATCGGCGACGCTCAGGTGTTCGCAATGCAATACTTCTACTGGTAATAACAGGAATTGATCATGAAACTGAATAAATCATTCGCAGCTCTCGCTATCGGTGCAGCCCTTGTCGTTACTGGTTGTGCTTCAAACTCAATCTCTGGCTCAGGCTCAGGCTCTGACACAGAGCAACTGCAAGCCAACGAATTTAAAAACGTTATCGACCGTACTGGCTCACCTGAATACATGCGTGACTACGACTTCGATGACCACCAACGCTTTAACCCATTCTTCGACCTAGGTGCATGGCACGGTCATCTGCTGCCAGACAGTGCAGAAGGCATGGGCGGATTCCCAGGTACAGCACTGCTTACCGAAGAATATATCAACTTCATGGCTGATAACTTCGACCGCCTAAGCGTGTTCAAAGACGGCAAAAAAGTGGCTTTCACTATGGAAGCTTATAGCCTACCGGGCGCATTGGTTCAGACGCTAAAATCTGACGATGTGACCGTAGAAATGACGATGCGTTTTGCTTCAAACCGTACCTCTCTGCTAGAAACAAAAATCACTACCGACTCACCGGTTGAATTAGTGTGGGATGGTGAACTGCTAGAAAAGACGCACGCCAAAGAAGGCGTGGCACAAACCGACAAAACAATCGCTGAAACTTACCCTGAGTATGACCGTCAAATCGTCGCAACCGACGATGGCCTAAAGGTGACCTTCGGTAAGGTTCGTTCGACATGGGATCTACTGACTTCTGGTGAGTCTGAATACCAAGTTCACAAGTCGATTCCAACGAAAACCACGGTTGATGGTTTAGCGTTTACTTCAACGGCAAACATTGAAGCATCGACGACTATCTACACCACATACTCGCATGTTCTAACGGCAGAAGAAGCGCAAGCGGAACAGCCTGAAATCAAAAAGATCATGGCAAACCCTACCGACTTCTTAGCCGCATCAGCAGAACGTTGGGAAGGCTATCTTGAGATGGGTTTAACCAACCCGAACGCGACACCAGAGCAAGAGCGTGTTGCGGTTAAAGCGATGGAAACCCTAAACGGTAACTGGCGTGGCGCTGCAGGTGCGATGGAGTTTGACTCTGTGACACCATCCGTGACGGCGCGTTGGTTCTCGGGCAACCAAACTTGGCCTTGGGACACATGGAAGCAAGCCTACGCAATGGCTCACTTCAACCCAGATGTAGCGAAAGATAACATCCGCGCGATGTTCGCTTACCAAATTCAGGCTGACGATGCCGTTCGTCCTTGGGATGAAGGTTACGTGCCCGATCTACTCGCTTACAACCTAAGTCCAGAACGTGGCGGCGATGGCGGTAACTGGAATGAACGTAATACCAAACCAAGCCTAGCAGCATGGGCAGTAATGGAAGTCTATAAGACCACCAGCGATGAAGCTTGGCTCGAAGAGATGTATCCAAAGCTAGTGGCATACCACGATTGGTGGCTGCGCAACCGTGACAACAACGGCAACGGCGTACCTGAATACGGCGCAGCACGCGATAAAGCACACAACACGCCTGAAGGTGAAATGTACTTCACCGTGGTTCGTGGCGATAAACACGAGACAGTTATAGGCCAAACTGCACTGGATAAAGTGATTGCTGAAGGTAACTACGATTACATCGAAAGCCCAGCACAAACTGCCGCGTCTTGGGAGTCAGGTCGTGACGATGCAGCCGCATTTGGTTTCATCGATAAAGACCAGCTAGACGCGTATGTGGCGAATGGCGGCAAGCGCAGCGATTGGGATGTTGAGTTCGCTCAAAACCGCGCTGAAGATGACACGCTACTGGGCTACTCACTACTGCAAGAATCTGTCGACCAAGCAAGCTACATGTACAGCGATAATAAGTACCTAGCAGAAATGGCTGACATTCTAGGTAAAGACACAGAAGCGAAAGAGTTCCGTGAAAAAGCTGAGCACCTATCGAACTACATCAACACCTGTATGTTCGACGAAGGCACTAACTTCTTCTATGACATTCGTATTGAAGACAAGCCTTTAGCCAATGGCTGCGCAGGCAAACCGATTGTCGAGCGTGGTAAAGGCCCTGAGGGTTGGTCACCACTGTTCAACGGTGCAGCAACACAAGCTCACGCTGATGCCGTGGTCTCTGTGATGAAAGATACCTCAGAGTTCAACACCTACGTTCCACTGGGCACAGCAGCGCTTTCTAGCCCAGCATTTGGCCCAGATATTTACTGGCGTGGACGTGTATGGGTAGACCAGTTCTACTTCGGCCTAAAAGGTATGGACAGCTACGGCTACCGTGACGATGCGATTGAAATGGCAGGCGCATTCTTCGACCACGCCGATGGCTTGGTACAAGACGGTCCTATCCGTGAGAACTACAACCCGCTAAACGGTGAACAACAAGGTGCTCCAAACTTCTCTTGGAGTGCTGCCCACCTATACATGTTATACAACGATTTCTTTACTGACGCAGAGTAAGTAAAAACCTATACCTGTCTTCTGAAATTCAATGAAAATCTAACCTCATAAATTTCAGACTTTGGCACTCAGTTTCTCGCTGAGTGCCTTTTTTATATCTGAAGTAACGTAAGCGAAAAACAAGCACTTAGACCATTTGGCCTACCATGATCCTTTTACTCTGTTCGTTGTACTCAGCTAACACAGGCAAGCTTTTACTCACAAAAAGCAAAGAGTGCTCTTGCTATGAAATCCCATTCAAAAATTTCATCACCCTCACTGAAATATTGAATTCTGAAGACTTATTCGAATTTTATTTATCCTTATTAGCCTTCCGGACATTAATTTGATAGTCGTTTACTAAATAATAGCTAAACTATAGTGTCGCCTACCCCTTTTTTGAGAAAACCTAAATGCCTAATGCTGATTCCACCCTAAACAAACGTATGGGAATCGTTGCGCTCACCTGGCCAATTTTTATCGAAGTTCTTTTAAGAACCGCACTCAACACCAGTGATGTATTCATGTTATCGGGATACTCGGACAAAGCCGTGTCTGCCGTTGGTGTTATTTCTCAGATATCCTTTTTCCTGATCATTGTCTCGACCATGGTCAGCAGTGGTACGGGTATTCTAATCGCGCAATACAATGGTGCTTCCCGCACTCAAGAGAGCGCTCACGTGGGTGTAGCAAGTATCATTCTGGCCATTATTGCCGGTGTGCTACTGAGTGTGATTGCCGTTCTTGTTGCTGAATATTTTATCCCGCTTTATCAACTCGAACCTCAAGTCGAACAGTACGCGCAAGAATACCTGTTCATCAGTGGTGCTCTCACCTTCAATGTAACCATAGGTGTGGTTCTCACCACTATTTTGCGCAGTCATGGCTATTCAAAGTCACCGATGGTGATCAACATGATTGCAGGCGTTATCAACGTATTCGGTAACTACTGCGCCTTATATCAACCTTTTGGTTTGCCAGTATACGGCGTGCAAGGGGTTGCGACCGCGACCGTCATTAGCCAAGTGATCGGGATGTTGATCTTGATTGGTGTGGTCAGAAGCAAAGGGATTGATCTACCAGTGAAGCAGTTTAAATCTGTGCCTAAAGCCATCTATCAAAAAATCATTAAGATCGGCTCGATGAACGCAGGAGAAGTGCTCTCTTATAACATGGCTCAGATCAGCATTACCTTCTTCGTGGTACAGATGGGCACATCTTCACTGACTGCGTTTACTTACGCACAAAACATCGCTCGTCTCTCTTTTGCATTTGCACTGGCAATTGGTCAAGGCAGCCAAATCCAAACAGGCTATTACATTGGTAAGGGTTGGATCGACGAGATCACCAAGCGCGTGCAACGTTACTTTGTGGTTGGCTTTATCGCCTCAACTGCGATTACCTGCATGGTTTATGTGTTCCGTTTCGAAATTCTCGATCTGTTCACGCAAGATCCAGAGATCATTGCGCTAACGGCTGCACTGATTGCAGGTTCCATCATTCTTGAAGCTGGTCGAGTATTTAACCTGATCTTTATCTCTTGTCTAAAGGCTGCTGGCGACATTAAATTCCCGATCAAAATGGGTATTCTCAGCATGTGGGGCATTGGGGTTGCCATGAGCTATTTGCTTGGCGTGCATTGGGGTTATGGCGTATTGGGGGCTTGGATGGCAATCGCGATGGACGAGTGGTTCCGTGGAATCATCATGGCCTATCGCTGGCGAGCTAAGAAATGGACTCGATTCTCTTTTTAGGTTGTTGTTGATACGTCGAAATTTATCTCGACCAAAAGAAAAAAGCGCTAGGGGGAGCTAGCGCTTTTAAGACCAACTAAGTCCGTTTAGCCTGGTAGATTTTTAAGCTATATCATGAGGATATAACCAATTTTTTTACTTAGGTAAATCAAAAAGCCTATTCTTTACGACTGCCTTGAGTCGTAAATTAAGTATAGTCGGGTTCTTATAATAAACCGGATTTTTCTAAAATTAATTCATATGAATTTGACGATTAACCGACACAATAAACTATTCGGAAATCACAGATGAGATCGCATTAGTAATCAACTTTCTAAGTAGTTTATTTTTATCATCTAAATGCTTTGCCTTTCTATAAACAAGCTGGATATCAAAATCTGGAACATCAATAGGTGGCTTCACAGCTAGTAAGGTTTCTTCACTATCAATATCCTTGCGCGCGACTAGCTTGGGGACAATACACAATAGTTCTCTGCCACGAATGAGTCGTTTAACAGTTAAAAAGTTACTGGAAGATATCGCGACTTTCCGGCTTAAGCCGAGTTCACCTAAACGAGTGTCCACTCCCGTCTTTAAAGCCCCTGCAGGGGAAACAAGCGCGTGCTCGACAGCAACAAATTGTTCTAGCGACATCGGCTCCTCAATAGATAGAACCGATTGATCAAGTAAACAAACATGTTGCTCCGTATACAAATGCTTTGTTCGATATTGCTTTGGTACCTCACCAAAGCTGCCTATCGTCATATCAAGCTTGGCATCGTCAAAGACTTGCTGATAGTTAGATCGATTTACGTTGAACAACGCAATTTGAGAATCAGGAGAGGACTGTTTAATGAGATCAAACAACACTGGAGCAAACATCTGCTCGGCATAATCGGTAAGACCAATCTTCCAACTGCCTTTGTAAGTTGTTGCATCAAATGATTTAGAGAGTAGTACTTCAGATTGAATGGTATTGAGCAAGGCATCTACAGTACTGGATAATTCAATCGCTCTATCCGTTGCTTCCATCTTGCTACCTACCCGTTCAAACAGAGGATCATCAAACAACTTTCGAAGTCGTTGAAGGCTATGACTCATTGCAGACTGACTGACATAACAGCGCTCAGCCGCTTTACTTACACTGTTCGTTTTGTATAACGCTTGCAGAGCTATCAATAAGTTAAGATCGATACCTTTCCAGTTAAAATCAGCCATCCAGAAGAACCTATTTCATTAATAGTTATAATTAAAACAATTAATTTGAATCATAGTGCAAGTCACCATAAATTACGCTAAACATTTATCTGGAATCGATCATGCTTTCAATTTTTAAAACCTTTTTCTGGCTTGGCTGGATTAGCTTCGGTGGACCAGCGGCACACATTGGCTACTTCCGTAAAACCTTTGTTGAGAAACTGAATTGGCTATCCGACGAAGAGTACGGGCAAATTGTCGCCCTCAGTCAATTTCTGCCGGGCCCAGGTTCAAGTCAGGTTGGCTTTGCGGTTGGCTACAAGAAAGGTGGACTAACAGGTGCTATTGCTGCATTTGTCGGCTTCACTTCCCCATCTGTGATTCTGATGCTGATATTGGCGTTAGTCAGCAACCAACTATTGGAAGCACCACTTTTCAATTCAATCATTCACGGGCTTAAGTTATTAGCAGTAGTGGTTGTGGCTGATGCAACCTTTGGTATGTACAAGAACTTTTGCCAATCGAAGATAGCAACCGCATTATGTGTGATTACCGCGATTGTTCTGCTACTGATTCCAGGCATCTGGCCTCAAGTTTTAGTGCTTCTATTTGCAGCGATGGTTGGCAGTAAGTTCTTGACGTCTCAAGAGCTCAAAACGATACCTTCAACGCAAAAAATATCGGTAACGCCTCTCGTGATTTTTGTTGCTTTGCTGGTTGGTCTGCCTCTATTCAGTGCTTACTCTCAAGGTATTGAAGTGTTTGGCCTGTTCTACCAAGCAGGTAGCTTAGTATTCGGCGGCGGCCACGTGGTACTTCCGTTGCTACAAAATGGTATTGGTGACCAACTGTCTCAAGATGCCTTCCTAACAGGTTATGCAGCAGCACAGGCAGTACCAGGGCCTATGTTTACACTTGCGACTTACTTAGGTTATGTATTGATGCCATCGGCACCAATCACAGGCGCACTACTCGCAACGATTGCCGTGTTCTTACCAGGCTTCTTATTACTACTAGGTGTACTGAAAAACTGGCAAGCAATTGCGAGCAAACCTCTGGTTGCTGGCGCTCTTACTGGTGTGAATGCGGCAGTTGTAGGTCTACTACTTGCAGCCCTGTATCAACCTATCTTCACAAGCGCAGTGAGCAGTGGCATAGACTTCGCTCTGATCATTGTTGGCGTGTGGCTATTGAAAACAATGAAGATGCCGATTGTATGGATGGTAGCTCTGTTTATTGCAATAGGGTTTGGACTCGGAGTCATTTAATATAATGCCCACTAATTCTAATTAGTGGGCATTATAATTTTCGGATTATGAGACCGTTGAGATAGTGGTTATTCTTCTATCTGTGTAGAGGCTGGACTGGCATCGTCTTGGTTAAAAGACTCTGGGGGAATATACACATCAGCACGTCTGTTTTGAGCTCTACCTTTTGAGGTTTTGTTACTTGCGATTGGCTCAGACTCACCCAATGATTTCAGGGTCATTTTCTCTTTTTCAACACCGTAAGTGAAAAGCTGTTTAGACGTACTTTGAGCTCTCTCTAGCCCCAACCCTTGGTTGTAAGCTTCACTGCCCACCCAATCGGTATGGCCTTCAACGGTCACTAGGTAGTCATTGTCTGCGAGATGTTTTGCCACATCAGCAAGCACTTCACGAGCAAGAGGGGTCAGATAATAACGATCAAAGGCGAAGTTAACACGAGCAACGAGCTGCCCTTTGTCACTATCGAAGCTAGCAATACCAAGGTTTGATATATAAGTGAGACAATCACTAGGATCAGTGATCAACTGTGAGCGCTTAAGAAGCTCCCACTTGAGAGCTGGATCATGACTTCCCTCATGAATTTGCCAATAGCCATCACGATGACTAGCCACCCCTTGAACTTCACCAATTTCGATGGTGTGAGAATACTCTGAAAAAGTATTCCCACAATATTCTACTACCTGATCACTAATCTCCTGCCCATAACTAGAGAAAGAAACAAGCATACCTATTGTTAGCATTGTATTTTTCATCTTTACTCACCCGTATAGTCTCGATACACCAGTACCTCGAGATCCTTTCTCAATTAAATTTTGAATACGTTCAATCAATTCTTCGCGACTACGTACATCGATAATATCTTCATCAGGATTTAAGACACACTTCTGAAATCCATTTTGTTTAGTCGCATCAAAATCAACACCTATAACACCTATATACAGGCTGCCATTCTCAGATTGAAAGTGCTCTCTTGCAGCATTGCACATATTGGCATCAACTAAGTCGGGTAAAATACTCGTATATGGATATTCTTGACCATCACTCAAAATAATCATAATTTTGACTCTTTGACTGTATTCATCAATCTCCTGCTGACTAGCCGAATTACTTGGCATGCCATCATTAAGTACTTGAAGCCCTCTTAAAATACCTTGATATGAAGCCGTATTGCCTCCTGAATTCATATCCTGCATTTCTTCAATCAAATCAGAATCACTGGTAAGAGGAATCACATAGTGACCTATGCCATTAGTCATCGTCATTGAGCTATTGTAAATAACATTAGTATCCGCTCTAAAGTCAAATTTTAAATCTGTATTATCTCTTTTATAGTTAAACATATCATCAACAGATTTCTGATAATCTATATACTCTGGTATTTCAAGACGTCTAGATTTAATATTTAAAACATCCAACACTCTCTTAGCTTGTTTGTGCTGATTATTATTCCCAATATTAGGGCAATCAAATATATCATCGGCACAATCTTCGACTTCACTTAATGTTCTTTTTGACCAAAAACGCCAATTGACTTTTTCATACGTTTTAGAGGAAACAGAAGAGTGGTAATCACTTCTATACCTCAACTGACTTCCTGAGAATAAATTGTTATTAATTTTATCCTGAACTCTGAGGTTAAAAGGAACAATCGCTAGACGGTTAAGCACTGTAGAATCACCTTCACGCACAACCAAAATATTATCAGCAAGATCTGAAACAGCTAGTTTGAGAGTTTGAATCTTTGTATTTACATCACCACTTGCCCCACTCCAATCCCGATTCATTGATCCTGAAAAGTCAGTGACTAGCACAATGTCTACTAATTTATCACCTAGATAGTAAGGATATTTCGCGGCGAGCGCTGAGCCTGCAAGCTTTTGATTTTCATCGAATGAGGGAATTAAATTACTCGCAAACCACGAATTATGGGTAGTCACTGCTGCAACTTCATATTGAATTTTCTCGGTATCATCATTCGCCGCAGTTGGCTCCTCATAAGTCCTTACTGTCGTGATATCTATATGCTCGATACTACGCACATAATCATCAACATATCGAGTCGCTAAAGCATCTGCTTCATTCGATTTATCATCAATTGTTATTGCAAGGGCAGCAGCTTGTGCAGCATCTCTCAAACGACTTGTTTCTTGTATATATCGAGTTCCCTCGAGTGCAAAAACTGACACGCCTAACAAAGGTATTAACGTCAGTCCAAGCCAAATTGCGGCAATACCTCTCTGACGATGAGGACCGCGATTAAATGTATTTGGGTTTATCATATCTACCTCCCAACCATCACCGAACTCGATGAAATGGTTATTTCTGATAAATTAGCAATCCCCAACAAACGTGCAAACCAAGATGAATTACTTTCACATAATGACACTTGGTAAAGAGGGAAAGAGACTCCGTTCTCTACAGGAACCAAAGCCTCTTTCGATGAAATTAATGGTACATTACAACCTAAGTTGTTGAACTGGTCACTTTCGAATGAATCAATATTTGCAGCAGAGCCATCGTGCATAGCTTCAACTCTCAGCGCTACGCTTTCTGGAGCTGTGTTTAGCAGACGAGCGGCAATAATGACCATTTTGTCTCTATCATCACCAGTTAAGATGACATTTTCATCATAATATCGAGTGCGCTCTTTCATTACGTTAACCAGAGCAAAACTCACTCGGTCGAGCTTTGCTCTAACCAATAACTTATGACTCACGTCACTCATAAAATAAAATATGGCTATAACGACAAATAAAATGAGTGCTAACTCAATGGTAAAGGCGCCACGCTGCAGTGTTGAGTTGCGTTTTTTTCGAAAGCCTCCATTATTTGTTAATTCCGATATGTTCATCTAACACTCTCCCAACCCTCGTGCTCGAGAGTAAGTAACACTGAAGATGAAATGATTTCAGAATTTCCACCAAGCAAAGGTAAAATAGGTTCATATTGATAACTCAATGATATTTCGGCAAAGGAATATCCCGAATCATCAATCAGCATATCGCCATCATTACGATAATTATCAGATAAAAGATCCTCATAACTCACATAATATTTGCCTGCCATTGAAAAGTTATCAACAGGCGTCAGTGAAGACCATAATTTACTTTCATCATTCATCACGTTGAAAAAGCTGGTATTATAACTGGTGTATGAATTATCTCCCTGAAAAACAGTCGTTGACCTAACCGATTCTCTGAGCGCAAACTCAACCAAATTTGAGACGTAAATCCGATACGCCATTTCGAATATCATTACCGTCGCCGTGATGAGAATGATGATGCCTAAAGCCACCTCGACGGTTAGAGACCCCTTAGCATACTTGACTATTCTTCTCATATTGAACTCCCAGCGCCTGAAGATAGGCGTCTAGACATGGTTGTAACTTCATTGATTGAATAACTACTACCTAAAACATCACTGGCTTGTTTAACGTGACCTAACTTAATCAAAGCAATAGCTAAATTTGCCTGAACTTTTTTATTTTTAGGATCAGACAAGTACAATGGAAGTAATAAATCAATCACTTCTTGATATCTTCCATCAGCAAACTTAATCAATGCCAAATTATTCTTTATCGCAGTATCATTGTAACCTTTGATTCTGGCATTATTAAAATATTTCTCGGCTAACTCATAATCTCCATTCATGCAGTGAGATATCCCCAATAGAACATCTACTTCTGCCGTATTATTTCCCAACTCAATAGAACGTAGATAAGACTCTACCGCCAAAGCATCGTTATGATCTGCATTATAAACTTGACCTCGTAATTGAGATAACTCCCAATTAACCACTTTCAAGCCTAAAAGATAATCACTATAAAACCTTGCTGATTCGATATCACCCTTATCAAAATAAACTTTAGCTAGCTCCTGCATAGAAACTGTATCGTTGGGTGATTCTTCAAGCTTACCTTTATAATAGTTAACTAAACCATCATAATTACCCACTCGCTCCATGCTATCGACTTCATTGTCTAGACTTAGTTCAGATTGACTTGAAGAGCAGCCAATTAACGACACCAATAAAAGAGTAAAAATAAAATATCTAGCTCTCATAATTCACTCCTAAACAAGTCCCATCTGGACGACTCCAGGTGCTAAAATTAAGATGACAATAGGCATCATAATAAGTAAAATCAAAGGTATACTCATTTTAGCGGAGAGTTTCCCCATCTTTTCCTCAACGGTAAGTAACTGCATTTTACGCATATCCTCAGCCAAATCAGATAAGATCATGGAAATAGAAGATCCGTATTGAATATTTTGAATAATAGTCAAAACAAAGCTCGACATTTCAGGGGAAGGAACGCGTTCAGACAAGTTGTATAAAGCTTTATCGATACCCTGAATCTTGCCAAAGTCTGACGTTTTTTTTATCTGATAGCATAAATCACGATCAAAGGTTTCTAGTTCCTTTGACAAATAGGCAAAAGATGCCTCTATTGTCATACCGGTCTGCACACAAACAGACATCATATCTAGTAAATAGGGAAGATTTATCGAAATCTTTCTGACAACCGCCTTTTGCTTTAAACTTAAGATAAGGTCAGGGAGGAGTACAGCTGTGATCACACTAACAACCACTAATATAAACTTAGTTTCTATAGCAATGTCCGCTATCCAAACAAAGAATAAGAGAACCGCGAAAAATAAAACTTTAATTGGAAAATAATAAATAGCCAGTTGAGGGCTGTGAATACCAGCATCCCTAACTTTCTGCTCTAACTCCCCTCGGTATTCTTTACCAAACTTGACAATAAATGAGTTAATTCTAGATGATCTATGCTTTTTTTGTGTTGCGCTTAGCAGAAATTCTATTCTTTTTTCTCTCTTCAAATCAACTAACATATTAATTGCCATATACAAACCAAAAGCAAAAACAAATAGTATAATAATAGTATTCATAATTTCACCCTTTTAACAAGAAGCCACACTATAAATAAACCTAACAATTCACTACCTAACACATAATAAAGTATCCATTGACCTTCTGGATCATGGAGAATAAATTTAATATTGTCTGGGTTCAAAAAATTTAGCATTATTGCAAAACACAATGGTATGGCTGCCACTATTTTTGCTGATATCCTCGCTTCAGATGTCATCGCCATTTTTTTTCTTTCCATTGCACGAGCATCGACTAACACTCTAATCAACCTAGCTAATACTCCCTTAAGTTGGCCTCCACGATTCAGATTGGCTCTTATTGCAATCGTAAAAAAAATGTATTCAGGGTAGGGAAAGACCTCACAAGATCGCTTTAAAACATCCTCAGAATTTTCACCTAGACGAAGTCGGTCACCCATTAACTTAAATTCTCGCCCAACTTCACCATCCATATTCCCCCCAACGAATATAAATGCCTGCATCAGGCTTTCACCAGCAGTCACCGCACTCATTAATATATTCAGAGCATCAGGAAATGTCCGCTGAAATGTTTTTCTTCTAACCGTTTTAAGCCTAAAGTAACCGAAGAATAATAAACACAAGATTGAAACAATCATAATAAACATTGAACGAATATAGAAAAAATGATAAATCAAATAATAGGATATAAAAACACTGAAAATAACATAAAATAAAACAATTAGTTTTGCTCTTGAACCTAATATTCCTATAGTTGGATGTAGGTCTCTTCTAATACTTCTCCAACTTGCTCTAGGCAGCAGTCCACTGATATCAATCACCGAAATATCATCTTCTTTTTGCGTTTTTTTCAATTTTGGAAAATAATTAACCACTTTTGATTTTTTATCATCAAAAAGTAAAAATATGGCAACCCCAAATAAAATAAAAGATATCCAAATGATCATGTCCCTACCCCTTTAAAGGATTCCATCAGTTCATTATATAAACCGAAAAAATGGGCTTTTCGTACCAAGTGAGATCTCTGCATGATACCTTCTGTAACAAACTTGCCTTTTACATTCTCACCATAATTGACTTCATCATATTGGAAGGAAAATATCTCTTCCATGACAACACTATCCCCTTCAATTCCGACAATTTCTGAGATGCTTGTTACTTTTCGAGAGCCATCTCGTAAACGGTTCACTTGCACAACCAGTTCAATTGAGCTGACGATAGCCTTACGAATAGCATCCAATGGCTGGTTTAAGTTTGCCATCATAATCATAGATTCGACTCGGCTGATAGCATCTCTTGGTGTATTAGCATGTAGGGTAGACATAGACCCTTCGTGACCGGTGTTCATCGCCTGCAGCATCTCAAACGCTTCTGAACCACGACACTCACCAAGAATAATGCGATCAGGTCGCATACGAAGCGCATTAATCACCAAATCTCTCTGTGTCACTAGGCCAGTACTTTCAATACTCTTAGTTCGCGTTTCAAGTCGAACTAAATTAGGCTGTTGAAGCCGAAGTTCAGCAGCGTCTTCTATTGTTATCACCCTCTCATCATCACTAATATAATGTGATAAAGCATTGAGTAACGTTGTTTTACCTGAACCTGTACCACCAGAAATCAAAATATTTAACCGACAACGAGAAGCAATCGATAGCGCCCTTGCCATATCTAAAGACATAGAATTAAATTCGACCAAAGATTCCATCGTGATATTTTGCTCACGGAACTTACGAATAGAAATCGTCGTACCATCTAAAGCAATCGGAGGAATAACGATATTTACTCGGCTACCATCTTCGAGTCGGGCATCCACTGTAGGGGATAGCTCATCAACTCGGCGACCAACTCGAGAAGCGATTTGTTTAGCAATATTGAGAAGTTGGTCTTCATTGACAAAAGTAATATCTGAACGTTCCAATTTACCGTACTTTTCATAAAATACTTCATTTGGGCCATTAACAAGTATGTCAGTTATCGAAAAGTCTTCAACAAGCGGTTGAATAGGTCCTAATCCAAATAGCTCATCTAGCATACTTTTAACAATACTTGACCGCATCATTGCCGTTACTGGACGCTCATTATTGCTAGAAAGTACATCAACAGCACTTCTAACTTGTCCCTCTAAATCATTGCGATTCATGGTTTGAATCGCTTCGACATCAAGCGCTTCAAAAATCTGAGTGCGAAAAGATATATATAGCTCTTTAGTTGTGCTCATCGTGCCACCAGTCTATTTAACCAACCCTGATGTTTTTGCACTGATTGACCATTTATTAAGTTTGATAGGTCCTCAATTGTTTTACGAATGCTTTTCTCATGTTTATGAGCTCGCTTACCTTCTACGATTAAATGAGACAGCCTTTTACAATAAGGCATATCAATATCAACTTTTGATTCAAGGTATTTTGTTATATCACCTTGTCCAATAACGAATGTACTCTCTGGTCTATGATGGTTGGCTAAAGTTATAATTCGAGTGCGACGACTTTGTGACACTTGATTTTGTTCGAGTGCTGATAGCAATGTACGTGCATTTCTTACTGATGAAACGGAAGGTTCTAGGACAACGATGATTACATCATAAATTTCTATTAATGCATGCGGGGTAATTTTAAAATCGATACTTCCAGAAAAATCCTCGATAATAAAATTAGCACTTCTATTTAATAGTTCACATAATGTTTGATTATAATCATAAATGAATTTTTGGTCTTGCTCTCCTTGCAATGACAGCAGTCTAAAATTTTTCCTCACTTGCGTTAAATAACTTAACGCTCCGTCATTATCTAATTCGTGAATTGGGACAGAATATTCATCAATCAATCTAGATTGAAAATTTTCCAAACCAATTAACACATCGATATTTGAGTCACTGTATTGGTGATCGACTAATATTGTATCAATACTTTGCGTAGATAACATTGAACTCAACTCAGTGGAAATCAGAGAAGTACCTACCCCACCTTTACTACCCACAACAGCAACGCGCTTTGCCTTACGCTTTTCACTCACACCAGAAAAAGATTCTAAATTTGCTTGAACATTTAGTATAAAGTCAGAAAATTCAAACTTATTAATAGGCCAATATAGATAGTAAAATCCCATTTCTTTTAATTCACGAAGCTTAACTATAGAGTCCTGCTGTCCTATAATGATCAGCCCTTTTCGGGTAGGAAGATGACTAGCGAAATTTTGAGCATCGTCCGCCATTGTTTCTGAGTTACATAACTCCAGTAAAACAATGTTTGATTTTTGTTCTTCATAGAACTTTTTATTTACATCCGTGTTTTTAATAAATTGTGGTTCATCCCAACCTTCAAATTGAAACATTTCTTTTACGAGATCAACGCACTCCTGCGATTGATACACTAATACGCAATCAGATGGACCATTATTAATGCCTGACAAATCTTCCGAAGCTGCGGACTCTTTCATTGTTTTAACTAAATCAAACATTATAATCCCTCCACGAGCCTTTCCTTGTGAATAACCTGCCCCACTCTTGCCGCTTCCACAAAACAGTTTTGGCTTACATCAACACCTTCTACAGAAGCAAACTTACATTTTTCCTGTAATAGAGAGTGGTAGATCACTGTAATTTTAAGATCTTTGTCTAATTCGATATTTTTATGCACACTGAACGCCTCAGCAGACAGTGGTAACTTTTCAAATTCATTCACAACATTGTCAATCAAATTTTTTGAATTTCTATTCCTATACTCAAACTTATAAGAGGCTCCGGGATCTATATCGTTAACTTTAGCGATAAGATTACTTAACTGCTCTTTGGTTTCAGGAATAGATTTGACACTAAATTTATAGATATGAGTCTCTGGGTAGACTAAGTATTCACTACCTTTGCCATTAAGATAACGCTCCGCGCAACCCGAGATAAGAAACATCATGACCACTATTACAATTAATTTCTTCATTGTATAAATCCTCCTTGAGATAACAGTTCAATTGTAGGATCACTACCACTGTTTGCTTCAGCTGGAGAATCGATATTGAGCCAACGATGAAATGTAGAAGTCTTATGCATTTGAGGCAGCTGTACCTTCTTACTTTTTATTGGTTGAACCAAATTCACTGTCGCGACAATTAACAATTCGGTTCTTCTTCTATCTGTCGAAGATTTTCTAAATGCCGCGCCTAAAATTGGAATATCACCTAGTAGGGGGGTTTTCTGTAACTCTTCCAAGTCAGAGCTACTCATTAGCCCGCCCAGTACGAAACTGTCACCATCACCCAACTCGATCGTCGTCATGGCTCTACGCGTTGCCAATTGTGGAACCTCAATGCCTGCCGCTCGAATATACCGCTCGACTTCGCTCACTTCGGGAAGCAACTGCATACGAATACGCTCTTCGCTCATCACATTGGCCGTCAAACTCAAACGAACACCGAACTCTTTAAACGTAATATTTATATTATTGTTCGTGGTTACGATTACGGGAATTTCCCCACCGACTAAGAAGCTCGCGGACTCACCGGAAATAACGGTCAGATTTGGTTCTGCTAAAATTTGCGCGACATTTTCATTGCCCAATGCTGTAATAACAGTTGTAAGGTCAGCAGCGTCGAACTGTTGGAATAGAAACTCTCCGACACCCGCCCCCACGCTTGACCAATCAACACCGACTGTCTGCGCAAAATTTTCAGTTACTTGAGCGACCGAGATTTTGACGTTAACCTGCTGCGCTGTTGCGACCTCAAGTAGCTCTAAAATCCCATCCCAAGTCATATTTCTAGCAAAAACCATATCTTGTGGTTCTGGAATATCGATAAGATCGGTTTCTATTTCAAGCAATCGAGTCGCTTCATACTTTGCGACTTTCTCACGCCCCAGTAGGGTTGCGACCATCCGATATATATCATCACGCTGCTGGTTAGAATCAACCACACCGCTTACCGCAACTTGCATTCCGACGGACTCTAGCTTAATGTCTAGCTTTGGATAATGGAGTTTAATCTGGCGACGAACTTGGCTCAGATCCACATCGACGATGATTTTCTCGGACAATAGTAATTTATTGTTTTTGCCATAGATTTCGAGTCGCGCTTGCCCCACTTCTTTCGCAAAAACGACAATTGTTTTTTCATCGATAACATTATAATCGGCTATATCTGGTGCGCTAATAAACACTGTTGTGATCGTTTCATTGAGAGAGATATGCTGTCCTTCAAATTGAGTAATATATCGCTGTGAAGCGAATACCATTGAGTTTATCAACAGCAGATTCATCACTAATACCCATCTCGTTATCTTTGCTGTTATACCCATTACAGTTCGCCCCCTTGAACGGTCTGACGTCTTGAACCTCTTAACTCCGACACTCCACTATAATTTTCAATAACATTTCTAACGTCAGCATCAATCGGAACTTCATAGCTATTACTGCGATACACCTCCAAGTGCATCGTTTTTTCAGCAAGCGACACTCTTGCAATATCTACCGGATCAATCTCAATAATGACAACAGCTTGCCCGGTTTCCTCACCTGCGGATGCCGCCGGCTGAAACGTAGAATCGAGATTACCATCATCACCTTTGCTGCCACTCGACGTACCGAGCACCTTAGCTCGCTTAAGAAGCAAATTAGCATTAACACCATTAAAGCCAATACGTCTATCAAGGTCACCGGACAGATTTTCCACCGGCGAGCTTATTGATAACACATCAACATAAATTCCAGGTCTTATATAATCTAATATTAGGTTAGTACTGCTGACTAATAGTGGGTAAGGCTCTTTACCTTCTGATATAAGCAAATCAATATATCCAGGAGAACCTTTTTTATTTTGGTATTCGGGTAAAACCAAATCACCTTGGGATAAATTTCTATTAAGTAATGTGGCTGGAGAAAAATCTAAATTTACATCAGCCTTAATCCCTTCCCCAATGGCCAAACTCTTAAGAATTTGCTCTCTCTTAACCAAAGAAGCATCGATCGGTTTCCCCTTAACGAGTTGGATGTTTGCTCGCCAGACCTGAACGTATTCTTCAGTTTTTTCAACCGTAGGTTCACTCGTCTTATTTAGGTTCTGATATATTCCATAACCGCCGATTGCAACAGCTGCTACAGCAACAAACAGACTGAGACTTTTTTTCATACAAAACCTCCTGTTACAACATTTTTGAAAATGACCAGAGCAAAACCACTACAGATCGCAACGCCATATGGAATACCTTCATTCGTCGGTTTTAAAGTGCTTAATCCATCCCAAATATTGGAACCATATTTCCCACAAAAATGAAGTAGTAGATAAGTAACAGAAATAACTCCACCAATCAAAATCACCAATATAGTGGCTACAAAAATATCGTTCGCTGGTATCGCTAAAGAGAAAGCCAAAATAAGCTTAACATCGCCCCCACCAATAAAATTTGCTAACCAAAAACTAATAAGAACGACACCTAAAACAAAAACAATCAATATCTTACTAAAATCTGAGGTCGTAAACCCTAAAGTAAAAGAAGCTATCGCAATAATTACGACATATAAATTAGGTATTTCTCTCTCCGTTATATCTTTAAAACATATTATCAAACTAAAGAAAATAAGAGTAATAAATGCGGATATATATAACATAATTTACTCTCATAAAAATTTACAAGTAACACTTTATCAAATGAAGTTATTAGCTACCTAATGTCAAATTTCGGTAATATTAGGTAGCTAATCAAGCCTAAAATTAGTCGCCAAGGCTAAGATTTGTTTTAATAGTTGCAAACGACGTTTCCAAAGTGTCTACAAAACTAGTCGCATCTGTATAAAAAACTGCGATTAACATGGTTGCCATTGCAACAGCGATTAACCCATATTCAATCGCGGTAACGCCTTTTTCATCATTTTTAAGTTTATTCAAATAATTGAGCATATTTACGTGAAGTTTAGTAATCATGATGCCATCCTTTTTTCATGCTTCTAGTGCAAAGCAATTAGATCTTAGTAATCAGATCACTTTCTCACATTCGGTTACTATCGGTTTCCCCGATATCAAAACCAAAAATACACGCGATTTAAAAGTGGTTATTTTTTCATATTACCTATCTAATTAATTTTAAGGGATTTAGCTTCTAAATTAATATTTATTCTTGAAAATTAAGTTCATTGCACCCAAAGTTAAAATGTGATATACATCACACTTTAAATTCAAATAGTGCCAATTCAGATTATTAGTATTAGCCTAATACTTACGGTGCAAAGCCTGTAGGAGGGAGATATGAGGCTCACTTTAGACAATTTAATCTCATTTCATACTGTTGCCTCTGAAGGTTCGTTCAGTTGTGCTGCGAGGAAACTAGGTAAATCGCAATCAACGATAAGTGGAGCGATAAAAAATCTAGAACAAGATTTAGGATATTTTCTTTTTGATAGAGGTGGTCACACCGTATCATTAACCGATAAAGGAAAAAAAATATATGCGCTAACCACACCAATAATAAGCAAACACAAAGAGTTAAGTAACATTGCTAAAAATCTATCAAATTCAAATTTAACAAAAATAAAAGTAGGTATTGACCTACTAATGCTAAATTCAAATGTAAGAAATGCTCTTATTGAATTTTCTGAGGAGTTTCCAGAAGTTGAGATAAACGTTGTAACAAAACCAAGCTATATTTTAGGTGATTATATCAATCGTAAGAAAATTGATATCGCGATAGGAAACCCCTATCACAAAACCATCTATAACTTTAATATAGAAGAATTATTTTTAGTTAATTGCATTTGGGTGGCGAGTAAAGAAGTCGTTCAAAACTCAAAATTCAATTCAAAAAACAATCGATTGTTATTGCTTGATGGATATAAAGATATTATTGATTATTCCATCATTTCAAGCCATAACATTTGGGTATTGGATGATATTAGTACTATCCTTGAACTCTGTAGCGCAGGGAAAGGGATAGCCCTTCTTCCACAGCATATCATTGAAACCAAAACAGTAATGAACAAATTAATAAAAATACCCAGTGATACTCAATTGTTTGGTAAGCAAATATATGCGTCCATGATCTGGCCATTGCACAGTGAGTTTGGAAAATATCATCAGTGGATTCATAACAGACTAAGAAGTACCTATCACCTATGAAACATGAACAACAGCTCTATTAAAATATGAAGTATCTCTGTCTTTCAGCTTCATTGATATTAATTAGTTTTAATAGTGAGATCTCAGCGAAAGTGACTTATATGAGAGACTCGATAAACTCTTATGAAGAACTGCAAGAAAATCAAAGATTGCAGCGAATTGTGGTTCCGAAAAGCAAAAGAATACACGAAATACGAGCTTCCAAAACCGATCCACCCGTACTTCTATCCCATAAAATCACTGACAGCGTCAGCAATAAATATACAATATATCAAACTCACATTGAGCGTTCTGCAACAAAGTGGGAAATTCCATCATCATTAATCGTTGCTATGATACACGCCGAAAGTTTCTTCGACCCAAATGCTGTTTCCCACGCCTCTGCTATTGGATTAATGCAAATTCTTGTTAATGGTGGGGCTGCTGAAGTTTCACGCGAACTTTATGACAATAGACCTATCAGAGCACAAGATCTCTTTATCCCTGAATTCAATATTGATGTAGGGACCGCTTATTTGCATCTCTTGGAGACGAAGTATCTCAACAACATTCGCTCCCCTAGCGCGAGAAGACTACTAGCAATTGCTTCCTATAACTGTGGGTTGTCTAATCTAATGAAATACTCCTTCGGTGATAAAGACATCAGTTCATTCTCCCAAAATATCAATAAGTTATCAGTTGATGAGTTATATACAATGCTAACAACACAATTACGTATTGCAGAAACAAGAACTTACGTAGCAAAAGTGTACAAACTAAACAAGCAATACCAAGCCTTGCTCAACTGATGCATATATTCTTATATGGCGATGGCGCTCATTAAATTTCTAACCTAAAGTTTGAACTGATAACAGCTCTGGTGATGGAATACAGTGGCAGCGTTGTTTCGATAATATCTTATAATAAACCGTGGACTTACACGTAGCGGATACCGAATCAAAAATAGCTGTAATTTCTTATCAATGTGGCTACAAGGATGTCTCGTATTTTTCAAGAATTTTTAAGAAAAGGACGGGCGTAACCCCTGCAAGCTACAGACGTGCCTGCACAGATAACAGAAAACGCTAATTTTACTCCCTAAAAGAAAAAATCATGGTACATTTAACATGATTTTAACAAAAATAACCAAAAATAACTTAGCGAAAAACATGGAGTTAGACAATGATTCAGCCTAACGAGTTTAGCCAAGAACAAGCAGCAGCTCTCCCTACACCCAATGACATGATTTTAAAATGGGCAGAAGAACGCCCAGATGAAGTCTATTTGAAACAGATTATTAACCGCCAATTTGTCGAATTTACTTATAAAGAAGTAGCCAACAAAGCACTGAAACTGGCGTCAGCATTAGAAGGACTCGGAGCCCAACCTGGCGATCGAGTCGCTCTCGTATCAAAAAACTGTGCAGAGTGGTTCATCTGCGATCTTGCAATGATGTTAGGAGATTTTGTCAGCGTCCCAATCTTTCCAACAGCGGGTGCAGATACCATTCAGTACTGTATTGAACACAGTGAAAGTAAAATTGTGATTGCGGGTAAGCTTGACGATTCTAAGGCCACTCAAAAAGTACTTGATGACAATCCGAGCTTAGTGAGTATTTCACTGCCATACGACAGCGCAGCGAAGTGCCAACACACTTTCGAGCAGCTCATTGATACACATGAACCATCAACCAAACGTCCTCAGCATCACGACGATAAGCTGATGTCACTTGTTTATACATCGGGTACATCAGGGCTACCAAAAGGCGCAATGCTCACCTACGGCGCGTTTACTTGGTCTGTTCAAAGGTTGATTGACCATATAGGAATCCAACCTGGCGACCGCCTGTTTTCTTACCTACCGCTTGCTCATATTACAGAACGCGTTTACATCTTTGGTTCTTCAGTGATGGGGGGCGTGGTTACGGCTTTCCCTGAATCTTTAGACACCTTTATTGATGATGTGAAAATGCATCGCCCTACGCTGTTTATTTCAGTTCCTCGCTTATGGACTCTGTTCCAGCAGCGAATCCAAGACAAATTGCCACAGAAGAAACTGAACTTCTTACTGAAGATTCCGTTTATCAACAACATCATTAAGAAGAAACTTGCTGATGGCTTAGGGTTAGACCAAGCTCGCGTTCTTGGATGTGGTTCTGCCCCTGTATCACCTGCTCTACTCGCATGGTATGAGAGCGTTGGCCTGCACATTACCGAGGCATGGGGCATGACAGAGTCTTTCGCCTACAGCACGCTCAATTACCCATTCAGAGCCGATAAAATTGGTACGGTTGGTAATGCAGGTCCAGGGATCGAACTCAAAATAGCTGAAGATGAAGAGATTCTAGTTCGAGGCAAAGGCTTATTCTCTGGTTACTACAAGAATGATATTGCAACCCAAGAGTCTTTTAACTCGGATGGTTGGCTTCATACCGGTGATATCGGTGATATCGATAGTGAAGGTTACCTAACGATTCGTGGGCGTAAGAAAGATACCTTTAAAACCGCTAAAGGTAAGTTTGTTGCCCCTGTACCAATCGAAAACAAACTGTTTGAGTACAGCCGCGTAGAAATGATGTGTTTGATAGGTCTTGGCCTACCTGGTCCAATCCTACTTGTGGTACCGCATGACTTCCCTAATTTCGATAGAGCTCGCTATGAGAAAACGACAAAGCGCGTTATCGAGAAAATGAACGAGCAGCTCGGTTCACATGAGAAGATCAAAGGTGTATTGATGATTAAGGAACCATGGAGCATTGAGAATGGTGTGTTGACCCCGACTCTCAAAATCAAGCGACATATCCTTGAGCAGAAATACCATGAAGTTGGTCATAACTGGCCGAAAGATAAATTGGTGGTTTGGGAAGAATAATTAAAATCGAGAGGGAGCCATTATGGCTCCTTTTTTGGCAGCAAAGTACGCTCAACCTTAGATTAGCCAGTCCCTCCCCTAACACTCCCACTCACTCCCAAAACGATTTTTTCAGTTCCTTATCAACTTGTTCCTGTGTAATCCCTACATCTCTCAACAAATACTCTGGTAGCTCAGACAGCTGCTTTCTGGTTCTACGATTTTGAAAGTACATGCCTAATTTAGAATAGAATTTCTTAATTGATAATGATGACAAAAATGAATGGTTGGTATTTGCGGTTGCTGTGATCGTATCCATAACCTTTCTCCTGTTGATCTCTCGCTTTGTTATGGTCAATAATCGACCAATAGAGCAACATCGACAAACGATAGATACTGGCATTCAGTTAAGGAAAACTAATGTGAGAGAGCGCACCCCACCTTTCCAAGGGATATACTATTTTTATACTGCGGCTGAAACAGGCAGTTTTAAGCTTGCAGCAGAAAAGCTATTTGTCACGGCTGCAGCAGTCAGCCAACAAATTCGCCAACTTGAAGAATGGTTAGGCGCAGACCTGTTTATTCGTCAGCACCGAAAAATAGTACTCACTCATGAAGGTGAAGTGCTTTACCTGCAAGCTAAGAAAGGCTTTGCTCATATTCAAGATGGAGTAAGACGAATAAACCAAGACCCCAACCCCACTCAATTGTCGATTTCGACCGTACCCTCTTTTGCACAACATTGGTTAGTGCCTAGAATTGGCGACTTCCGCGACCGTCACCCAGATTTATCTATGTTAATAGAACCGACCAACAAACTGGTTACCTTTGAAGACTCAGCTGTCGATGTCTGTGTTCGATATGGTCATGGTAACTACCCAAATATTGAATCACGTTGGTTAATGGACGAAGTTGTTTACCCTGTCTGTCATCCTATCTATCAAGAAAAATATGGAATCTATGACATCAGCGATCTGCATAAAGCAGAGTTAATTGAAGACCGTTGGCCTGATATGGATTGGAATCTATGGTTAGACGTTGCTGGGGCGAAGGCAGGACGTTCATCATTGCAATTTGACGGCTCACATTTTGTTTTAGAGGGTGCATTATCCGTTCAGGGCGTTGCCTTGGTTAAGCACAGCTTGGTGTATCGCTATTTGCAGGAAAAGAAACTCGTCCGAATCGGTAATATCGCGCTGAAGCCTAAATACAATTACTTTTTATGCGCGCCTCCAGGTTACTTCCATCGAGAAAAGATAAAACGCTTCGAAGAATGGATGCAGACTCAAGTTAAATTGTTTGGTGATACAGGTAGAGAAGAGCTTTCGATTATCCACACCGATTACGAACTCAAATGGTCGGATAATTCATAAAGCGAAACTGGTATACTTAGCTCAAATAAATGGCGAGAACATCTCATGACACAAGACAATAATCCACTTCACGGTATCACTCTACAGAAGCTACTGACTGAATTGGTTGAACATTACGGTTGGGAAGAGTTGAGTTACATGGTGAACATCAACTGCTTTAAAAAAGACCCAAGCATTAAATCGAGCTTAAAGTTTTTGCGTAAAACAGATTGGGCTCGTACCAAGGTAGAGCAGATTTACATCGACTTAAAGCGTTAATCTCTCCCTACTTTATCTGTCCCGTGTTGATTAAATACGGGACAACCCCTGTGTCTACTTTTTAGGGGCCATATCAATATCACATCTCGCATCTCTCGCAGTATGTTACAAGCAATAAAAAGCCCCGCAAGCTTTCACTTGCGGGGCTTTTTTAGCTAATTGAGAAAAGGGCTAATTACTTACCAGCTTCTTTTTCTGCTTTAACTTTTGCAATCACTTCGTCAGCAACGTTAGTTGGACATGGTGCGTATTGTGCGAATTCCATAGAGAATTGGCCACGACCAGAAGTGATAGTACGTAGGTGACCGATGTAGCCGAACATCTCAGAAAGAGGTACGTCAGCTTTAATACGAACACCAGTAACGCCAGCTTGTTGATCTTTGATCATGCCACGACGACGGTTAAGGTCACCGATAACATCACCAACGTGATCGTCTGGAGTGAACACGTCAACGTTCATGATTGGCTCAAGAAGTTGCGCGCCAGCTTTAGGCATAGATTGACGGAATGCGCCTTTCGCTGCGATTTCAAATGCGATAGCAGATGAATCGACTGCGTGGAAACCACCATCGAAAAGTTCAACTTCAACGTCTAGAGTTGGGAAGCCAGCTAGTACGCCGTTTTCCATCATAGATGCGAAGCCTTTCTCAACTGCAGGCCAGAATTCTTTAGGAACGTTACCGCCCACAACTACAGAGTTGAACTTGAAGCCAGAACCTGCTTCGCCTGGTTTGATACGGTAATCGATCTTACCGAATTGACCAGAACCACCAGATTGCTTCTTGTGCGTGTAGCTATCTTCAATTGCTTGAGTGATAGTTTCACGGTAAGCAACTTGAGGAGCACCTACAGTTAGGTCAACGCCGTATGTACGCTTAAGGATATCTACCTTGATGTCTAGGTGAAGTTCACCCATACCTTTCAGGATAGTTTCGCCAGTCTCTTCGTCAGTCTCAACTTGGAAAGATGGATCTTCTGCAACCATTTTACCGATAGCGATACCCATTTTCTCAGAACCGCCTTTATCTTTTGGAGATACAGCGATTGAGATTACTGGAGTTGGGAATACCATTGGCTCAAGCGTTACTTGGTGCTTAGGATCACATAGAGTGTGACCAGTTTGCACGTTCTTCATACCAACGATCGCAATGATGTCACCAGCTTGTGCGCTAGTTAGTTCGTTACGGTCATCAGCTTGCATCTCAACCATACGGCCAACACGTTCAGTCTTGCCAGTGAATGAGTTAAGAATCGTGTCACCTTTGTTCAGTTTACCAGAGTAAATACGAACGAAAGTTAGAGCACCGAAGCGGTCATCCATGATTTTGAATGCAAGCGCTTTGAAAGTCTCATCTGTAGAAACGATAGCGTGTTCGCCAGTTTCTTCACCGTTCTCATCCATTAGAGGCTGAGGGTCAACTTCAGTTGGTGCTGGTAGGTAATCTACTACAGCATCAAGGATAAGTTGCATACCTTTGTTCTTGAACGCAGAACCACAGAACGTTGGGAAGAATGCGATATCACGAGTACCTTTACGGATACAACGCTTAACGTCTTCAATAGAAGGCTCTTCACCTTCCATGTAAGCTTCCATTAGGTCATCGTCTTGCTCTACAGCAGTTTCGATTAGCTCTTCACGGTATTGCTCAACGTCATCAACCATGTCCGCTGGAACATCTTTGATTTCGTAGTTTTCAGGAAGACCAGTGTCATCCCAAACGTATGCTTTACGGCTTAGTAGGTCTACAACACCAACGAACTCGTCTTCACGGCCGATTGGTAGAACCATTACTAGAGGAGTTGCACCTAGAACGTTTTTAACTTGGTCAACAACGTTGTAGAAGTCTGCACCCATACGGTCTAGTTTGTTAACGAAGATCAGACGAGATACTTCTGATTCGTTAGCGTAGCGCCAGTTAGTTTCTGATTGAGGTTCAACACCACCAGAACCACAGAATACACCGATACCGCCATCAAGAACTTTAAGAGAACGGTATACTTCAACTGTGAAGTCAACGTGTCCAGGAGTATCGATAACGTTTAGACGGTGATCGTTCCAAAAACAGCTTACAGCTGCTGATTGGATAGTAATACCGCGCTCAGCTTCCTGTTCCATGAAGTCAGTCGTTGATTCGCCATCATGTACTTCACCAGTCTTGTGGATTTGACCAGTTAGCTTAAGGATACGCTCAGTGGTAGTTGTTTTACCCGCATCAACGTGCGCGAAAATACCAATGTTTCTGTATTTCGATAAATCTGCCATTGTCTTACTCTGTTAATAGGATATAAAATGCGCGCAGAGTATATCACAATCTGTGAAGACTGATAGCTTTGCATGCATTTGGGACTAAAAAACTTTGCCTTTTTCTAACATATAGAAAAAGGCAATCTGTAGAAACAATCTAAATGATTGTTTAGTTTAGTGCTAATCTAAAGCGCAATTGGCGTTTTAAGTTAGACTGAATTTCTGCTGTATAGAGTAGCTGAAGTGAGCTCAATTACAACTCATCAAAAGCATTAATTGCTTCTGATAATTTTTTCACACCGTGGATCTGCATTCCTGGAATGCCACCTTTCGGCATGTTCGCTGCCGGTACAATCGCTTTCTTGAAACCGTGTTTAAAGGCTTCATTAAGACGTTCTTGCCCACTTGGTACCGGTCGAATCTCACCCGCTAAGCCTACCTCGCCAAATACCACCACATCTTTTGGCAATGCGCGGTCTCTGAAACTCGAAAGTAATGCCATCACTAAAGCAAGATCAGCACTGGTTTCGGTTACTTTAACACCACCGACGACATTCACAAACACATCTTGGTCAGCCATTTGTAAGCCCCCGTGTTTATGCAGCACCGCTAATAACAACGAAAGTCTGTTTTGTTCTAAACCAACTGCAACACGGCGCGGATTTGCCAGCTGGGAATAATCCACCAGTGCCTGGATTTCAACAAGAAGTGGACGTGTCCCTTCCCATACCACCATAACAGAACTACCTGACGTTTCTTCTTCGCCTCGAGATAGGAAAATAGCCGATGGATTACTGACTTCTTTAAGGCCTTGGCCTGTCATTGCAAACACACCCAACTCATTGACCGCACCAAAACGGTTTTTGTGACTACGCAGAGTTCTGAATCGACTATCGGTTCCGCCATCTAATAAAACAGAACAGTCAATAATGTGCTCAAGTACTTTTGGCCCTGCTAAGGTGCCGTCTTTAGTTACGTGTCCAACTAAGAACACAGCAACGTTATTCTGTTTTGCGTAGCGCGTTAATGCGGTTGCCGACTCACGAACCTGGGCAACACTGCCCGGTGAAGATTGAACATCAGCTACATGCATAACTTGGATTGAGTCGATGACCATGATCTTTGGCTGTTCTTTTTCAGCAACCTGGCAGATCTTATCAACGTTGGTCTCAGAGAGCATCTTTAGGTGCTCTTTTGGCAACCCAAGTCTAGAAGCGCGCATTGCAACCTGCTGTAGGGATTCTTCGCCGGTTACATAAAGTGTCGGTAATTGAGAAGAGAGCTGACACATGGTCTGCAATAACAGCGTTGATTTACCTGCCCCAGGGTTACCACCAATCAGGATCGCAGCGCCAGGAACAACACCACCACCGAGTACGCGATCGAGTTCTTTGAAACCACTGCTAAAACGTGGCACTTCTTGTAGATTAATTTCAGATAATGTCTGAACGCTCGATTCTGTTACAGAACCAGCATAACCAGATAATCTTTCATTGCGCGCTACCTGAGGTGAAGCGGCTAACCTAACTTCTGTAATCGTGTTCCAAGCACCACATGCGTTGCACTGCCCTTGCCAACGTGGAAAGTCAGCGCCACAGTCATTACACACATAAGCTCGTTTTGCCTTAGCCATAAAACCTCAATAATTTGCTTGGTAACTGGTAAATGTTACTATTTTGTGACCTTGTTGACCGTACGCATTAAAATAAACGTTGCAGTCATACCACTTATACTTAAAGATCGATTGAAACTAGCCGATAACATCAATGCACCGTCCATTCTAACAAGAAAAATATGCAGCAATCTGAAATTCTATCTGTAGCAGAACGACTTATCCCGGCTTACCACGCCGAAGATTTCGAATTCCTTCTTTCACAAATGACAGAAGGCGAATCGCCGTCTCTAAAGCTACTCGTTAAAATGGAACTGAATCGTATCATGGCTCCGTGTACAAAGAGCATTGATTTACGCGGGCGTATTGATAATGAATGTCGCCAGTTCACGCTAGACGGCCGTAAACACTGGCTTGATGACATCGCTTTGAATGCTTACCAACGCGGCACTAAAAAGTTTAAAGGTTACACAGAGGGCACGTGGGAGTTGGTAATGACACCACGAACTCAGCCACTTCGCAGTGTTGTTAATATCTCCTCTCAAAATAAACATGACATCACCAATGCGAATAGTCCATATGAAGCAGAAGCGATTAACTTGGGCTACGATTTAAAACGTCAAGAAAACAGACTCAAGATCAGTTCACAGGTTGAAGTGACAACATCTAAAGGTCAAAGCCTACATGGTGTGACAGTTGATATATCTCCGTCAGGCGCAAAATTCAAAGTACCAAGCACCTTTCGATACAATCTTGGTGAAATCATTAGTGTTAAATTCACAGAGTTGGTTGAGAAATCTCTAGAGATCGATGTTAACAAAGCCATTGAATTTCGTGTTTTGGGTATCGACGAATCTTATGAGAACAACGCGGTCAAATTTCTAAGAACCATAAAGGTAAGCGACAACAATATTGTGGCTCGCTTACTCGATGAGTCTTTAAATAGCACCAGTAAGAAAACCAGCCATGAGAATCAAGATAGGATTATTCGAACTCGTACTCGAGGAATCGAACATACCTATCTAAAGCATACTTGTAACCTACCCCTGTTTTTCAGCGGCAGCGAACTAAAGCTTGCCCTACTGACGGATAACAACCATCCATTATGGCAATATTGGCACGACGAACGAAATCAACAAGCGCTGGGTACCCTGTTCAACGAGCAACGTATGAACCTGTTGGCGAAACCAGGAGTGAAGGGAACCAGTAACGTTATCTACTCTTTTACCCATGAACACCAAAACAATACCTTGTTCTATTCAATGATGCTGCCTGAAGCCTCTCGTGAACAAAGACAGCTGTTCTGGCACATCGGTGGCAAACGTAAAAGTTGGAAGGCGTTCAAGTTCTCGGTTTTCGAACTTTCAGACACTGAGCGACAAGCATTAGCTAAACACTCGGATACGCTGGCTCAAAGCTCAGCTCAACTGACGCATTGCGGAATCTTGCAAGAGATTGGCGATCACGAAAGTGCGGCGGACTATCTTCTGAGTGAAAAGCCACGCATTCCAAGCAGTGAATTGAACCGCTTCCGTCACCCGCGTACTGTCGTCGGCAATATTCAAAGCATCTACTTTGACTCTCAGACTCGTCGTAAAGAGCCGAGATACCAATTTAAGTCACCGTTGCAACTTACATCACAAGATGGCACAGCGGCGAACGGACACACCTTAGATATTTCGAAGCGTGGACTGAGCATTAGCCTTGAACACCCAATGGTACTCAAGATTAATGATCCGGTATTAGTGAACTTCAATGAACTGCAGCTCTATGACAAGAACCTGCCATTGAGCACAGTGCCTTACCACGTAATTCGAGTGAGTCCGAATGGTCGCAACGTGCAGTTGGTTATTGCCGAGAACGCCAAGACAATGCGTACCATCGCTTTCCTTAATGGGCTTATCGATCAAAACCAAAGTAAGCTGATTAAGAAGCAAGAGATACTGCCAACACATTCGCTACTCGAATCACTGCACAACATTTTGTTGAGCAAGATGGTCAGTAACCCAATATTCATTGATAAGCCAAGTTCAACGCTGCGCTGTAAGATCATTGGTGTGAATTTCCCACTGAATAAGCATCTAACGTTACTTGCTAAACTTGGTCACAACCAAAAGTTCTCACTCGAGCCAATCTTCAAGGGTCACACCAACTCACTGTTGGCTGAGCCACTAAAAAGAATTGAAGGTGCGGAGCCTAAGCATCATGACGTGTACATTGCTGCAGTGAAGTTTGGCGACAAAATCCAGTCGGTACACACCAAGTTGGTCAAAGACTTCGCCTCAGCAAAGGAACGCATCTTATTCATCAAGAAAGCGCAGCACTTAGGTGATGTGTATGTATTGCGAGTCACCACGGCACCTATCTTTAATCCGCTAACGAGTTTATTCCAGTCGGATTTAGAAGAGCTTTCACGCATCAGTATGCATCAAGCTAAGAAGCTAGAGAATGAGGTGACGGCGTTTATCGGTTATGGCGAGATAGAGGACATTACCGATGAAGTGCTGATTCGATTGGAGCTAACACGCTAGCCTCGAGTGGCGTATTAACTTAAGCATGAAAATTGAAAAAGCAGGCTGATAGCCTGCTTTTTTTGTGTCTGAGCCACTATTGCTAAATAAGATACATAGCCAATAGCACTTAGGTAGAGCCCCTAAGGTTTCGCTTGCCAGCTGATCTTCTGTTGCTTAGCCAATACACCCGACAAGATACACAGCACACCGCCTAAACCTGCGTAACGAACAGCAGTTTGAGCTTGCTGCTCTACTTTTGGTTTTGCGTGGTAGGCAATGCCTAAACCTGCAGAGCCCATCATCACCAAGTCATTGGCACCATCACCAACGGCAACGGTATTATGTAGTTCCAATTCGTACTCTTCAGCCAACTCTACCAAGATATCCGCTTTGGTCTGCGCCGAAACAACATCGCCTAAGACTTCACCCGTCAACTTACCGTTGACGATCTCAAGCGTGTTTGATTGAGCATGGTCTAGATCAAGGGTATCTTTCAGGTAGTCAGAGAAGTAAGTAAAACCGCCTGATGCAATCGCCGTTTTCCAGCCAAGCTTATTTAGAGTATTCACCAGCCCGACCAAGTCTGGCATGAATGGCAATGACTGACGCACTTGCTCTAATATCGATTCATCCGCACCTTTCAGTGCTCCTACTCGCTGGCGTAGGCTCTGTTCAAAGTCGAGCTCGCCTTGCATTGCTCGTTCTGTGATTTCAGAGACTAACTCTCCCACTCCAGCTAGCTTGGCAATCTCATCGATGCATTCAATTTGAATCGCTGTGGAATCCATATCCATCACGATCAAACCTGGCTTAGATAAGTCTGGGACCTCGCTAAGGCAAGCATAATCAAGCTTTAGCGCTTGGAGGATTTCTTCGTGTGCTGGCGTTAGATTGCCTGACATCAAAGCCACTTCATAATGCCCAACCTTCCACGTATCGAGGATGGTGTTGTAAGTGCCAGTGAAAAAGTCGATGTCATCGAAAGATTGTGGAGATAGGTACTCACCAAACACAATCCAATTGGCCTTGGATTTAGCGAGTTGAGAAGCGAAACGAGTCTCGGGGAGTCGAGTTAATAATGTCGTATGCCTTTTTATCGGCAGATATTTCTGAGCGTCCATGTGTATAATTCCTAATTAACTATGCTAAACGTTAACCTATTGCAATTTGAAAACGCAAGTCTCAATATGTCTTAATCATAACATTTGTTTATTTCAGGCTTCGTGAAACATGAATGAATCATTGTTCTCAATACGTAACGCTTTACGAATGCTAGCCCTCATTTTGTTGGCTACCATGCTCGTTGTAACGATTAAAAATACGGTCGTGATCAGTAAAGGTAACGAGAAGATCCAAGCAAAACAGTTGGAAACTCTTACCAAGCTGCTTATCTCTCAGGCATCACTTTCAGCCAGCAAGATGATCACGCAACAAGACCAAGAGCGATTGCTTGATCTGACTAACCAGCTATCTCAAGACCGACTGGTGTTCGATACCACCATCTATGATGCAGAGGGTATTCGACTGGCTTCGAGCGAAAAAGCCCTCTCGGTACGTGAGGTTCTTGGCTTAGATACACCACTTTCAACAGCAAGTATCGGCAGACAACAGTTAGTTGAACCTATTTATTCTCCAGAGAAAACGATCATCGGCTTTATTCGAGTGACTTTTGAAACCGGTAAGATGACGGCGATTTCTGATCACCACTACCGCAAAAGTGATCGCTACATGATCGGTATGGTGTTGATGGGGTTTGTGAGTGGCGTGTTGTTCATCATGCTGATTCGCAGAAGACCAACTAAGTCTGGTGAGAACTTACTATTGAAAAATGTAAGCTCATAAACACACTAGGCTGACAATAAATACTAGACTCAGAATAAATACAGCAATCCAATAAAAAGCCCCGACGCTCAGGCAGCAACGGGGCTTTTTGTTATCTGTTAACTTATCAAGCTAAGACAAATCAAGATTATTCTTGGTCACCAAGCAACACTGAGTCTAGTGCGATAACCATCATGTCGTTGAAAGTCGTTTGACGTTCATCTGATGTCGTTTGCTCACCAGTCTTGATGTGGTCAGAAACAGTACAGATCGTTAGAGCTTTTGCGCCGTATTCAGCACATACACCATAGATGCCAGCCGCTTCCATCTCTACGCCAACAATGCCGTATTTGTCCATTACTTCGAACATCTCTGGATCTGGCGTGTAGAACAGCTCAGCCGAGAACAGGTTACCGACTTTTACGCCGACACCGAGAGCTTTGGCTGCATCTTCTGCCGCGCGCACCATTTTGTAATCCGCAATAGCCGCAAAGTCATGATCTTTAAAGCGAATACGGTTCACTTTAGAGTCAGTACATGCGCCCATGCCGATCACCACATCACGCACTTTGATATCTTCGCTCACTGCACCACAACTACCTACACGAATGATCTTCTTCACACCAAAGTCTTTGATCAGCTCAGTCGCGTAAATAGAACAAGATGGAATGCCCATACCGTGTCCCATTACCGAAACCTTACGACCTTTGTAAGTACCGGTGTAACCAAACATGTTGCGAACGTCGCACACTTGAACCACTTCTTCTAAGAAGGTTTCAGCGATGTATTTAGCACGTAGCGGGTCACCTGGCATTAAAACTACGTCAGCGAAATCACCCATTTCAGCATTAATATGTGGAGTAGCCATTGAAAATATCCTTAATCTCAAAACAAAAAAAGAAGAGAGAGGTTTCCCTCTCTCTTCGTTAACTATTATAGAAAGCTTGTACCGTGTCCCATTGGCGATGTACCAAAGTATGACGCTAAGCTTTGACCGATATCAGCGAACGTATCGCGACGGCCTAAAGAACCGGCTGGAACCTTCTGACCGTAAACAATCACAGGGATGTGCTCACGAGTATGGTCTGTACCTGGCCATGTCGGATCACAACCGTGGTCAGCCGTTAGGATAAGCACATCATCTTCTTTCATCATATCGATGATTTCATTGATGCGACCATCGAAGTACTCAAGTGCCGCTGCATAACCAGCAACATCACGGCGGTGGCCGTAAGCTGAGTCGAAATCAACGAAGTTAGTGAACACGATAGTGTTGTCGCCTGCTTCATTGATCGCTTCTTTGGTTGCTTCAAATAGCGCAGGAATACCTGTTGCTTTGGTTTTCTGAGTGATGCCACAACCCGCGTAGATATCAGAGATCTTGCCGATTGAGTGAACGTTACCGCCCTTCTCATCAACCAACTTCTGAAGAATGGTGGCTGCAGGTGGCTCAACAGAAAGATCACGACGGTTACCAGTACGTTCGAATTGACCTTTACCTGGGCCAATGAACGGACGAGCGATAACACGACCAATGTTGTAGTCTTCTAGCTCTTCACGAGCAATCTGACAAAGGTCTAATAGGTTTTGCAGGCCGAATGTCTCTTCGTGACAAGCGATCTGGAAAACAGAATCTGCAGAAGTATAGAAGATAGGCAAGCCAGTCTTCATATGCTCTTCACCTAGGTTATCTAGGATTTCCGTGCCAGATGAGTGGCAGTTACCTAAGAAACCAGACAGGCCTGCACGCTCAAGGATGCGGTCAGTCAGTTCTTTTGGAAAGCTGTTCTCTTTGTCGGTGAAGTAGCCCCAGTCAAACAGTACAGGAACACCCGCGATTTCCCAGTGACCTGATGGCGTGTCTTTACCAGAAGACAGCTCAGCAGCGTGACCGTAAGCGCCAATGATCTCAGCGTCTGCATCCATACCAGGAGCAAAGCGACCTGTAGACTCTTTGTGAGCCATCGCTAAACCTAGCTTAGACAGGTTTGGCAGCGTTAGTGGACCTTTACGATCCGCGTTGTCTGCAAGGCCTTGATCACAATGGTCAGCAATGTGACCCATTGTATCCGAACCTACATCGCCGAATGTGTCAGCATCCGCTGTTTCACCGATACCGAATGAATCTAAAACTAAAATAAATGCTCTTTTCATTTTCTTCACCAACTTATTGCTCTTTGCACCAGAACTCTGTTTATCGGTATACACGAGGTATACCGATACCTGTTATTTACACGTCTTCAGAACGAATCTGACGGTAAACATCTGGCGTTGCTGTATATTCTCCGCCCACAGTGATTGCATTTTGTAATGCTGTTGCAGCTTCTTGCCACTGTTGTTCGTTGCGAGCATGAATCATTGCTAATGGCTTATCTTCACTTGCTACTTCACCTAGGCGAATGAAGTGATCAAAACCGACGGCGTAATCAATGCTGTCAGTTGCTACGCGACGACCACCGCCCATACCAACCACAGCCATACCAATTGCACGAGTATCCATTGCTGATACCACACCGCTTTCTAGCGCGTACACTGGCTTAATAATGTCTGCTTTTTCTAGGTAGTTATCGTAGTTCGTTACGAAATCAGCTGGACCACCAAGACCCGCTACCATCTTACCAAAGCACTCTGCTGCTTTACCGTTATCCAGTACTGCCATCAGTTTTTCGCGCGCTTCGTCTGAATCTTTAGCTAGGTTACCCAGCACCAACATTTCAGCACACGATGCTAGCGTGATCTCTAACAAGCGTGGATTACGGTATTCGCCTGTTAAGAATTGAACCGCTTCACGAACTTCTACTGCGTTACCCGCTGAAGAAGCCAGTACTTGGTTCATGTCCGTTAGGATTGCTGTTGTTTTCGTACCCGCACCGTTTGCTACTGCAACGATAGACTTCGCTAGCTCTTCAGATGCTTCATAAGTCGGCATGAATGCGCCTGAACCTACTTTTACGTCCATAACTAGAGAATCAAGGCCAGCGGCCAGTTTCTTAGATAGGATTGAAGCCGTGATTAGCGAGATATTATCGACTGTTGCTGTGATATCGCGAGTCGCGTAAACACGCTTATCAGCAGGTGCTAGATCGCCTGTTTGACCGATGATCGCTACACCAGCATCTTTCGTTACTGCACCGAACACATCATTGGTTGGTGTAATGTTGTAGCCAGGGATAGATTCAAGCTTGTCTAGCGTACCGCCAGTGTGGCCTAAACCACGACCAGAGATCATTGGAACGAAACCGCCACATGCTGCCACCATAGGGCCAAGCATCAGAGAAGTTACGTCACCAACACCACCAGTAGAGTGTTTATCAACGATTGGGCCATCAAAGTTCATGTGGCTCCAGTCAATCACCATGCCTGAGTCACGCATTGCACACGTTAGTGCGATACGCTCTGGCATTGTCATTTCATTAAAGAAGATAGCCATTGCGAATGCTGCAATTTGGCCTTCAGAAACCGTGTTCTTAGCTACGCCTTGAATGAAGAAGTTAATCTCTTCAGCTGTTAGGACTTCACCGTCACGTTTTCTGCGAATAATTTCTTGAGGTAGATACATTAGTGCCTCCCAAACTCTAGTGAGTATGGTTTGTAGGGAAAGAGGTAATGTGGAGTGACTTAACGCCACTCCATCAAACAGACTAAATCTTGTTACACCCGATTGGGATATTAGTATGCTGCTGGATCAGCAGTCTGGTCTGTCACTTCTAATGTATTAAGAAGGTTAGTTAGTAGGCTTGAAGCACCAAAACGGTAGTGCATGTTGTCTGCCCACTCAGCGCCTAATAGCTCATCAGCCATTGCTAGGTATAGTGCTGCATCTTCAGCAGTACGTACGCCACCAGCTGGTTTGAAACCAACTGTTTTAGCAACGCCCATGTCACGAATAACTTCAAGCATCATGCGCGCGTACTCTGGAGTCGCGTTTACTGGCACTTTACCTGTTGAAGTTTTGATGAAGTCTGCACCTGCTTCGATACAGATTTGAGAAGCTTTCTTGATCAGTGCTTCTTCTTTCAGTTCACCTGTTTCGATGATCACTTTAAGCGTGATGTCACCACAAGCTGCTTTACACTGTTTAACTAGCTCAAAGCCAACTTCTTCGTTGCCAGCAATAAGAGCACGGTATGGGAATACTACGTCAACTTCGTCTGCGCCGTACGCTACCGCTGCTTTTGTTTCTGCAACAGCAATTTCGATGTCGTCATTACCATGAGGGAAGTTAGTTACAGTCGCAATGCGTACTTCTGGAGTACCTTGCTCACGCAACGCTTTCTTAGCTGCTGGGATAAAGCGAGGGTAAATACAGATTGCAGCGGTGTTGCCTACTGCAGTCTTCGCGTCATGACAAAGCGCCACTACTTTTTCTGTAGTGTCATCGTCATTTAGCGTAGTTAGGTCCATAAGTTTAAGTGCACGTAGAGCTGCTGCTTTTAAATCGCTCATTTCTATCTCCGATCAATATATTCAAATAGTTAACTACTTCGCCCTCCATCCAGTATAGATGGATATTTTAGTAATGCTCAGTAGCCACAAATGAACGGACTTGGTTCCCTGAAGACTTGATAACTTTCGCTACCAATTGCAATCCTTGTCACCGCACAGTACCAGTTTGGTCTATGGCACAACAAATCAGTCATGTTGTGTCTAACATCTATAGCGTATCGCTAATTTTGGCTTAATCCCAGAAGAATAACGTTCGAGTTGATTTCGAGGTTACTTTCTTGCCAACAGAGACATCCTATCCCTTTAGCTTATACATTATAGGTATCCATCAATAAATTGTAGTGCTCCTTAGAACGCAAACGGTTTGTATCTCAAAAAAACATTCTAGACCCATTATCGACTTCAAGCTGATGCTTATGCTCATCTCAAAGAATCACTAGACCTAAAAACAAAAAAGCCCCGCAGCAATTTCTTGCTACGGGGCGATATTATTATGGCGTCTATATATCGATTTCTAACTAATTAGAAAGACAGGAAGAAGCCAGCAATTGTTGCTGCCATCAGGTTAGATAGAGTACCAGCAATTACCGCTTTAACACCCATACGTGCGATGTCGTGGCGACGGCTTGGCGCAATACCACCTAGACCACCTAGAAGAATCGCAATTGAAGAAAGGTTTGCGAAACCACATAGTGCGAATGCGATGATAGCTTGAGTCTTCTCAGACATCACTTGACCAGTTGCTGCAACAACTTGAGCGTTTTCACCAACGTATGGTACGAAGTTTAGGTATGCAACGAATTCGTTAACAACTGTCTTCTGACCAATGAAAGAACCAGCGATAGTTGCTTCTTCCCATGGAACACCAATGATGAATGCTAGCGGTGCGAAGATCCAACCTAGAAGAAGTTCTAGAGTTAGGTTTTCCATACCGAACCAACCACCGATGCCACCTAGGATACCGTTGATTAGAGCAATTAGACCGATGAATGCTAGTAGCATTGCACCAACGTTAAGTGCTAGTTGTAGACCAACTGATGCGCCACCTGCTGCTGCGTCGATAACGTTAGCTGGTTTGTCATCGCCACCGTCCATTTCGTCAGCGATGTTGTCGTCTGGCGTATCTGTTTCAGGCTTGATGATTTTAGCGAATAGTAGACCACCAGGTGCTGCCATGAATGACGCTGCAACTAGGTACTCTAGAGGTACACCCATAGATGCGTAACCTGCTAGTACACCACCAGCTACAGAAGCCAAACCACCACACATTACTGCGAATAGTTCAGAGTTAGTCATTTTAGGAACAAATGGACGAACAACTAGAGGTGCTTCAGTTTGACCAACGAAGATGTTTGCTGCTGCAGACATAGACTCGGCGCGAGAAGTACCTAGAGCTTTCTGAAGACCACCACCAAGAACTTTGATTACAATTTGCATAACACCAATGTAGTAAAGTACAGAGATAAGTGCAGAGAAGAAAATCAGAGTTGGTAGTACTTGGAAAGCAAAGATGAAACCGATACCGTCAACTGAGAAGTTAACTAGGCTGCCGAATAGGAAACCAGTACCGTCTTTACCGTAGTCGATCACGTTTGCTACACCAGCAGAGAAACCTGCAAGTAGATCACGACCCCAAGGGATGTAAAGTACGAATGCACCAAGTGCGAATTGGATAGCGAAAGCGCCACCCACTGTTCTTAGATTAATAGCTTTGCGGTTGTCAGATAGTAGTACTGCGATTGCGATCAGTGCAACCATTCCGACTAGGCTCATAAACAGGCTCATAGTTTATGACTTCCTTATTAGTTATTTATTGGCGTGTTACAAAATGGGGCTATAAAGCGGAGGCAATTATACTCATGCGACCACTAATAAAGTAATGCCGTCCTCACACTTTCGTAGAAGATTCATGTACCATTCACACACAAATGTGACCCAAATCACAAGCTCAGTGCAATTTACGCAAACGATAAACAAAAACCTTCGATTTTATTCACATATACCGAATGCGCGATGGCTATTTTGCCAAATTTGCGCTGCAATCGATTGCTTTGGCTCTTTTCTAAGCAAAAAAAGTTCATTTAAGATCGTAACTAAATATTTGGAATGATTAACATTTCCTTGGTTTCCATACATGGGCATGTCCGGAGCATCCGTTTCCAATACCAGACATTCAAGGGGCAATTTTGCGATGGTTGTGCGTGTTTTTTGCGCTCTTGGGTAAGTTATCGTTCCACCGACGCCAATATAGAAACCGAGCTTGATCCACGCCAAAGCTTGCTGTTCACTCCCAGAAAAACCGTGAATCACACCACCTAAGGTGAACTTATGCTGCTTTATTAGCTCGATAAGTCGGTTGTAAGACTTCCTCTCATGGATGATTAAAGGCAGGTCAAACTCCTTGGCAAGTTCCATTTGCTGGATGAAAAAGCGCTCTTGTTTCTCCTGTTCCACATCCACAAAAAAGTCCAACCCACACTCACCAATGGCCACACACTGACGTGTTTTTGATGCGAGTAGTTGGTGAAGTTCTTCAAATTGCATCTCATCCGCTTGCTCTAAAAAGTAAGGATGAAAGCCTAATGCGTAGTAAACATTGGGGTGAGATTGAGCGATTTCATCGAGCTTCCTCCAGTTACTTTGGCCAATAGAAGGGATGATTAACTTCTCGACTTGAGCTTGCTTTGCTTCTTTAAGATAGCCATCAATACTTTGTTCAGGTGTAAAACCTTGCTCAAACGCCTCAAAATCCGCGTGGCAATGAGTATCAAACAGCGGAAAGTCACTTATTTGCTGTGTCATCTTCCCTACTCTCTGTTTGTTTCCCTTGAGGATCACGGCGATAAGCAACACAACTGCGCTTGTTTTCAGGCGTTAGCCCAAGCTCTTCACACCACTTATCATATCTTTTAACCCAAGTTTTTATCCAACCCAACATAACTGCCTCTAACCTCAGCCTTTAAACCTCAAATAAAACGCATTAAAAAACGCCTATTGCAGAACAATAGACGTTTTTGTTTAACTCTAATAGATCGCGGAGAAATTAGTGCTCGCGCGTCGCTCGGAATTGAACTTCAGGGAAACGTTCAGAAGCTAGGTTCAAGTTCACCATAGTTGGTGCGATGTAAGACAGGTTATCACCGCCATCTAGCGCTAGGTTAGATTGGTTCTTACGTTTGAATTCTTCAAGTTTCTTAGCGTCATCACATTCAACCCAACGAGCTGTTGCAACGTTAACACCTTCGTAGATAGCTTCTACGTTGTATTCCGCTTTCAAGCGCGCTACAACCACGTCGAACTGAAGGACACCAACCGCACCAACGATCAGGTCGTTGTTCTGCATAGGACGGAATACTTGTACTGCGCCCTCTTCTGAAAGCTGAACTAAGCCTTTTAGAAGTTGCTTCTGCTTAAGTGGATCGCGTAGGCGAATACGACGGAATAGCTCAGGTGCGAAGTTAGGAATACCAGCGAACTTAAGGCTCTCACCTTGAGTAAAGGTATCACCAATCTGGATAGTACCGTGGTTATGTAGGCCGATAATATCACCCGCGTATGCTTTTTCAGCACGTGCACGGTCGCCCGCCATGAAGGTTACCGCATCAGAGATACTTACACTCTTACCAGTACGAACATGGTTCATCTTCATACCTTGGTTGTAAGTACCCGACACGATACGCATGAATGCGATACGGTCACGGTGTTTAGGGTCCATGTTTGCTTGGATCTTAAAGACGAAACCAGAAAACTTCTCTTCTGTCGCTTCAACATCACGCTCGTTCGCTTGACGCGTTTGAGGAGCTGGAGCCCATTTCGTTAGACCATCAAGCATGTGGTCAACACCAAAGTTACCTAATGCAGTACCGAAGTAAACCGGCGTTAATTCACCCGCAAGAAACAGTTCGTGATCAAATTCAGGGCAAGCACCGATAACAAGCTCTAGTTCTTCACGTACGCTTTCCGCAAGATCAGCACCTACCGCTTCATCTAGCTCAGGGTTGTCCAAACCTTTAATGATGCGAACTTCTTGAATCTCATGACCGTGGCCAGATTCGTACAAGATCGTTTCGTCACGGTGAATATGGTAAACACCTTTAAACTCTTTACCACAACCGATTGGCCATGAGATTGGAGCACAGGCCATACCTAGCTCGCTTTCCACTTCATCAAGCACTTCCATCGGGTCACGAACATCACGGTCAAGTTTGTTCATAAACGTTACGATTGGAGTATCACGAAGACGTGTTACTTCCATCAGCTTACGAGTACGGTCTTCGACACCTTTAGCAGCATCGATAACCATCAAACAAGAATCAACCGCTGTTAGCGTACGGTACGTATCTTCCGAGAAATCTTCGTGTCCTGGAGTATCGAGTAGGTTTACTAGGCAATCATTGTATGGGAATTGCATTACCGACGTAGTTACCGAGATACCACGTTCTTTTTCCATCTCCATCCAGTCAGATTTAGCGTGCTGGTTAGAGCCACGGCCTTTTACGGTACCCGCTTTTTGAATCGCGTTTCCGAATAAAAGAACTTTTTCAGTAATCGTGGTTTTACCCGCATCCGGGTGAGAGATAATCGCAAACGTTCTACGTTTGCTCACTTCTTGTTGGAAAGACATAGTCGCCCTTTGCTGATCTAAAGCGTAAAAAGGGCAAGTAGATAATACTTGCCCTTGAATTCTGTGTGCGGATTATACAGAAAGCGTATCACTTTCTAAAGGGTCAGTTTACACCCTATTTTTTGGCTAATTTTGTGATTAGCTATCTAGTTAGCGAAAAGACGTAACATGACTAGCTAAAAGACATAAAAAGATAGCTCATAATGATGGCATCTTCGTTGCCTTGTTTAGTTGGATAGTAATTACGACGGCGATCAACTTCGTTGAAGCCTGCCTTTTCGTAAAGATTAAACGCGTTCACATTACTTTCGCGAACTTCCAGCCAAGCGCTTTCAGCATCAGCTTGTTCACATATATCAAGGAAATGTTCAGTTAGTGCCTTACCATAACCTTTGCCTTGCTTGCTTGGGTCTACCGCAATATTAAGCAGCGTCACTTCACCAACAATATTTTGAGCGAAGAAATAGCCCACCACTTGTCCATCAACTTCAAGGACATGATGACAAGCGCCTCGGCTATCAAGATCTCGGATCATATTTTCAGACCAAGGGTGAGAATGCGCGGCCTGCTCTATCTTCCAAATGGCGTCTAGGTGTTGTTGTGAAGTCGGTAAAAATTGATTAGTCATAAGCACAAATTTGTTGCCATAAGTCGCGGCGGTGTTGGTTGTTACCGTTAATGTCAGACAGTAATGGCGATTGAAGTGTTTTAGCCTTCAGCTCTTGAGCCGACTCACAACCCGCAAACCACACCCATTCAACATCACCAAGTTCGATAGAAGATAAGTGTTGAGGCTGAATATGTAAGGCTTGAGATAAGTCGAGTTTGATACTTTTGAGTACTCGCTCAAACATCACGGCGAGATCTTCCTGAGGTTTTTCAGGCGAAACCAACAGTAACTTGCAATCGCTCGAGAGCGGAGTCAATTCAGATTCATAACCTGCTAAACGCTCTGGGTGACTTAGTTCCCATTGGCTAATGCCCATCTCATGTAGGTATTGCGCGTGTGTTTGTGACATATCTAGCGGTAGTAACCTTAAGTTTATTGGAGCCAAAGTTTATTGAAACCAGAAGTTTGTTAGAACTAGTTTTGTGAAAGCTGCCTCTATTGAAAGAGCGCTTATTAGAGCAGGGCTGATACTAACAAAAAATAAAGGAGCATCAAGCTCCTTTATTTAGACTAAATCAGTTTGTATCTTGTTGCGTGATAAATCAGCTTATAAGTCGTTGAACTCAGGACTGTAAGCAATCTCACCAGAATGCCCTGCAAGCGCACCTTCAACTAACTCGATAGCTTGGAAAGCTCCTTCAGGTACATCCCAAGTGCAGCTCAAACCAAATTCACTCGCAGCCTTGAAACCAAAGCGACCGTAATAGGCAGGATCACCAAGCACGACACAGGCTGGGTAACCAAAATCAACCAAAGTAGAGAAAGCATCTTCAACCAGTGATTTTGCAATGCCTTGGTTGCGGAACTCTTCTTTCACAGCAAGTGGTGCAAGCCCCTGCCAGTTGTGATCGTCACCTTTAAGGGTAATTGGGCTAAACATCAGGTGACCAACCACCTCGCCTTCGTCAGAGCAAGCCACCAGCGATAGCGTTAAATGACTATTCTCACGCAAGCTCATAACCAAATTAGCTTCTGCATCCGTTTCAAAAACAGATTTCAATAGACGATCAATGACAAGTATATCTGCCGGTGCTTCAGTTCGAATAAGCATTCATTACCTCACTTTGTGTATCTGGGGATTGTACTCCCTTCTGCACAAAATCAGCTAATTGATTTAACAAAGTTTTCATAGGAGTCGGCAATAAGTCCAAATCTACGCTATCCATCAAGTTTTTGACCTCTAAACCGAGCTCTGTATCACCTTCAATAGACAGTCGACGTTGGAAGAAAAGCGTATCTGGGTCTTCTTTACGTCCCGCAATCAACACAAGATCGTTAAGATTGCCGCTAAAGCTTACATCTTCAACCACCTCTTTATCAGCTACAACCAGTTGCTCATTTTTGTAGCTAATACACCAACTTAACCCCATGTCTTTTATTGAGACTTTCAGCCATTTGTCTTCTAAAAACTCAAAGTCACCGTCCTCTAAAGCTTCCTTGAATACATTCTTAAGCGCCTCCAATAAGGCTCTTTTTTGTACTGTTTTAGGCAATAACTGGACTGGAGATCGCAAAATTGATGCGGCATTTTGAACTAGTTGAGTGCGAATCTTGTTTATCACGTGACTTATCCGTAACTTTGTCAATAATATGGAATGCATCATAGATGATGTTGAGATCTCAGTTACTGTTATGTATCAAATTAACTTCTGTTTGATACTCGACCTTTAATATCCTGAAAATCACAGTTATAGTAACTCAGGTAATGAGAATTACAGCGGATCGCTGCACTCACAGGTAAATATCGATAGCCACACAAAAAGTAATAAATATTTATCGATAGTGAATATTCAAGCTCTTGGAGAATTGGTAGTACTTTGATGCCTCCCCAACAACTACAACATTGGTTTACCCAGCTAACTGCAAATAGTCCGTTCTTTTTTGCAGTACTTGATGCTCAACATAACTATTTTATGGTGAATGAGCGTTACTGCGATATTGCTGGTTTGAGTCAAACAGAGCTTGCAGGCATGAATGATCGCCAAACATTGGGCGAACAGTTCTACCAACATCTCAAGCCTTACTATGAGCGTGCATTCAGTGGCGAAACGATTGAGGCCGAAGTCACCCTCAACGAAACAGACCTCGATACCAGCCTTCATTTCAGCCTATCTCCGCTTACCAATGGCAACAAAACCGACTACATCGTCTTTCACGCCTTCGACACATCAGAAAACCAAGTACTTGTCCGTTCTTTAGAAGAATCCGAAGCCAAATTCCACAAACTATCTCAACTACTTCCAGATGGATTACTGCTCGTTGAAAGTGACTACATCTTGTCATCTAACCCAGCAGCAGCGCGCTTGCTTGGCTTTAACTCAACCACAGAGTTAATTGGTGAAGAGTTGGGACGCCTATTTATCGATGAACAAACCAAAACAGTCTTCAATAATAACCTCAGCTCTATTATTTCTGAGTCTGGTTTGGTTTGCTTAACGGGTGCACGATGCGGCTTTGAACGTAAGGTTCAGCTCAACATCGACTCCACCACTGTTCTTGGAAGCAACACTCAGTTGGTGCTTATCCAAGACGCACAAGAAACCGCAAAACAATACACACCAGCAAACAGTGAAGATGCCTACATAGATGCACTGACCAAACTCTACAATCGAGTTGGGTTTACTAAGCGTCTTGAGCAGTTCATTCACAACGATACGCCGGTGGTGATGCTCTACTTAGACATTGATAACTTTAAAAATATCAATGACTCACTTGGTCATCACATCGGTGACAAGGTGATTAAAGAGGTCGCTTCGCGTCTTAAACGCTTACTGCCTCGTAAGGCCGTGATTGGACATTTAGGCGGGGATGAGTTTGGTATTATCCTTCCAGAACCTGAACATCAGCGAACACCTGAAATGCTCGCTGAAAAGATCATTTCCCTGATCAATCAACCCTTCGATCTTCACCACTTTAGCAAGCGCTTAGCCTGCTCTATTGGTAGTGTGAGCTTTCCTCAAGATGGTACTGATGCTCGTATCTTGCTGCAAAATGCAGACACAGCAATGTATGAAGCGAAAGATCGTGGTCGTAATCGTCTGATCAAGTTCAACGAACAGATGAATAAAGAAGCGCGTATGCGACTGTGGCTTGAGATAGAGCTCCAAAAAGCACTGCAACAAAATGGACTTGAGGTTTGGTATCAACCAAAAGTGAATGCCCGTGATTTCACCATCAACGGCGCTGAAGCTCTGGTACGTTGGAAGCATCCTGTCGAAGGTTATATCAGTCCTGCTGCGTTCATTCCTGTAGCGGAGCGAGCTGGTCTTATCGAACAACTTGGCCGAGTGGTAATGCGCGAAGTGTTTGCTACGGTTAAACGCTGGAAGATGCAAGGTATCCTTCCAGGTCGAGTGGCTATCAACCTTTCACCAGAACAGTTTGGTAACCCGAAACTGATTGATTACATGGAAAAGCTACTGCGTTCGACCGAGCTTGATCCAAGTGCGATTACGTTCGAGCTAACGGAAAGTGCGGTGATGAGTGATAGTGAACACACACTCCAAATGCTTAACGCCATCAAGAAACTTGGCTTTGCTCTCTCCATTGATGATTTTGGTACAGGTTACTCTTCACTGTCTTACCTTGCTCGCTTCCCAATTGATGAGCTTAAGATAGACCGTGCTTTCATCTCTGATATAGATACCCTACCAAAGCAAATCACCGTAATTGAAAACATCATCAACCTAGGTAAATCTCTCGATTTGACCGTGGTTGCTGAAGGTGTCGAAACCAGTGAGCAAGCGACTCTATTATCGAACCTCAACTGTAGTTCGATTCAAGGCTTCCACTTCTACCGTCCGCAACCAAAACAAGATGTCGAAGAGTTGTTTGCCCAAAACCGCCGTCATAAGAACTAATCAAGTACCTCATATTTAAACCAAGCCAACATGTAAAACGGTCACTCGTCAGTACCTCAAACGGAGTAAAAGCAGATTTATCCATCTAAACCTGCCTTACATCAATTCCGTCATTCACAATTCTTCATAAAATGCTCGCTTCAACTTAATTCTACTGGTAGTGAGCAAATGGAACTCTTATGCCCAGCGGGTAACTTACCTGCTTTGAAAACCGCTATTGATTGTGGTGCGGATGCTGTCTATATCGGATTCAAAGACGATACCAATGCCCGACACTTTGCAGGCCTAAACTTTGCGGGTAAAAAGCTCGATCGTGCTGTGCAGTATGTGCATGACCACAACAAGAAAATTCATGTTGCCCTAAATACGTTTGCTCACCCAAATGGCTTCGACCGTTGGACTAATGCCGTAGACAACGCCGCTGCTCTGGGTGTTGATGCGCTGATCATCGCAGACATCGCGGTGCTTGAGTACGCAGCAAATAAGTATCCAGATCTAGAACTGCACCTATCAGTGCAAGCATCTGCGACCAATGCGGCGGCTATCGACTTCTACCATAAAAACTTCAACGTTAAGCGTGTCGTACTACCGCGTGTGTTGTCGATTCATCAGGTCAAACAGCTTTCTCGTAACATCACTTCTGACGTTGACCTTGAAGTATTCGCTTTTGGTAGCTTGTGCATCATGGCAGAAGGCCGTTGTTACCTATCTTCATACATGACAGGCGAATCACCAAATACCGTTGGTGCTTGTTCTCCGGCGAAATACGTTCGCTGGCAAGAAACAGAAACTGGCCTCGAATCTCGCTTGAACGAAATCCTTATCGATAAATATGAAGCAGGTGAAAACGCAGGTTACCCAACGCTGTGTAAAGGCCGCTTTGAAGCAGATATCGATGGTGAACGTAAGCGCTATCACGCACTTGAAGAGCCAACCAGCCTCAACACGCTATCCATGTTGCCTGAGCTTTTCGCGGCGAACGTTGCCTCAGTGAAGATTGAAGGTCGCCAACGCAGCCCGGCTTATGTTGAACAAGTCACTCGTACGTGGCGTGCAGCTATCGATCGCTACTTAGCGAACCCAGAACAATACCAAGTGGAACAAGCTTGGAATGCGACACTGGCGAATGTATCTGAAGGTACACAAACCACGCTTGGCGCTTATCACCGTAAATGGCAATAGAGCCAAATGGAGAACTCAATGAAATACGCATTAGGCCCTCTACTTTATTTTTGGCCAAAACAAGACGTTGAAAGCTTCTATGAGCAAGCGAAATCAAGCTCTGCCGACATCATCTATCTAGGTGAAGCTGTGTGTTCAAAACGTCGTGAGATGAAAGCGAAACACTGGATGGACATTGCTAAAGAGCTGTCTGCTTCAGGTAAGCAAGTTGTCCTCTCGACCATGGCATTGCTCGAAGCACCAAGCGAAGTCAACATCATGAAGAAGTACATCGATAACGGTGACTTTGCGATCGAAGCCAATGATGTGTCTGCAATTCAACTGGCCAGCGAAAGCAAAGTACCTTTCGTGGTTGGCCCGGCAGTAAACACCTACAACGCACGCACCCTGAACCTATTCTTGAAACAAGGCATGACGCGTTGGTGTATGCCGGTTGAGCTTTCTCGCGAATGGCTAAGCAACGTAATGACCCAGTGCGAAGAGCTAAATATTCGTAACAAGTTCGAAGTTGAAGTGTTTAGCCATGGCTACCTGCCGCTTGCTTACTCAGCACGCTGCTTTACCGCTCGCGCTGAAAACAAAGCTAAAGACGATTGCGAAACCTGCTGTATCAAGTACCCAACAGGGCTACAAGTAGAAAGCCAAGAAGGCCAATCAGTCTTCAACCTTAACGGTATTCAGACGCAATCAGGCTACTGCTACAACCTAGTCAATGATTTACCGAACATGCACGACCTGGTTGATGTGGTTCGTTTAAGCCCTCTCGGTATCGATACCTTCTTTGAAATCAACAACTTCAGAGCAAACGAGCAAGGTCAAAAACCGATGAAGATTGAAAGCCGCCAATGTAATGGTTACTGGCATCAGCTTGCAGGTTTAGACGTTAAGAACATCTAGTTCCTCGCATTGAACTAACCAGCAACAGATACAAAAAAGGTCTAGCATTCGCTAGACCTTTTTAATTCGACTTAAGAAACAGACCTATGCCGTCGCTGTTTCCATCGGTGAGGCATCGAGCTTCTTTAAGTCTTTGTAGAGCATTACCATCACCACCACACTTAACGCGATGTTAGACAGTGGGTACGCAATCCAGATCCCCGGCACACCGTACAACTTAGGCATGATATACAGGAACGGCAGTTGGATTAGCATATTGCCTATCGTTACAAACATCGCCTTGCTGCCCTTGTTTACCGCTTGGTAATAAGCACCCGCTACCACTAAGAAACCGTCCAGCGCCAATGCAAACATGTGTAGTCGAATACCCAACACCGTGTACTCAACTAACTGAGGTTCGTCTGAGTTAAATACTGATACAAACTCCCGTGGGAACGCGTTCAGAAGTAGCACGAACGCCACACCAATCAATACTGAACTCATCATCGCTATCTTAAGTAACTTACGGATGTTCGCTTGGTTACGCGCACCATGGTTGTAGCTCACCAAAGGTTGCATGCCGTTGGCGATACCTTCAGCCGTGAGATAATAAACCGTCACGATATAGCCCAAAATCGCGTACGCACCAATCATCAACTGGTCGCCATATTGAGAGAACAACGCATTGTGAAGCGCCACCATCATCGAACCATAAGCGTACATAAAGAAGCTTGATGTACCAATGGCGAAGATTTGTGGAATCACATCCAGCTTCAATCTCAACTCATTCCAACGTAAACGTAGGTTTGCTCGACGCGAGAAGAAGTAAGCCAAGCCGAGAGCCGTTACTACAAACTGGGCAATCGCTGTTGCTAATGCTGCACCCATCAACTCCCAGCCATAGAGAGCGATAAACAGGTAATCGAGCACGATATTAATCACCGCACCAACGATCATCAGTATCGTCGCTAAGTTCGGACTGTCATCGTTACGCAGTAGAAACGGCATCGCGATCGAACCTAGCGTGAAGACACTAGCACCAATCAGAATGTGTAAGTACTGCAGACCAAGTTCATACACTCGCCCTTCAGCGCCCTGCCAAAGCAAGAAGTTATCAGCAAACAAGAACAGCAATGCAGAGACAATAGGCGTTATCGCTAACAACAAGGTTAAGCCCGTTGCTAAGATCTGCTTAGCGCCTTGAGTATCTTTTTCACCTTGGCGAATCGAGACAAGCGCACCTGTGCCCACACCCACCAACATACCAATACCAAGAATCGAACCAATCACAGGCCACGCAACATTGATACCTGCAAGTCCATCAGCCCCCACATAGCGGCCAATGAAGATGCCATCCACCACTTGGTACAGGCCATTAACCAACATGGCCGCCACGGTAGGGATTGTGTATCGCCAAAATTGACGACTAATTGAGTTACTCATTTCTTACTCTACTTTCATTTGTGAGTCGCATATCAACAAGATATGACTCGAAAAATTAGTTAACAAGGCTAACTAAATATCTAAATTATTTACTTTAAAGCTTTATTTAATAATAGGTTTAACTGCTGAGATTCTTGCTCAGACAAACGGCTTTCCAGTATCTGTGCCATGACCTGATAGATCTTACTTTCTTCTTCCAAGCCGACTTCCGCTTTGCTGGTCAGTACGACCAACTTAGACCTCGCATCTTCGAGCGAAGCTTTACGCTCAACGAGACCTTTTCTCTCTAACCTTTGAACCATAGTAGTTGCTGAAGGCTTGGTTACTTGCATTTCAATCGCCAGATCTGTCAATCGGATCGGTTCAGGAGAGGCTTGAATGACCTTCAAATAGTCATATTCATTGAAGCTCAATTGGCAAATAGGATCTTCATTTACCTGAGTGCGCCATATCTTAGAGGCGAAGCGCTCAATCTTTTCTAAATTCTGGTTCAGCATACTCACCTAATCAAAGAATAGCATTTAGTTAGCAAGGCTAACTATTTTAGTGTTGTTTAAATAAAAAGCAATCAAAACGAGATGAAGATCATAAAAAAGGAGCATAAAAAAACCGCTGACAGACAGCGGCTTTTCGGAATCAAAATGTGTTGCTTACTTAGCGTTGGCTTCTTCTTCGGCCTCAGCCAGCTTAACTTGCGCTAAGTGCTCAGCTTTAAGTGTGGTGAAGATACGGCTTAATTCTAAGAAAGAGTAACGATGTTCTACGTATTCATACACGTTAAAAGAAACCGCTAACTTGTACAAAGAGATAGCATTCGCGTAATCACCATTCATATGGTAACGCTTAGCAAGGTAGAAGTACGTCTCTGTTAGACGCTGCGCAAGTAACGTGTTGTCACGAGTACCGGTTAAGATCGCCTTGAAAGCCTGCTCTTCAGTAATGTCATCAAGCATAATCGCGACTAATACCCAACCCCACTGCTCATCACGGCTCTCGTAACGTTTTTGCAAATCAAGCTTAGCCTGCTCTGGCGTCAGCTCATGCTGAATGATGTACAACCACAGAGCGCGAAACGGATCGCTAGGATCGTCGGCATAGTGCTTCATCATCTCTTCATTGGCTAAGTCGTAACGCTCGCCATAGTAAAGCGCGATAGAGCGGTTCCTTTCTGCGTAAGAGTTTGCAGGATCAAGCTCTAACGTAGAATCAAAAGATTCATAAGCCGCATCAAACTCCCCTACCTGCGTAAAGTAAACACCCAAAAGATTGAAGATATCAGGTTGAGCAGGGTTCAATGAAAGAGATTGGTTGAAGTCGAGACGCGCGAGATCACGCAGGCCAACACTGTCGTAGTAGTTACCACGTTCAAACAGCATCTTAGCTCGAACTTCATCGTTCAAATCTGGGCGCTGTAATAACTGACTAAGACGTGCAATTTGAACTTCTTGCTGAACGCTTGGTTGCAGTGGCACAGCCATCGGTGGATAAACCCAACTTGAGGTGTTATCTGATGTTGTCGCACAACCTGTTAGTACAAGCAGTAAACACATACTCGCGGTTTGAAACCATTTCACAAATAATTACTCCTGTTATGACCGCAATAAAAAAGGGGAGCGATATGCTCCCCTTTATAACATGCTTTGTTGACGATAGGTTAGAAATCACTAAAAAGCGATATCACCATCGACACACTGAGAATTACTCAGCAGCAGGTGCTTCGCCTTCAGCTGGCGTTTCAACTGCTTCTTTCATGCTTAGACGTACACGGCCTTGACGGTCAATTTCAAGAACCTTAACAGGAACTTCTTGACCTTCAGTTAGGTAGTCAGACACTTTCTCAACGCGCTTGTCAGCGATTTGAGAGATGTGTACTAGACCATCTTTACCTGGAAGGATAGTAACGAATGCACCGAAGTCAGCTAGACGAGCAACTTTACCTTGGTAAATGCGGCCAACTTCAACTTCAGCTGTGATCTCTTCGATACGACGGATAGCTTCTTTAGCAGCTGCGCCTTCAGTAGCAGCAATCTTGATTGTGCCATCGTCTTCGATTTCGATTGTAGTACCAGTTTCTTCACAAAGAGCACGGATAACTGCGCCGCCTTTACCGATAACATCTTTGATCTTATCAGAGCTGATTTTCATTGTGTGGATACGTGGAGCGAATTCAGAGATATCTTCACGAGCACCAGAGATAGCTTCATCCATTACAGAAAGGATGTGCTTACGTGCACCTTGCGCTTGGTTAAGTGCAATTTGCATGATCTCTTTAGTGATACCTTCGATCTTGATGTCCATTTGAAGTGCAGTGATACCAGCGTTAGTACCTGCTACTTTAAAGTCCATGTCACCTAGGTGATCTTCGTCGCCAAGGATGTCAGAAAGAACAACGAAATCGTCGCCTTCTTTAACAAGACCCATTGCGATACCCGCAACAGAAGCTTTGATTGGAACACCAGCATCCATAAGAGCTAGAGATGTACCACATACAGAAGCCATTGAAGAAGAACCGTTAGATTCTGTGATTTCCGATACAACACGAACTGTGTATGGGAATTCTTCAACAGAAGGCATTACTGCTTGGATACCACGTTTAGCAAGCTTACCGTGACCAATTTCACGACGCTTAGGAGAACCAACGAAACCAGTTTCACCTACACAGTATGGAGGGAAGTTGTAGTGTAGAAGGAAGTTGTCTTTCTTCTCACCCATCAGGCTGTCGATGATTTGAGCATCACGTTGTGTGCCAAGCGTTGCAGTAACAAGTGCTTGAGTTTCACCACGAGTGAATAGAGAAGAACCGTGTGTACGTGGAAGAACACCAGTACGTACGTCTAGCGCACGAACCATGTCTTTTTCACGGCCATCGATACGTGGGTTGCCAGCGATGATGCGGCTACGTACTACGTTTTTCTCTAGAGAACCAAGCATGCCGCGGATTTCGCGCTCATCTAGGTTTTCGTCTTGTGCAATTAGAGCTTCAACAACGTCGTTCTTGATTACGCCAACTTGCTCGTAACGAGCCATTTTCTCAGTGATCTGGTACGCGTCAGATAGACGAGTTTCAGCAAGTTCAGCAACTTGAGCTTTAAGCTCAGTGTTAACTGCTGGTGCTTCCCAGTTCCAAGATGGAGTTGCAACTTCAGCAGCAAACTCGTTGATTGCTTTGATTACAACTTGTTGTTGGTCGTGACCGTAAACAACAGCTGAAAGCATTTCTTCTTCAGATAGGTTATCTGCTTCAGATTCAACCATAAGTACTGCGCCTTCTGTACCAGACACAACTAGGTCTAGTTTAGAGTTTTCAAGCTCAGTATTTGATGGGTTAAGAACAAGTTCGCCGTCGATGTGACCAACACGTGCAGCACCGATAGGACCATTGAATGGAGCACCAGAGATAGCAAGCGCAGCAGATGTTGCGATCATAGTGATCATGTCTGGGTTTACGTCAGGGTTGATAGAAACAACCGTAGCGATAACTTGAACTTCGTTTTTAAACGCACTTGGGAAAAGTGGACGAATTGGACGGTCAATCAGACGAGCTGTTAGTGTTTCGCCTTCAGATGGACGACCTTCACGCTTGAAGAAACCACCAGGGATTTTACCCGCAGCGTATGTACGCTCTTGGTAGTTTACTGTTAGTGGGAAGAAGTCTTGACCTGCAACTGCTTCTTTCTTAGCAACAACAGAAACGAATACTGAAGTATCGTCCATAGTCGCCATTACAGCAGCAGTAGCTTGACGTGCAATTACGCCCGTTTCTAGAGTAACGGTGTGGTTACCGTACTGGAACGATTTTACAACTGGTTTTTCAAACATTGTATATCCTTAGCTCTAAAGTCAGACTTTAGATTAAGTGAATAATGACTCAAGACATTACCAATCGCGACTAGTGAAAAGGGACTTAGGATGGTGACTCTTTGTATGTGTTCATACGCCGAATTAAGACCAAATCCGCCTTTGAATAGTCGCGACCTATTGGCCGACATCTGTGACTGTAATCTCTTGAGAGGTTGATTGCCAAACGCTGAAAACGCTATAGGCGGGCGTAGTATAAACTATTTTTATTAGGAGATATATTTCCTATCAGAAAAAGCCAGATGATATTCTGAGCATCCAGCCTAGCATTTTCTTACAGGCACAAAAAAAGGAGCATAAATGCTCCTTTTCTTCAAACTGTCTTTGCAGACATCGCTATTAGCGACGTAGGCCTAGACGCTTGATTAGGTCTTGGTAACGAGCAAGGTTTTTGCCTTTCAAGTAATCAAGAAGCTTACGACGGCTAGAAACCATACGTAGTAGACCACGACGGCTGTGGTGATCGTGTTTGTGCGCTTTGAAGTGACCTTGTAGGTGGTTGATAGAAGCAGTAAGTAGTGCTACTTGTACTTCTGGTGAACCTGTGTCGCCTTCAGATTGTGCGTATTCTGCAACGATTGCTGCTTTAGTTTCTGCATTCAGAGACATAATTCTCTCCTGATAAGAGTAAGTTTATATTTGTAGCAGCCAATCTCTGATTCAGCCGCTACGCGAGCCGAGGATTATAGGGAAGTTTGTCAGTTGGTGCAATAACAATCGAACCCATTAAAAACGAAAAAAGCGAACCACCTAAATTAGGCGTTCGCTTTCTATCTTATTTGCTCACTTTTCACGACTCAGCGCTAAGATCCGATGTAAGCGCTACGCTTGTGGCTCTTCATCTCTGAAAACAACCAAACGCTTCGGTGCAACTCGGCCATCTTCAGCAATCTGAGCTACGCCGACAAACAGCTTCTCTTCGCCACTTGTCATACGAACCGTGCCTTCAGTTGGCGCACCAGCAACCTGAACTGGCATACCGTGCTGAACTAGGTCAGTCAGTTCCGCGTTCAGGTTTACTTCTGGTAAGTCTTCAACGGCAGTGTCCATTGGCATCAGCAGTGGATCAAGCAGCTCTTTCGGTGCAATTTCTTGCGCCTGTGCTTGCTCTAAGATCTCGTTTAACTGCTCCAAAGTCACCATACGCTCGTATGGGTACTTCGCGACACCTGTACGACGAAGCATGGTCACGTGAGCACCACAACCTAGCATCTCACCAAGATCGTCGGTAATTGTGCGGATGTATGTGCCTTTCGAACAATGCACTTCCATTTCAACTTCATCACCTTCAAAGCGAAGCAGTTCAATAGAGTACACAGTGATCTTACGAGACTCACGAGGAACCTCAATACCTGCACGTGCGTATTCGTACAAAGGCTTACCTTGATACTTCAATGCCGAAAACATTGATGGTATCTGATCGGTTTCACCCTTGAAGCTCGCAATGCAACGCTCAAGCTGTTCTTGAGTCACGTTAACATCACGTGTCTCTACCACTTCACCATCAGAGTCAGAGGTATTGGTACGCTCACCAAGCTTAGCGATAACAACGTAGCGCTTATCAGAATCTAGAAGAAACTGAGAGAACTTCGTCGCTTCACCAAGACAAATTGGCAGCATGCCAGTCGCAAGAGGATCCAGAGCACCGGTGTGCCCTGCCTTCTCTGCAAAGTAAATACGCTTTACTTTTTGCAGTGCATCATTAGACGAAATACCAGTCGGCTTATCTAATAGAATTACCCCGTTGATAGGGCGACCTTTACGACGGCGAGCCATTACTCTTCGCCCTTAGACTGAGTTTCGTCAGTGCGGCCAGCTTCTTCTTGCTTACGCTTGTCGTCGTTCAGAACTTCACTTACTAGGTTAGACATACGCATGCCTTCTACTAGTGTGTTGTCGTAAGTAAAACGAACTTCAGGCGTTAGACGGTGGCGAATACGCTTACCAAGAGCCATACGAACTGGCACTTCATGCTCTTTAAGAGCTTTAAGGCATGATTCAGGAGTTTGCTCACCAACACACAGGAAAGTCACGAACACTTTTGCGTAAGCAAGGTCACGAGACACTTCTACGTCTGAGATAGTTACCATACCAATACGTGAGTCACGAACTTCACGTTGTAGGATAAGAGCAAGCTCTTTTTGAAGCTGCTGAGACACACGTTGTGTGCGGCTAAATTCTTTTGACATTTTCTTTTCTCACTTAGAAAGATGGGGGGCTTGGTAATTACCAGCCCCCCATGGTGTATTCAACAACCGATTACTTATTACCTTTACTAGTAATGTTAGTAACCTTAGTCAATATGTCGAGTCGTACAGACTGATTAGTCTAGAGTACGTTTAACCTCAACGATTTCGAATACTTCGATCTGGTCACCAACGCGAACGTCGTTGTAGTTCTTAACGCCGACACCACACTCGTAACCGTTCTTAACTTCTTGTACGTCATCTTTAAAGCGACGAAGTGACTCTAGTTCACCTTCGTAGATAACAACGTTTTCACGAAGTACGCGGATTGGGTTGCTACGCTTAATCGTACCTTCAGTCACGATACAACCAGCGATTGCACCAAGTTTAGGCGACTTAAATACGTCACGAACTTGTGCAAGACCAATAATCTCTTGACGGAATTCAGGAGCAAGCATACCGCCCATCGCCTGTTTAACTTCGTCAATCAGTTGGTAAATGATTGAGTAGTAACGTAGATCTAGGTTTTCGTTCTGAACCGTGTTACGCGCAGTTGCGTCAGCACGAACGTTGAAACCAAGGATGATAGCGTTAGAAGCTGCAGCAAGCGTTGCATCAGTTTCAGTAATACCACCAACACCAGAACCTACGATGTTCACTTTCACTTCGTCAGTTGACAGTTTCAGTAGAGAGTCAGCAATCGCTTCTACAGAACCTTGAACGTCAGCTTTAAGTACCACGTTAAGCTCAGCAACTTCGCCAGCCGTCATGTTCGCGAACATGTTCTCTAGTTTCGCTTTTTGTTGGCGAGCTAGTTTAACATCACGGAATTTACCTTGACGGTAGTTCGCAACTTCACGTGCTTTACGCTCATCACGTACAACAGTCGCTTCATCGCCTGACGAAGGAACACCAGAAAGACCTAGAATTTCTACAGGAATAGATGGACCTGCAGTTTCGATGTCTTTACCGTTTTCATCACGCATTGCACGAACACGGCCGTACTCTTGACCACAAAGAACGATATCGCCTTTGTTTAGAGTACCAGACTGTACTAGTACTGTTGCAACTGGACCACGACCTTTATCAAGACGAGATTCAACAACAACACCAGACGCCATGCCTTCTTTAACCGCTGTAAGTTCAAGAACTTCAGACTGAAGAAGGATAGCTTCTAGAAGACCATCGATGTTTGTACCCTGTTTAGCAGAGATGTGAACGAAGATGTTCTCACCACCCCATTCTTCAGGGATAACGTCGTATTGAGCTAGCTCATTCTTAACGTTGTCTGGGTTTGCACCCTCTTTATCGATCTTGTTCACAGCAACAATCAGAGGAACGCCTGCCGCTTTCGCGTGCTGGATTGCTTCGATTGTTTGTGGCATTACGCCATCGTCTGCTGCAACTACAAGTACAACGATATCTGTCGCTTGAGCACCACGAGCACGCATAGCTGTAAACGCCGCGTGTCCAGGAGTATCAAGGAAAGTGATCATACCGTTGTCAGTATCTACGTGGTAAGCACCAATGTGCTGCGTGATACCGCCAGCTTCGCCAGAAGCAACGTGTGCTTTACGAATGTAATCAAGTGTTGAAGTTTTACCGTGGTCAACGTGACCCATGATAGTAACAACAGGAGCACGACCTTCAGCGATAGCATCGCTATCACGGTCAGCTAGTACTGCTTCTTCAAGTTCGTTTTCTTTACGTAGGATTACCTTGTGACCCATTTCTTCAGCAACAAGTTGTGCTGTTTCTTGGTCGATCACTTGGTTGATAGTCGCCATAGCGCCCATCTTCATCATTACTTTGATAACTTCAGTTGCTTTAACTGACATTTTGCTAGCCAGTTCAGAAACAACGATAGTTTCGCCGATAGCAACGTCAGATTTAGCAACAGTTGCTGACTTATCGAAGCCTTGCTGCATTGAAGTTGGTTTAGCAAGCTTACCTTTACCGCCACGACCACGTTGGTTACGACCACCACGGTTGTTTGCAGGTTGGTTAGCAGGAGCTGCTTTCTTCTTGCGACGACGAGGTGCTTTCTCATCTTTCTTATCTGCCGCATCTTCAGCTTCACGAGCGTAAGTAGAAGTAGTCACATGGTAATCCGCAGATTTCTCTTGCTCTTTCTTCTTCTTCTCTTCTTCAGACCAACGTTCTTGGTTCTCTTCTGCTAACTTACGAGCTTCTTCAACAAGCTTAGCTGCTTCAGCTTCTGCTTTACGAGTTGCTTCTAGCTCTTGACGAGCTTTAAGTTCATCCGCTTCTTTTTTCGCTTGTGCGTTAGCGTCTGCATTTTTTGAATTCATGTCTTTTTTAGCCTTTTCAGCTTGTGCGCGTTGAGCCTTCTCTTCAGCTTCACGTTTTGCATCCGCTTCACGTGTTACTTTTTCTTCGGCTTCGCGCTGTGCTTTCTCTGCAGCATCACGTTTCGCTTGCTCTTCAGCATCGCGTTGTGCTTTCTCTTCCGCTTCACGATTAGCTACTTCCTCAGCTTCACGTTTCGCTTCATCTTCAATAGTGCTGCGCTTCACGTAAGTACGCTTTTTACGTACCTCTACTTGAACATCCTTACTCTTACCGCCTCCAGCGGCAACACTTAGCGTGCTGCGGGTCTTGCGTTGAAGAGTTAAACGAGTCGGTTCTGTTTCGCCTGAAGTATCGCCGTGCTCCTTTTTAAGGTGCGTTAGCAATGTTTGCTTCTCTGAATCAGTCACTTGATCCGACCCTGCTTTCTTCATGCCTGCATCAGCAAGTTGTTCAATTAAGCGGTCAACTGGCGTACCAATCTCTTCACTCAGTGCTTTAACTGTTAATTGTGTCATACCGCTTTCTCTCCTTGCTGAATTATTCTTCGTCGCCGAACCAACAGATGTTACGCGCAGCCATAATTAGCTCGCCTGCACGCTCTGCAGTTAGGTCTTCGATGCCTTCTAGTTCATCAACGCCTTGGTCAGCTAGGTCTTCCAGTGTCGCAACGCCTTTTGCTGCTAGCTTGTAAGCCATTTCACGCTCAAGACCTTCAAGTGCAAGTAAGTCTTCAGCAGGCTCAACACCGTCGAAAGTTTCTTCTTTCGCTAGCGCTAGAGTAGTCAGTGCGTCTTTTGCGCGGTTACGTAGTTCTTCAACGATACCTTCGTCTAGACCGTCTACTTCAAGAAGCTCGTTCACAGGAACGTATGCTACTTCTTCAAGCGTAGAGAAGCCTTCTTCAACAAGCATTTGAGCAAAGTCTTCTTCAATGTCTAGGTGCTTCATGAAGTTTTCAATAGAAGCAACTGCTTCTTCTTGGTGCTTCTTCTCAAGATCAGCAACAGTCATTACGTTCAGTTCCCAACCAGTAAGTTGAGACGCTAGACGTACGTTTTGACCGCTACGGCCAATCGCTTGTGCTAGGTTATCCGCTTCAACAGCGATATCCATAGAGTGTGCGTCTTCATCAACGATGATTGAAGCAACATCAGCAGGAGCCATTGCGTTGATTACGAATTGAGCCGGGTTATCATCCCAAAGAACGATATCGATACGTTCACCACCAAGATCGTTAGAAACAGCTTGTACACGTGCGCCACGCATACCAACACACGCACCAACTGGGTCAATACGTTTGTCGTTTGTTTTCACAGCGATTTTAGCACGAGAACCAGCGTCACGTGCAGCACCTTTAAGTTCAATTAGCTCTTCACCAATCTCAGGCACTTCAACACGGAATAGTTCAGCTAGCATTTCTGGCTTCGAACGAGTAACGAAAAGCTGGAAACCACGAGCTTCTGGTTTAACTGCGTAAAGAAGACCACGAACACGGTCACCTGGACGGAAGTTTTCACGAGGAAGTTGGTCATCACGAAGGATTACCGCTTCAGCGTTGTTACCTAGGTCTAGAATAATAGTGTCACGGTTAACTTTCTTAACTGCGCCAGTTACTAGCTCGCCTTCGTTATCGATGAACTGCTCAACGATTTGAGCGCGTTCAGCTTCACGTACTTTCTGTACGATAACTTGCTTAGCCGTTTGAGTCGTAATACGGTCAAACGTTACTGATTCGATATCATCTTCAATGAAACCGCCAAGTTCGATCTCTGGGTCATCGTACTTTGCAGCTTCAATAGAGATTTCTTTTGTTGGGAATTCAACTTCCTCAACAGCTTCCCAACGACGGAAAGTTTCGAAATCACCCGTTTTACGGTCAATTTCAACACGAACTTCAATTTCTAGTTCGCTTTTCTTTTTTGTTGCCGTTGCAAGCGCGATTTCAAGCGCTTCAAAAATACGCTCACGAGGAACTGCTTTCTCATTTGAAACAGCTTCTACTACCGCCAAAATTTCTTTGTTCATTAATCTAGCCTCTTAAGCTCTTCTCTCTAGGAGAACTAAAATTTAGGGATCAGGTTAGCTTTCGCAATATTGCTCAGGACGAATTCTTCTTCTTGTCCTTCAACCAATACTTTCACTGTCTCGCCTTCGATAGATTGGATATCACCTTTCCATTTACGACGGTTGCCGACAGCCATTTTCAAAACGATGCTTACCTCGTGACCAATAAATTGTTGGTAATGCTCTGCTTTGAACAGTGGTCTCTCTAAACCTGGTGAAGACACTTCAAGGTTATAAGCCACTGAAATTGGATCTTCAACGTCCATTACGGCACTTACTTGGTGGCTAACTTCAGCGCAATCATCTACATTGATACCGTTTGGTGAATCGATGTAAATACGTAGCGTTGAGTGCTCACCAGCACGAATAAATTCTAATCCAACTAACTCATAACCTGATGCTGCTACTGGAGCGTCAAGCATTTCAGTAAGTTGTCTTTCTAAACCAGTCATTTAACCACTCCAGAAACAAAAAAAGGGCTCAAAGCCCAATTTAAATTCCAAGCAAACATTATCTAAATACATTTACAAATGCTTAGATAACAAAAAACCCCGTATAAGCCGGGGTTTTTGTTGCTGGACCCTTATATGTTAAGTGCCATCACATTCGATATCGCACCTAACTCACAGTGAGGTTCACACTGTGCAAACTTGCTACCAATACAAGCTATATAATAGCATTGAAATTGGTTGCGGGAGCCGGATTTGAACCGACGACCTTCGGGTTATGAGCCCGACGAGCTACCAAACTGCTCCATCCCGCGTCCGACTTGCGAGCATTATACGCCCAACAAGATGTTTTACAAGTTTGTAAACATGGTGCCGAGAGAGGGACTCGAACCCTCACACCCTAAGGCACTAGCACCTCATGCTAGCGTGTCTACCAATTTCACCATCTCGGCATCAAATCTTTACAGATTATTGTGGAATTTCGTCGCCTTGCGCCGGAACTTCACTCACTGCATCATCAGCTTGTTGAATCACCTGACCTTGGGTCGGGTCAATCCATTGTGACTCAGTTTTATGTGTAGACATATTACCAAGCACTAAGCTAAGGATAAAAAATGTAGTTGCAAAAATTGCAGTCATTCGGGTAAGGAAATTTCCTGAGCCACCAGCACCAAACACAGTGTTTGAAGCGCCAGCACCGAAAGAGGCTCCCATATCTGCGCCTTTACCTTGTTGAATCAACACTAGGCCAATTACACCAAGCGCTGCCAACAGGTAAATCACAAGTAGAACTGTAAACATTTTTCCACCTATGTTCCTAATTGTTGAGCCAGCGCCGTTCAAAAAACTATTTTTAAGAACAAGGCTAGCGACCTCCTAACTGAAGGCCGAGCAATACTAGCGAATGCGACGATGGCTGACAAGGAGAATTTGCTAAAAAATAAGCCTTTACCAAGTGAATGGTCAAAAAAAGGTCAAAAGCGACACAAAACTCATTTATGTCTCTTTTGACCGTTATATCTTTTGACCGTGATATAAGTCAACCACTTCTAATCACAGGCGCTATTCGCTGCGCCAGCTAAGTAAAAGGTTAAATTAGCAGTTTGCTTTTACTGCATCTGCAATCTTAAGCGCTGATGCTTGAACAAGCTCTGCATCTTCGCCTTCAACCATGACACGCAGTAGTGGCTCGGTACCAGACTTGCGTAATAGTACACGGCCTTTCTCGCCAAGCTCTGCTTCTACTTCAACAACCGCTGCTTTTACCGCTTCGGCTTCTAGTGGGTTTGAATCTCCGCTGAAACGAACGTTTTCTAGAACTTGAGGGTACAACGTCATGCCCTGAGACAACTCATTCAGTGTCATTTCGCTATCCACAACTGAAGCCAAAACTTGCAGAGCAGCAACGATAGCATCACCCGTCGTCACTTTATCTAGTAGGATAACGTGCCCCGAGTTTTCAGCGCCGATCTTCCAGCCTTTAGCAAGAAGCTGTTCCATTACGTAACGGTCACCAACAGCAGCACGTACAAACGGAATACCTAACTGCTTAAGGCCGTTTTCCATACCCAGGTTGGTCATTAGTGTACCAACAACGCCGCCTTTCAACTCACCGCGACGCAGTGCATCACGAGCAATAATGTAAGCGATTTGGTCGCCATCAACTTTGTTGCCTAGCTCGTCAACCATGATGATACGGTCACCATCACCATCAAAGCCAAGACCTAATGCCGCTTTTTCTTCAAGCACTTTTGCTTGCAGAGCACGTACATCCGTCGCACCGACTTCGTGGTTGATGTTAGTCCCGTTTGGCTCAACACCAATCGCAACGACCTCAGCACCCAGTTCTTTAAATACAGCAGGCGCAATGTGGTAAGTCGCACCATGTGCACAATCGATAACGATCTTCATGCCAGCTAATGTCATTTTATGTGGGAACGTACTTTTACAGAACTCGATGTAACGGCCAGCCGCATCGTTCAAACGTACTGCTTTACCTAGCTCTGAAGAATCAACACATTCGATGTCTTTATCCAACTCTGCTTCAATTGCCAACTCGATATCGTCCGGCAGTTTTGTTCCCTCAGAAGAGAAGAACTTGATACCGTTATCGTAGTATGGGTTGTGTGATGCAGAGATAACGATCCCTGCTTCAGCGCGGAAGGTTTGAGTTAGGTAAGCCACAGCAGGTGTTGGCATTGGGCCAGTAAACGTAGCCTGAAGACCAGCAGCAGCAAGGCCAGCTTCTAGCGCTGACTCAAGCATGTAACCAGAGATACGAGTATCTTTACCAATGATGACTTTCTTTGTGCCTTGCTTCGCAAGAACACGACCCGCAGCCCAGCCAAGCTTCAGAACAAAATCAGGTGTAATCGGGTACTGGCCTACTTTGCCACGCACACCATCTGTGCCGAAATAACGTCTTTTATCAGACATAGTGATTTTCCTTAATTATATTTAGTGATTGTTGTTCATCACTTCGATTATTTTCATCGCTTCCAGTGTCTCCTCGACATCATGAACGCGAATAATTTGTGCGCCTTTGATTGCAGCGATGGTAGCGCAAGTGACGCTAGCAACCATGCAATCTGCTGGAGCTTTGTCTAGTAGCTTAAAGATCATCGACTTTCTCGACATCCCCGCTAAGACTGGCAACCCAAGCCTGTGAAACTTTTCAAGGTGCGCTAATAGGTGGTAATTATGCTCAATGGTTTTACCAAAACCAAAACCAGGATCCAGAATCAGCTGATCTTTTGATATACCAACAGCCTCACAAGCCTCCACCCTTTCTTTTAAGAACGCTTCAACATCCATTAGGACATCATCGTAATTAGGGTTAGCTTGCATGGTTCTTGGCTGACCTTTCATGTGCATCAGGCAAACTGGCACATTAGCATCGGCGGCCGCTTCCAGAGCTCCGGGCTCTTGTAGTGCGCGCACATCATTGATCAAATCAGCCCCCGCTTCAACGGCTTGGCGCATCACTTCAGCTTTACTGGTATCAATGGAGATCCACACATCAAACTTAGCGCGAATTGCTTTAATGGCAGGAATAACGCGAGCGAGCTCTTCTTCTAAAGGTACATCAGGTGCTCCCGGGCGAGTTGACTCACCACCAATGTCAATAATGCTAACACCAGCTTGAATCATTCGCTCTGCTTGCAGTAGAGCACTATCTAATGAATTGAATTTTCCGCCATCAGAGAAAGAGTCAGGCGTAACATTGAGGATACCCATCACATGTGGGCGGTCTAAAACGAGCGTTTTATTGTGTGCTTTTAATATCATGGAAGGTGGGTCTTAAAGGTAAAAACATCTAGGGCTAGAAACTGAAAAACCCTGAGCGTACTCAGGGTTTTAATTTATAACTTAGCAATTAAGAATCTTTGTTTTGAGCATCATCTGTTTCAGATTTAACTTCTTCAACTTTCGACTCTTCAGCTTTTGGTTCCGCTTTAGCTTCTTCTGCCTTAGCTTCAGGTTTTGCTTCTTCCTTTGTAGGTTCAGCTTTTACCTGATCACCCCAACCAGCTGGATCACGAATCTCTTGCTTACGCTCCATCAAGTCATCAATTTGACCTGCATCGATCGTTTCGAACTTCATTAGAGCGTCTTTCATCGAATGCATGATATCCATGTTATCTTCAAGAATCTTCTTAGCTCTATCGTAGTTACGGTCGATAAGGATACGAATCTCTTCATCGATAAGCTTAGTCGTGTCATCAGAAACGTGCTTAGCTTGGCTCATGCCGCGACCTAGGAAAACTTCACCTTCTTCTTCTGCGTAAAGAAGAGGACCCAATTTCTCAGAGAAGCCCCACTGCGTAACCATCTTACGAGCAATATCAGTTGCACGTTCGATATCGTTAGACGCACCAGTTGACACTTTGTCTTTACCGTAAATAAGTTCTTCAGCAAGACGACCACCGTACAGGCTAGAAATCATAGACTCTAGATGTTGGCGAGACATGCTCACACGATCTTGCTCTGGCAAGTACATGGTTACACCAAGCGCACGACCACGTGGAATGATTGACACCTTGTACACTGGATCGTGTTCAGGTACCAAACGACCAACAATTGCGTGACCCGCTTCGTGGTAAGCCGTTGACTCTTTCACTTCTTCAGACATAACCATTGAACGGCGCTCTGCACCCATCATAATTTTGTCTTTCGCAAGTTCAAACTCAACCATAGATACATTGCGCTTGTTACCACGAGCAGCAAATAGCGCCGCTTCGTTCACAAGGTTCGCAAGATCTGCACCAGAGAAGCCTGGAGTACCACGAGCGATCAGCGACGGTTCAACATCACCTGATAGTGGCACTTTACGCATGTGTACTTTAAGAATCTGTTCACGACCACGTACATCCGGTAGACCAACCACAACTTGACGGTCAAAACGACCAGGACGAAGTAATGCAGGGTCTAGTACGTCTGGACGGTTAGTCGCAGCGATAACGATAATACCTTCGTTACCTTCGAAACCATCCATCTCAACCAACATTTGGTTCAGTGTTTGTTCACGTTCATCGTGACCACCACCAACACCAGCGCCACGTTGACGACCTACAGCATCAATTTCATCGATAAAGATGATACAAGGTGCCGCTTTCTTCGCTTGTTCGAACATGTCACGCACACGAGATGCACCAACACCAACAAACATTTCAACGAAGTCAGAACCAGAGATAGTAAAGAACGGTACTTTCGCTTCACCGGCAATCGCTTTTGCAAGCAATGTTTTACCCGTACCAGGAGGACCAACCAACAGGATACCTGTCGGGATCTTACCACCTAGCTTTTGGAATCGGCTTGGGTCACGAAGGTAGTCCACAAGCTCTTTCACGTCTTCTTTTGCTTCGTCACAACCAGCAACATCAGCAAACATGGTTTTGATTTGTTCTTCGCTCATCATTCGAGCTTTACTCTTACCGAAAGACATCGCGCCTTTACCGCCGCCGCCGCCTTGCATTTGACGCATGAAGAAAATCCATACACCAATCAGTAAGATCATTGGGAACCATGAGATGAAGATAGTGCCAAGCAGGCTCTGCTCTTCAGGTGGTGTACCCTGAACTTTTACGTTTTGATTAATTAAGTCATCAAGTAGCTTTTGATCATAAACAGGCATGTAAGTTACATACTTAGAACCACCACCACGACGTGTGAAAGTGATTTCGCTGTTATTGAACTGTGCGTCTTGAATCTGGCCTTGGCCAACTTCCTGTACAAACGTGGTGTAATCTACTGCTCTGCCGTTACTTTCCCCAGGGCCGAAGCTCTGGAATACCGACATCAACACTACCGCGATAACAAGCCACAGAATTAAATTTTTTGCCATGTCACTCAAGGTGTAAGCCTCTCGATAACTAATTGTAATTAAAGGTAGGGTACTACAGTTTGTAACCTGTAGCCATGTTGTTAACTCTCACTCTTGGAAGAGAATCGTTAACCTTTGTAACCAGTGGCTACGATAAACACTTCACGAGATCGAGCTCGAGAAGAGTCGGGTTTTCTAACTTTTACTGTTTTAAACATCTCGCGGACGTCCTTAACGTATTGGTCAAACCCTTCGCCTTGGAATACTTTTACAACAAAACTACCATTGGTAGCTAGAACTTGTCGACACATATCCAAAGCTAATTCAACTAAATACATAGCTCTTGGCTGATCCACAGAATTGTTGCCTGCTATATTAGGTGCCATATCTGACATCACGACATCAACCATGTTTGGTTGTATACGTTCCAACAAGGCATCTAGCACAGCTTCTTCGCGGAAATCGCCTTGTAAAAAGCTAACACCAGCAATCGGATCCATTGGTAACAAGTCACACGCAATGATTTGTCCGTTGTCTCCAACAATCTTAGCAGCATATTGAGACCAACCGCCAGGTGCTGCACCCAAATCCACAATGGTCATCCCAGGAGACAGCAATTTATCTTTCGTTTGAATCTCTTCCATTTTGAAATAAGCACGTGAGCGATAGCCTTTCTTTCTTGCTTCGTTTGCGTACTTGTCGTCGAAGTGTTCCTTCAACCAACGGCCTGAACTGGCCGAGTGTTTCTGTTTGCTCATTGGATACCTAAAGTGGAGGAAAGTACTAATTGCCGAATAAATTATAGTCTTCAGCATTAGATGGCGTTAAAATAGGTTTTTTCAACCCTAATAGTAAAGAAAATTGGCCGCGTAATGAACCTAAGTACCAAACAAAAGCAGCATCTAAAGGGCCTAGCTCACAGTTTAAAACCTGTAGTGCTAATGGGCGCAAATGGACTTACTGAAGCTGTTCTAGCGGAAATCGAATTAGCTCTAGATCACCACGAACTGATCAAAATTAAAGTTGCATCAGAAGACCGTGAAACTAAGCAGCTGATTATCGATGCAATTGTACGTGAAACTAAAGCTGAGAAAGTACAGACTATCGGTAAAGTTCTAGTACTATTCCGTCAATCAGAAGCACGTAAAATCGAGATTCCACGTAAGTAAGTTAGCCGTATAATAAGCTAGCTTCACAAAGGGATAGCCAGTGCGCTTATCTTTTAGTGTAGCGTGAGAAACGAAAAAGGTCGCATTTAGCGACCTTTTTACTTATCAGAAACAAAGAAAATTCAATTAGATATATTCTACTTTGTCAATTTCGTAATCTTTATCACCGCCAGGAGTCGAAATCATCACTTCGTCGCCTTCCATCTTACCGATAAGACCACGAGCAATTGGTGATTTCACTGAGATACGGCCAGTTTTGATATCTGCTTCGTCTTCAGAAACGATTTGGTAACGGTACTCTTCGTCTGTATCAACATCAATCAGAGTGACTGTTGTACCAAAGATAATCTTACCCGTATTTTCCATCTGAGTTACATCGATGATCTGAGCCAGTGATAGCTTATATTCAATATCACGGATCTGAGCTTCACAAATACCCTGCTCTTCACGAGCGGCGTGGTATTCAGCATTCTCTTTCAGGTCACCTAGTTCACGTGCTTCACCAATAGCTGCTGAGATAACAGGGCGTAGCTTAAGTAGGCGATCTAATTCGTCACGTAGCTGCTGAGCGCCACGTACTGTCATTGGAACCTTTTCCATTTTTTACCTCTATGCCAAAGCTTTCTTTGGCCAACATAAATACACCCAACGTATTTATTGGGTGATAGAAACAAAACGATTTGGCTTAGTGTAAACAAACTTTATGGCTAAATCACCTTTATTCCACTTTGCGTTATAAAAGCTTTATCTAGGTCTAAATTACAGACATCACAAAAATGAATAATAACCTCCCCATCAATAAGTTGAGAATTAAATACCTAAAAAAACAAAAAACAAACAAAATAAACACAGATCACACTTTTATAAAAATCACTTTAAAACAAACACTTAATCAACAAGAGATATAATAAAACAGTGTTCATTTTTTAGTTTTATATCATTTTACTAACTGACCATGGAACTTTAGAGGTAAAAAGTAACCCATGGATTGCACTGGCATTTTTCAGACTTCTGTTCTAATCATGATTATGAAGCCTGATTAATACAGGCAATACACAAAAGGGTTCAAATCCTTGATAAAACTTCTATGGACAGTAATTAGGAAATAATAACATGAACAAGACTATGATCGCGCTTGCTGTATCTGCTGCAGCTCTTGCTACTAACGCAGTGGCAGCGGACGGTAAACAAGCTGGTGGTATCGAAGGTACATCTGTATACAGCTCAAACGGCACTTCTCTAGAAATCGGTGGCCGTGCTGAAGCTCGTCTATCTCTAAAAGATGGCAAAGCACAAGACAACTCTCGTGTACGTCTAAACTTCCTAGGTAAAGTTGAAATCCAAGACGGCCTATACGGTGTTGGTTTCTACGAAGGCGAATTCACAACTGCTGAAAACGGCGGCTCTACTGATAACAACGACGGCGACATCACTAACCGTTACACGTACGCAGGTCTAGGCGGTACATTCGGTGAAGTAACTTACGGTAAAAACGACGGAGCGCTAGGCGTTATCACTGACTTTACCGATATCATGTCTTACCACGGTAACTCTGCTGCAGACAAAATCGCAGTAGCTGACCGTTCTGACAACATGCTTTCTTACAAAGGCCAATTCCAAGACCTAGGCCTAAAAGCAAGCTACCGCTTTGCTGACCGTTCTGAAACTAGCGGTGAGTTCAACGACAACGGTAAAGATGGCTACTCTCTATCTGCTATCTACGCAATCGGTGATTCTGGCGTTAAGCTAGGTGCTGGTTACGCAGACCAAGATCAATCTAATGAATACATGCTTTCTGCATCTTACCGCATGAGCAACTTCTACTTCGCTGGTGTATTTACTGATGGTGAAAAACAAGCAGTTTTTGAAGATGCACAAGGTAACGTTTTTGAGTACAGCAACAAATCTGTAGACTACACAGGTTACGAATTTGCAACTGCATACACGCTAGATAAGACAGCGTTTACTCTAACGTACAACAACGCAGAAACTGACGGTGAAACTTCTGCAGATAACGTTGCAATTGATGCAACTTATTACTTCAAGCCTAACTTCCGTACTTACATCTCGTACAACTTCAACCTAATCTCTGAAGGCGACAAGATCGGTACAACAAACCTAGTGAAAAACGGCAAAGCAAGCTCTGCAGACGCTGAAGACGAAATCGCTCTAGGTCTACGTTACGACTTCTAATTCTGATTACCTAATTGATTAATTAGTTAATTGAGAATCAAAACGCCCGCTACCTAGCGGGCGTTTTTTATATCTGTATACTTGAAAACATCAGCCATCCAAGAAATCTTCTATGCGCCTTCTATCCACTCTACTTCTATGTAGCTTATCACTTGGTAGTTACTCACTTACCGCTTTCGCATATGCCCCTCTTGATAAACTGCCCGATGGCAGTAGTACAAGCTTAATACTGCAATCATTGAGTGGTAATTCAAATGGAATGAATACCGACACTGATGGCTTTTATCCACCAGCCAGCACTTTAAAACTGGTTACGGCTTTGGCAGCCAAGTTGGAATTGGGGGATGACTTTCACTACACGACCAACATAGCTCGTTCTAATGAAGATGTTGTGATCTCATTCAGCGGTGACCCAACGCTACAACGAGAACATCTAAAAAGGCTTTTAGCTCAATATACTAAATCACAATCTAAAACCATTAACGGTAACCTGTATCTCGATAACTCGACTTATACGGGCTATCAACGCGCGGTGGGTTGGCCTTGGGACATTTTAGGCGTTTGTTACAGCGCGCCTTCTAGTGCAATGACCTTGGACAGCAACTGCGCACAAGCCTCTATTTATACAAAAGGTAATGGCAGCACTCGCGTTTATATTCCCGCTCACTATCCGATAGACGTGACGACCACCGCTGCCACGGTAACTCGCTCTGGGCAGAAGGCGACACAATGCGACTTGGAACTCATCACCACACCAGATAACGCTTACAAGCTCTCTGGTTGCTTGGTTGAGCGTAAAAAGCCACTGCCACTCAAGTTCGCGATTCAAAATCCAGAACTTTACACCTATCAAGTCGTGACATCGCTTCTCAAAGAACTGAAAATAGAAGTAAAAGGTGATGTGATTATTGGTAAAAAAGCGAAAGCAGACAAAACCACGTTAGTCGCTAGTCACAACTCAGAAAAGCTTCCTGAACTGCTCGATATCATGCTCAAGAAGTCGGATAACCTTATCGCAGATAATCTAACTAAAACGCTAGGAGCGACATTTTATGTTCAACCGGGTAGCTTCAATAACGGTACTGAAGCGATAAAGCAGATACTGCTGACCAAGGCTAATATTGACCTCAGTAAAGCGCAGCTCGTCGATGGTTCAGGGTTATCCAGAAACAACCGAATGAGGTCACAGACCATGGCTCAAGTGCTTCGTTATATCTGGGAAAACGATCAACAGCTCAACCTGATTGAGGCTATGCCTAGATCTGGTACTGATGGAACGCTCAAATACCGTCAAAGCATGAGAAAAGCACCGATTCAAGGCAACATTATCGCCAAAAGTGGTTCTCTATACGGCAGTTACAACATGGCGGGATACGGATTGGATAAAGCGGGAAAACCAAACTCTCTGTTTGTGCAATTTGTCCGTGATTACTTCCCTGAAGAACAAGATCCAGACAAACCAGTGGAAGCACCAATCACCCAGTTTGAACGTGCTTTCTACAAAGATGTGGTCGAGTTCAGTCAACCACAAAGCAAATCTAAGTAATGCTTAGCTTTGTGTAAGCTTCTAGTTTAATAATAAAAATGGCGCTGAAGACCTTCAATCTGCAGCGCCATTTTTATTTCTCAGATGTATTTAGCTATTTTTATAGGTGCCTATTTTTATAGGAGCTAAGCGATACCGAGGAATGAGTTAACCACAGTGAAGTAGATCCACATTCCTGAGATATCAACTATGGAAGCAAGCACTGGGCTCACTAACACCGCTGGATCAAGCTTAAATAGCCTAGCAACTATCGGCAATCCGCCACCCAGCACGGTTGATATGGTCACCTGAATAAACAGCGCTACCGCAATAGCTAACGCAATCATGTTGATATCATAACCACCTGTCGCTTGGTTTTCACTAAAGAGCAAAATACGTCCAATCATCACTACAGCAATCGCTAAAGCTAAACAAATAGCAACTCTAAACTCTTTCCATAGAACGTTAGCCCATTGGCGTTTTTTCAACTCACCTGTGGCTAAGGCTCGGATCACCAAAGTCGCTGCTTGTGTTCCGGTGTTACCACCAGCAGCAGCAATTACCGGCATGTAGATTGCCAAAAGTACCAACTGACTGAGAATGTCTTCATACTGAGCAATGATAAGCCCTGAGACGATTCCCAATAGTGCTAACGCAATAATCCAACCGATACGCTGCCTGACGTGGCTCATGACGCCAGTCGAAAGGTAACCCTGTTGAGGTTCTACCTCAGAGTAGATCAGCCCTAGTTGGTGAGCTAGATGTCGAGAGCGCTTCTCAAAGCCCTGCTCTTCTAGCTCACTAAGTAAAGTCTGAATCGTACTCAAAGAGCATTGCCCCAGCACTAGCACCGCATCTTCGAGCGGCATTCGATTCAAAAGATTAATTTGTTGTTCACGTCCGTACTGTTGAAATGCATTCGATACAGCTTGGATGTCTTGCTCTGAGTACAGAGCTTCAATAGATAAAAAAGTGTTGTTCATTACCGTCATGGCGAATCTCCCGATTGGCAAAGGTAACGACCATCAAAACAAATAGCCTATAGCTAATACACCAAGAGCGTACAGCTAAGCGCACCAAGAGCTGAAAGCTACTGATGTGTCTACTTGTTAGAATCTAGTGTGTGGAAAAGAATGCGGGGGAAAACAAAGATACCCTACCTGAACGGCAGGACAATAGATCAATACCGAGACAGGTTATTCTTCTCCATTCAAACTAGGAGGATGGTCGGTATTGTTCATAAAAATCTCCAGAATTACTGTCAATTTGACAGCGCGCATAGTGTAGCAATAGCCGTTCAAAAACTTCGTCAAATTCCTGTCAATAAATAGGGGTCAATAAAAAAGGCATCCGTGGATGCCTTTGGTTCAATTATTGATGTGCATTATTACTTAATAGTAATACGAGCAAACTTACGCTTACCTACTTGGTAAACGGCAGTACCTGCTTCAGGCACGAATTTGCTGTCTTCAATCTTCTCGCCTTCAAGCTTAGCAGCGCCTTGCTTGATCATACGCATCGCATCAGAAGTCGAGTTTACAAGACCCGCTTCTTTTAGAACGTTCGCAATTGGCAGGCCTGCTTCGAATTCAAACTCCGGCATTTCATCAGGAACTTGGTTCTTAGCAAAACGGTTAACGAACTCTTGCTCAGCGGCTTCAGCATCTGCTTCACTGTGGAAACGAGCGATGATCTCTTTAGCAAGAAGCACTTTAACGTCACGCGGGTTCTTACCTGCATCAACGCCAGCTTTCAGTTCCGCAACTTCTTCAAGAGGACGGAAAGACAGCAGCTCGTAGTAGCTCCACATTAGATCGTCAGAGATAGACATGATCTTACCAAACATCTCGCTTGGTGCTTCGCTAATACCGATGTAGTTATGCGCAGACTTAGACATCTTCTTAACACCGTCTAGACCAACAAGTAGTGGCATCATTAGTACCGCTTGTGGTTTTTGACCTGCTGCTTTTTGCAGTTCACGACCCATTAGAAGGTTAAACTTCTGGTCAGTACCGCCAAGCTCAACGTCGCTCTCTAGTGCAACAGAGTCGTGACCTTGTAGAAGTGGGTACATGAATTCGTGGATTGCGATCGGTTGACCACCAGCGTAACGCTTTTTGAAGTCATCACGCTCAAGCATACGAGCAACAGTTTGGTTAGAAGCAAGACGAATCATGCCTTCAGCGCCAAGCTCAGATAGCCATTCAGAGTTGAAACGAATTTGCGTCTTCGCAGGATCTAGAATCTTGAATACTTGCTCTTTGTAAGTTTCAGCATTCTTCAATACGTCTTCGCGGCTTAGCGGTGGACGTGTTGAGTTTTTACCTGATGGGTCACCAACCATTGCAGTGAAATCACCGATAAGGAATGTCACTTCATGACCAAGCTCTTGGAAAGCACGAAGCTTGTTAAAGATAACCGTATGGCCTAGGTGGATATCTGGAGCTGTTGGATCGGCACCCAGCTTAATGCGTAAAGGACGACCTTCTTTTAGTTTTGCAATCAGTTCGTCTTCTGGAATCAGTTCTTCTACGCCACGTTTGATCTCGGCTAGTGCAGCTTCAATACTCGCCATTCTTGTTCACTCCCACAGATTTGGCAAAAATACATTAATTAGACATCTTACTTGAATAGCGATGTATTTTGAAACCAGTTACACTATTCCGTCGTCGATTTTCATAATATTTACAGAACGAACCGGAACATGTTGTCTATTTTTGCACGCCTTCCTATTTTGCACCGGGCTTTTATCGCATTTTTTAGTGCCATAATTTTCGTCGCGATTTTCTTACTCCCCGACGTCAACAGTTTGCGTGACGATTCGGGCGCTTTAGTTGTGGGAAAACATTACCCACTGACTATCAATGCCTCTGCACTTATTAGCTCAAGTGACGCTCCACCGACGGCAGTGCTCAATTGGGAGAAATACACCGTTCGCTCTGGCGAAAGCACCTCTGTTTTATTTGAACGTATTGGCCTCTCATACCGTCTGCTGATCACGCTACTCAATACCAATAATGATATTAAGAAGCAGCTGTCTAACCTAAGACCTGGTGATGTCTTGCAGTTCGGCTTTGATGAAAACAACGACCTTATTCAGTTAAAACGACAACTTAGTGCGTTTGAAAGCTTCAAGATCACTAAATCTGGCGATTCTTTCTCATCAAGTTTCGACAAAAAAGAAGTGGTATACCAATACAATTATGCCGAAGCCAACATCACCTCTAACTTCTGGAACGCTGGCGTCAGCGCAGGTTTAACCGCAAACCAAATTATGGAACTGGCGGGCATCTTCGGTTGGGATATCGACTTTGCGTTAGATATTCGTAAGAACGACAGCTTCAAAATCTTATACCAAGAGAAAGTGGTTGAAGGTGAAGTAGTTGGTCGCGGTAAGATCATGGCAGCCGTATTCAAAAACCAAGGCGATTCATTTACCGCGGTATTGGATGATAAAAGCGGCAACTACTTCGATGAAAATGGTCGTGCGATGAAGAAGGCGTTCTTGCGCTCACCAATTGATTTTCGTCGCGTAACATCGAACTTTAACCCTACCAGGAGACACCCAGTAACCGGTAAGATTCGAGCTCACCGCGGTACTGACTACGCAGCCCCTGTTGGCACGCCTATCTGGGCAGCCGGTGACGGTATTGTTCAGAAGTCAGGTTACAACCAATTCAATGGTAACTACGTGTTCATCCGCCACAGCAACACCTACATCACCAAGTACCTGCACATGAAGCGACGTATGGTGAAAACCGGTCAGCGCGTAAAACAAGGCCAAACCATTGGTACTTTGGGCGGTACAGGCCGTGTGACTGGCCCGCACTTACATTATGAATTCTTGGTTAATGGCGTACATAAAAATGCGCGTACCGTGAAATTGCCTCAATCCAAGTCGTTAACTGGTAAAGCAAAAGCAACCTTTATTGCCAACTCAGAGATTCGATTAAGAAACCTTGAGCGATACGGTCAGTTACTAGCGACTAACTAGGCGTTTGTAGCTTCACTGCAAAATAGAAAAATGCAAAGAGCGCCCATCAAGGCGCTCTTTTTTATGCTCACATACCACAACTAGCTACTGTTTTTCAGGTTTGTTGTTCCGTCCAAGCATTAACAAACAAGGGGTTAATACTAAAGTCAGCACCGTGGCAAACGCCAAACCACCAGCAATAGCGGTCGCAAGCTGTGACCACCATTGTGTACTTGGCGCGCCAAACTCTATCTTTTGATTAATCAGGTCGATGTTCATCTCTAACACCATCGGCATTAAACCTAAGATAGTCGTAACCGTCGTGAGCATTACTGGCCTTAAACGCTGAACACCGGTTCTTAGAATCGCATCTCGCTTGTCCAAGCCTCTTTTGATGAGCTGATTATAAGTATCAATCAACACGATGTTGTTGTTCACGACTATGCCGGCGAGCGCTATTACCCCAATTCCCGACATCACGATGCCAAACGGACGTTGGAAGATCAGTAAGCCAACGAACACGCCAACCGTTGAGAACAGCACCGCACTCAGAATCAAAAACGCTTGATAGAAGCTATTGAACTGAGTAATCAGAATCAAAGCCATTACCGCCAAAGCAACCAAGAAAGCACTTTGTAAAAAGGCTGACGAGTTTTCTTGTTCTTCGTTTTGACCACGGATGCGAAATTCCACGCTACTCGGCAGCCCTAGCTCACTCAATGCTTGTTCGATCTTTGGTAGTTCGAGAGCAAGGTTATACCCTTCTTCCATATCCGCCATGATGTTCACCACACGCTTGCCATCAAGGCGTTTAATGGTGTCTTGCTTATGGTCGGGAACGATCTGAGCGAAATTAGTAATAGGTACTAAACCTGCTGGCGTTTTCACCCTAAGCTGGTCGAAGCGCCCGATATCACGCTTATCATTAGGGTAGCGCACCAAGATATCGACCTCTTCTGAAGAGTCATCGGGCAGATAATCACCAATCTTGAGACCATTAGTCACGAATTGAACGGTATTACCCACTAAGGTCGCATCAGCTGCAAAGCGCGCAGCATCGTCGCGGCGAATATCCACCTTCCAATCGATGCCATTTTTACTCGCAGTATCGCTGATATTGGTCAGTGCTTTATTTCCATCAGCCCAACCTCTCACAATTTTTGCAGCCTGATTGAGCTGCTCTGGAGTTCTTGCCGACAGCTCAATCACTAAGTCATTTTCAACCGGAGGCCCAGCATCAGGGAACTTATATTCAATCTCAACACCAGCGTATTGATCGGTTTGTACCTTCAACTCATCAATAATCGCCTTAACGCTGCGTCGATATTGCCAGTCAACAGGCGTAATTGAGATCAAACCAATCTGGTCGTCACCACCAGTACGCGTGTAAACGGTATCGAACTCATCATGATTGAGCATCATCAGTTCAATATCACGCATGATGTCATCCTTTTCTTGGATAGACAGATCCCCATGCGAGCGAACTTTGACATTAAAGAATGGCGGATCAACTTCTGGGAAGAACTCTGCACCTAGACCCGCTTTTGAATAAGTAAAACCAACTGCAACCGCGAGCAGTGCCGCACTGAACAAAATCTTAAAGGGGTGTTTAATCGCTAAAGAAAGCGTGTGGTAGTAAGCCTTGGTTAAACCAGTAGCCTGTGAAAAGTCACCATTATGCAGTGCGACCATTCGAGCTTGGCTTTTAGACGATACGTATTGAGGTTTGCCAATCAAACCGCCCAGCACGGGCACAAACAACAACGCCATGATCAATGATGCAGTTAAAGTCGCGATCAGAGTTAGTGGTAAGAACTTCATAAATTCGCCCGTCACATCAGGCCAAAACAGTAACGGAGCAAATGCGGCTAAGGTTGTGGCAGTCGATGCGGTTATCGGCCACGCCATCCGTTTCGCTGCATCTCGGTAAGCGGCTTTGCGCCCTTCACCCTCTTGCATTCGCCTGTCTGCAAATTCGGTCACCACAATCGCACCGTCTACTAGCATCCCCACCGCCATAATCAGAGAGAACAGCACTACGATGTTGACGGTTAAGCCAAACACCGAAAGAACCAATAACCCGGTTAGGAATGAGCCTGGAATGGAAATACCCACTAACAAAGCGGTACGCACACCAAGAATCGCGATGATAACGATCACCACCAGAATAATGGCGGATAAGATATTGTTTTGCAGATCATTAAGCATGATCTTCACATCTTTAGATTCATCCCAGGTGTATTTGACCAACAGGTTATTTGGCCATTCCGCTTGCTGCTGAGCACCAGCCATTACCGCTTTGACTAGCTCAACGGTTTCGATGATGTTCTCACCTGCACGCTTCTTGATATCCAACACCACCGCAGATTTGCCATCTAAACGAGCAAAACTTTCAGGATCTCGAAACGCTCGACGAACCGTAGCGACATCGCCAAAAGTGACCACCTGCTTGCCATCCACTTTAATAGGCAACTCAAGCACGTCTTTTAAGGAGTTAAATACCGAAGGGACTTTGACAGAAAAACGTCCGTAGCCAGTATCAACAAAACCTGCGGCCACCACTCGATTGTTCAGAGCGATCAGATTATAGATATCCGCTTGATCTAAGCTGTAGCTCTCCATCAATAACGGATCGACAATGATCTCGACGATGTCAGCGCGATCGCCCGCAATATCGACTTCAAGGATTTGGCGATAGCTTTCTAATTTGTCTCCAAGCTCTCGGGCAATTTGCACTATGGTGCGCTCAGGAACGGTACCGAATAGCACAACAGACAAAACAGGTTGCTCAGAAGCCAGCGTCACCTCATTTACGGTCGGTTCGTCACTGTCTTCTGGTAGTTTTGGTTTAGCCAGATCAACCGCGTCACGCACATCGGCCATTGCTTTGGTGAGATCGACGCCAACATTAAACTCCAACACAACAGAGGCATGCCCTTCTGCTGCGGTTGCTGTCATCTCTTTTACGCCTTCAATCGACCTCAGCTCTTGCTCAATAGGTCGAACCAATAAACGTTCTGCATCCGTTGGCGAGATCCCTTGGTGCCCGACCGAAACATAGATAATTGGGATGGTAATGTCTGGGCTCGATTCCTTAGGTATCGTGATATAGGTGACGACACCGGCTACAAGGATTAACGCTAAAAGGGAGAGCATTGTTCGAGCACGAGACAAGGCTGCATCAATAATTGAATACATCGGTTATCTCCTACTCTGCGGTTACGTTAGAGAGTTCAGCGACTTGCTCAACAGCAATCACCGAATCACCATCACGCACAAACCCTTGGCCTACTGTGATGATATCGACGCGTTGACCTAGCCCCGTGAGCCACACTCCATCTTGTTCGGCCTTTACTAGCTGAATGCCTACAAACTTCACCGTTGGTGAGTCATCGACTGAAACCAAGGTTTTGACCCCTAGGTTACCCGCCTCATCCAATGCTAGCATCGCCGGTGTTATCTTTATTGCATCTCTTGTTTCTAGGTTGAGTTTAACTTCGGCACTGACACCTGCTGGTAATAGGCCTTTAGAGTTATCGATTTCTATCTCGATTGGGAAGGTATTAGTAGCAACAGAAGAGATACGAGAAACATAGCGTAAACGGCCTTCCGCTTCTTCTCGCCCTAACAAACGAACCAAAGCAGATTGATTGACTAGCAAATGTTGGATATGACGCTCACTGACATCCGCCTCAATAACCAAAGGATCGAGGTCAATCACGCCAGCAACAGGATCGCCAACACTAACGAAATCACCGAGCTCCACCATCAAATCTTGAACCACACCCGAAAAAGGCGAAGTAATCACAGTATTCTTTAAAGCCAATTCCGCATTGCGCATCATGGCTTTTGATTCTGTTAATGAAGCCTCAGCTGTGGTGTAGGCGATTTCACCTTGCAGTCCTCTTTTCTTCAGTGACTGCGCCGCTTTGAACTCTTTCTGCTTCAAGCGATATAACGCAGATGCTCGCTCTAGTTGAATCTCTAAATCACCCTTATCTATCTGGGCAATGGCTTGTCCTGCTTTAACCATCCCCCCCTTAACAACATTCAATCTGACAATCTTACCCGCGACTTCTGCACCTAGACGAGCATGCCTATCGGGCGCCGTTCTTCCATAGAGATCAATCGTTTTAAAGGTCGGTGATGAGGTGAAGGTTTGAAAGGAAACCTTAGCCAGCGGAATTTCTGTTGCCTTTTTTTCAGGTGACTCTTCTGCTTGCCCTACGCCTAAACCAAGCCAGATCGACAACAACACGACTAGAGTCAGAGAAACCAGCCACGGCTGCTTCAATTTCTGAAAAAGTGGTGAGTTAGAAAATAGAGTGGGCATAACAAATCCTTTTGTCCGATGTCATTCAGGCGCGCTAGTTGGCTTAATAGCGTGATGTGCAACTTCCTTATGCACAAAGGTAACCTTAACAGACCAATCCTCAACGAAGTTGGACGCTATCGACAGTTTAAAAAATATGCCGTGTACTAAAAATGAGAGGAATGCTTTGAAAAGTAATAAGTTACTAAGTAAAAACAAAAACGCCGAACATAAGTTCGGCGTTTGAAATGTATCTAATACAGCTTTGAGCTCAAGCTATTTTCAACTCATGCTATACGCTGAATGATGCGCCACAACCACATGTTGTTGTAGCGTTCGGGTTGTTCACAAAGAAGCGTGCGCCTTCTAGGCCTTCAGTGTAATCAACCATGCCGCCCATTAGGTATTGTAGGCTCATTGGATCAACAACCAGCGTTACACCGCTGTTTACAATCGTAGTGTCGCCATCATTTACTTTTTCATCAAATGTGAAGCCGTATTGGAAGCCACTACAACCACCACCTGTAATGTATACACGTAGTTTTAGTTCTGGGTTTTCTTCTTCAGCAATTAGCGTTTGTACGCGGGTAGCTGCTGCATCAGAAAAAGACAATGGGATATTTACTTCGCTCACGACAACCTCTCTTACCTGTGTCAAAAACAACATGATACAAATCTAATTCGAGACCATAGTTGTTGAGTATTTTCTTATATTCTGATGATTATCTAATACCTGACTGAAACGTTCAAGTATTCACCACCGGATCGGTCCTTTTACTGCTGTAAACTCGCTAATATCTAACAATTAAAACGTGTAACCACACAAAACAACCAGATTCGGGTGATTATCTGGGCGAAAGCATTCCTACTTGGATTGTGGATAGGTACAATGCGTGCCAATTGGTCCGACAGTCAAAAGAGGATATATCAATGACCAAATCAGCAGAGCTATACGAAAAAGCACAGCAAACTATTCCTGGTGGCGTAAACTCTCCAGTTCGTGCATTCAATGGCGTAGGTGGTTCTCCAATCTTCGTTGAACGCGCTGACGGCCCACTTATTTTTGATGCTGATGGTAAAGCGTATATCGACTACGTTGGCTCTTGGGGTCCAATGATCCTTGGTCACAACCACGCTGTTATTCGTGATGCTGTGATTGCAGCAGCTCAACGCGGCCTTAGCTTCGGTGCTCCAACCGAAACTGAAATCAAAATGGCTGAACTTGTATCTGAGATGGTTCCATCGATGGAACAGCTACGTATGGTGAGCTCAGGTACAGAAGCAACAATGAGTGCGATTCGTCTAGCTCGTGGTTTCACTGGTCGTGACAAAATTCTTAAGTTTGAAGGCTGCTACCACGGCCACGCAGACAGCCTACTTGTAAAAGCAGGTTCTGGTGCACTGACTTTAGGTCAACCAAGCTCTCCTGGCGTACCAGCTGATTTTGCGAAACTAACACTAACAGCAACCTTCAATAATCTAGATTCAGTTCGTGAAATCTTCGCAGCAAACAAAGGCGAGATCGCTTGTATCATCGTAGAGCCAGTAGCGGGCAACATGAACTGTATCCCTCCTGTCGAAGGCTTCCACGAAGGTCTACGTGAAATCTGTGACCAAGAAGGTGCATTGCTAATCTTTGATGAAGTAATGACAGGTTTCCGCGTTGCTGAAGGTTGTGCTCAGGCTTACTACAACATCAAGCCTGACCTAACGTGTCTTGGTAAAGTGATTGGCGGCGGCATGCCAGTGGGTGCTTTCGGTGGCCGTAAAGATGTGATGCAATACATCGCACCAACGGGCCCAGTTTACCAAGCAGGAACGCTTTCAGGTAACCCTGTGGCAATGGCTGCTGGCTACGCATGTTTGAACCTTCTACGAGAAGAAGGCAACGAAAAGCGTCTAGCTTCAAAAACTAAGCAGTTGGCAAAAGGCTTCAAGCAACTTGCTGACAAGCACGGCATCCCGATGCTAGTTCATCAAGTTGGCGGTATGTTTGGTTTCTTCTTCACTGACCAAGAAACTGTGACGTGCTACGAAGATGTAACTAAGTGTGATGTAGAACGCTTCAAGCGCTTCTTCCACCTAATGTTAGATCACGGTGTTTACCTTGCACCTTCAGCATTCGAAGCAAGCTTTACTTCTCTTGCTCATGGTTCAAAAGAACTTGATGCAACACTAGAAGCTGCTGACCGCTCTCTTGCGATCATTGCTGCTGAAAGCAAATAATCGAAAGCACTTTATAAGTCGCTAACCGATTGAATTTAGGGCTGCATTAAATGCAGCCCTTTTTATATATCGCGCTCACCAGCCAAAAAATATGACAGCTTATTTAGCCGTCGACTAAGGCTAAAGCTGAACCAAAAGCGATTAACGTTCCCAGAAAAGAAAAACCAACAACATCAAGGTACCAAGGAACATTCTGAACCAAGGGATCTCTTTTTTTGTTTGCTGTTCTTCGTCTTGGCATTTCTTATCTTTATTACAGCATCCCATTATCAAAACTCCTCATTGCTAACTCTCTGTTTTGCAGCCATTATAAACTCAGAACGCAAATATAGAGACCATTACCGTGTCAGAAAAACTCAAAATCAATTCCAGCCACTGGGTGATCATCATTGCCCTACTCGCGGCGGCTTATGCTTGTTACTTGCTTATCGAGCCATACGTTAACTCTATCGTGATGGCCTTTATCATTTCACTATTGATGTTCCCAATCCATGAGTGGCTTGAAAAAAAGCTCCCGAATAAAGAAAACATCGTCTCTCTGCTGTCTTGTATCATACTGACCTTCATTATTGTTATCCCTTTATTGGCAGTATTCGCAGCAATTGTTCAGCAAGGTTCTCTGTTCTCTCAGAATACTTACCAATGGGTGACCCACGGTGGCATTCAGACTCTGTTTGCTCATCCGTTAGTGGTCAAAGCGCTGTCATTTGTGAATAACTACCTGCCTTTCGACAACATTGAGCCCCAAGCCATCGCACAAAAAGTCGGTGAGTTTGCGACCAGCTTTGGTTCTAAGCTAGTTGGTATCAGTGCCAAAATCTTAGGTGACGCAACCAATTTCTTGATGGATTTCTTCTTGATGCTGTTCGTTTTGTTCTTCTTATTAAGAGATCATGACAAAATCATCAGTGTGGTTCGTCATATTCTGCCGCTGTCTCGTAGCCAAGAAGACAAACTTCTAACAGAGATAGAACAAGTATCTAAATCAGCAGTAATGGGCTCATTCTTAACCGCAATAGCGCAAGGTTTTGCCGGCGGTTTAGGTATGTGGATTGCCGGTTTCCCAGGTCTATTTTGGGGTACTATGATGGGCTTTGCCTCTTTCATCCCAGTTGTGGGTACCGCATTAATCTGGATTCCAGCAGCAACCTACTTGTTCCTAACTGGTGATACCACGTGGGCGATTTTCCTAACGGTTTACTGTGTAGCGATTGTTGGTTCAATTGATAACCTTCTGCGTCCGCTGCTAATGCAAGGCAGTGCAGGCATGAATACCCTGATGATCTTCTTCTCACTATTGGGTGGTATTCAACTGTTTGGCCTAATTGGTCTTATCTACGGACCATTGATTTTTGCGATTACCATTGTCCTATTCAACATCTACGATGAAGAGTTTAAGGACTTTTTAAACCAGCAAGACAAGAGTTAACGAACTTGACGTCAACTTGATTGGCGAACCCGTATTAAACACTTCAAGCTTTGGGCGGATTATGCGAAAATCCGCCCTCATTTTTTGCTAACGATTCAACAGAGTGTCCTATGTCAGCTTATATTGCACCAAGCCAGATTGCTCAACGCCAACTCGCCTACTTTGAAGGCAAACATGTTTTAGTTGCCGGTGAGGCAGAAGACTTGTTCCCTGTTGAGTTAGCGAAGCATTGTGAATCTGTCTCTGTGTTTACTTCTAATTACAGCTACTACCGTCAATTAGAAGGCTACAACACCATCCAACGTTTTTATGGTGCGGAGTTTACCGAAGAGACTAAAGCCGACTTAGTGATGTTGTACTGGCCAAAGGCTAAAGCGGAAGCGGAATTTCTGTTGGCGATGTTATTTGCCAAACTAGGTAAAGATACCGAGATTGTCGTAGTTGGCGAGAATCGTTCTGGTGTTAAAAGTATCGAGAAGATGTTCGCTCCTTACGGCAAAGTCGTGAAATACGATTCAGCGCGCCGTTGCTCTTTCTACTGGGGTCAATGCTTCGAGCATCCACAAGCCTTTAACCTGCAAGACTGGTTTAAAACCTATACGGTTAACATTGGTGAGCAATCACTGACTGTAAAAAGCCTTCCAGGTGTGTTTAGTCACGGCCAATTTGATGTAGGTAGCCAACTGCTACTTGATACTCTACCAAAGCTGAAAGGCAAGGTACTGGATTTTGGTTGTGGTGCAGGCGTATTGGGCGCGGTAATGGCATCTCGTCACCCTGATATCGATCTAGAAATGTGCGACATCAGTGCATTTGCCGTGGCATCAAGCCAAGCTACGTTAGAAGCGAACGGTTTAACGGGAAATGTCTTCGCCTCAGATGTCTATTCCGACACATCAAAAGACTACCAATTCATCATCAGTAACCCACCATTCCATTCTGGTTTGGATACAAGCTACAGCGCGACTGAGACCTTACTTGCTCAGGCTCCTAAGCATTTGAAGCGTTCTGGTGAGATGATTATTGTTGCGAATAGTTTCTTAAAATACATTCCAATTATTGAACAAGCGTTTGGAAAATGCGCGACTCTAAATAAGACCACTAAATTCGCGATCTATCACGCAAACAAATAACCTCTCTAGCACAGCGCAGGGTCATTATCTGCGCTGTCTGTTCATATTTTTGTCAAAACTCTATAAAAATGAGCTTTTGCACACGCTTTAAATACCACTTACTTGTCAAAGTAAAAAAACTCGTTAATTTCGTTAAATTGGAACCCGTTAATTCTATTCTCTGTACTTGTTTTCGCCCCTTTTAGCAGTACATCAAAGGAAAGTAGTACCCAATTTATGTTTAGATTCTATCGTAAGCAGAAGTTTAAGCGCCTTCAAAATACCCTAATGCTGGCATTTCTTGTCCTCAGTATTACCCCTGTGACACTTATCGCGATATTTTTCCTCCAATCGCACAGTCAGGATCTCCAGGAACAAAGCACCTCACACCTTGTTTCGGTTCGTGATACTAAGCAGCAGCAAATTGTCGATTACCTACAAGCTCAAGAATCCCAAGTGATGGGCTTTGTTCGCTCAGAATTGGCCAATGCCAGTGGCGGGCGATTTTATGGTTTGATCAATGCATTTCAACGATTGGGGTTAGATATTGACGAGGCACGCAGTAATGCACAGCAGCGCTATATTCAAGGCTCTGGCGATCAAATCAAAACGTCGATCCTCCCTGAATCCAGCAGCTTTATTGGCAGCGAGCGTTATCGCCTGCTCCACAAGCGCTACCATAATGCTTACCTAGAACTGCTTAAACGCTCTGATTTTGACGATATTCTCTTAGTTGATATCAACGGTAACGTCGCTTATTCCGTCTTTAAAAATGACGATTACGGCACCAATCTGCTGACAGGAAAATACAAGGACTCCAACCTAGGTATTACCTTTCAACGACTAGCCAAAGACGTAACCGACCGACGCAAATCTAACGAAGATTACACGCCGGTTATCGTTTCTGACTTTAAAGACGAGAATGGCAAACAGACCGCATGGCTAGGCGCACCTATCGTTCAACAAGGCTACCTACACAGTTACGCGATGTTTAGGCTACCAATCAACGGCATTACTAAGTTGATTGCGGATCTCAACAAGAGTTCGAATATTCAAACGCTGCTTGTAGGTGATGATCACCTGCCGCGTAGCCTTGCTCATTCACAAGAATCTATCAACTTGAGCCTAGATGTTGTCGATAAAGCATTGGCTGGCGAAACAGCGGTTGGCACCTTCGACAACACCCTAGATCAAGCGATCATCGCGGCATATACGCCAATTGAGCTGAAATACGCAACATGGGCTCTTGTCGTAGAGCTGCCAGAGAAAGAGGCGTTTGCCCGTATTCATCAGTTAGAAAAGATCTTCGTGATCGTGATGCTAACGGCGATCATTCTGGTAGTCGTTGCATCGCACTATCTGTCTAACTTCATCACATCCCCACTGCTTAAACTGACGTGGGCTGCCGAAAAAGTATCGGCGGGTGATCTCGATGAAACCATGATCAATACCGAGCGCAAAGATGAGATAGGCCGACTCGCGGTGAGCTTCGAAAGAATGCAGCGATCTATTCGTGAAAAAATGCAGCTCATCAAAAGCCAAAACGATGAGCTTGAGGACAACCTTAAGACCATTCAAAAGCAAAACGAAGAGTTACAACTGGCAAATAAACTCAAAGATGAGTTCTTAGCGACTACTTCACATGAATTGAGAACACCACTGCATGGCATGGTGGGTATCGCTGAAGCGTTGATATCTGGAGCTAACGGCCCTATTCCTGCTAATCAGAAATATCAGTTGGATATCATCATCAATAGCGGTCAGAGATTGGCGACCTTGGTTGATGATCTGCTTGATTATCACAAGATGCGCTATGGCAGCTTAGATATTAAGAAATCAGCCGTTGATTTGTCGGCAGCCACCAGCTTGGTCCTAGAGTTGTCTCATCACCTATTGGGCAATAAGCCAATCCGTATTATTAACCAAGTCCCAAGTGATTTAGGTCTGGTTTCATCGGATCCTCAACGACTTGAGCAAGTGATGTATAACTTGGTCGGCAATGCCATCAAGTACACCTCAGAAGGTAAAATTGTTATCTCTGCCAGCGTTATCGATGACAACATTCGTGTACAAGTTGTCGATACTGGCCAAGGTATACCGGCCGAGTACCTTGAGCACATCTTTGAGCCATTGATTCAAGCAGGCCAAGATGCGAGTAACTACCGCCAAGGTGCAGGGCTTGGATTATCGATCAGTCGTCAGTTGATCGAGCTAATGGGCGGTTCACTGTACGTTAGTAGCCAACCAATGCTCGGCACTACGTTTAGCTTTACCCTGCCCCTAGCTACTCAAGATGAGCTGGACAGTTACAACGAATCAGGTCACTACTCGCACTTCCAAGCGCCTGATTTAATTGATAACAGCCAACAAGAAAATAGTGTTATCAGTGAAAACCCAGATGGCCCGTTATTGGTTATCGCCGATGATGAGCCGGTTAACCTGCGAGTATTAGACAGCTTCTTGAAGTTAGAAGGTTATCGAGTACGTACTGCATGTGATGGCCCTGAAACCATTGAACTGATTGAGAAAGAGAAGCCAGAGCTGCTTCTGCTCGACATAATGATGCCAGGAATGAGCGGCTATCAGGTTTGTGAAGCACTGCGTAAGCAATACGATCATGCTCAGTTGCCAATCATCATGCTAACGGCACTCAACCAAGCAGAAGACCGTGTTCGAGGTTTCGAAGCTGGCGCCAATGACTACTTGTCTAAACCGTTCAACAAACAAGAACTAGCGGCTCGAATTACAGCACATCTATCAGCAAGCAAAGCTGAACAAAGACGCCTTGAAAACGACCAACTGCAACTCGAGCTCAAACATAGAGCGATGGTTGAGGCTAACTTGTTAGAAACTCAAGGCCGCTTATTAGAGCAACTAGAATCGGCACCTGAAGCCATCATCTGTATTCGTGACGACCAACGTATTCGCTTTGCTAACGAAGCTGCGGCGAAGCTATTCAGACGCGGACAAGAACAACTCAAACGCTCAATGGCTGACGAGATCATTGCACCTAAATACCTTAAGGTAGAACAAGCCCACTACTGCGGTGACATTGATATCTATATAGATGACACACGTCAGCGCATACCAAGTGACATCCTTAAGCTGCCTGAAGGCTCAGGGCTCGACACCATGTATATCTTTAATGTAGGTGGTGGTGTTAACTCAAACCGAATCAATAACCTTGAAACGGCGGTTGAGGCTCTCTCTAGTTATGCCTTTGAAGGCGACAAAGATAAGTTACAGCAGCTGAAAGAGCTTGGCGGAGAATTTACTCGTCTTGCTGACAAGGCAACCGGTGAAGGTAAAAACAAGCAAGAGTTAATGCGTGAGGTACTGGTCGATGCGATGACGAATGCCATCATCTACTGGGAATCGGTGACTGGTGAAACCAAGTTTGCTTTCGCCGAGAAGAGTGGCTTGTGGCGCGTCTACTTAGACCGCAGTACGCTGCAAACTCGAACGCTAGACAAATACCTACGCGTAGAAACCCTACCGAAAACCCCTCGCTGGCGAACGGTACTGAGCTCAATCGAATTCATACTGGAACACTGTAAAGAACAGACGCCAGAAAGAACCCATATTGAGATGCTAAGAGATAAACTTCAGAAACTACTGACCAGTTAATCCCTGAACCAACATCACGATACTTTGAATAATGGAGCCCACCTAGCGTGGGCTTTTTTGTACGCCTAATAATCACAAAAAGTAGAATCCCATAGCTTGCAACGCACTTTTTTTACGCCCTTAAACAAGGAGGAATTCACGCCAATTACGTACAGTGTGAGCTCGTAACCGTCAGTACTTTTCGTTCTATTCTCAATCATATCTGACTCTTTGTTGCAGTTTGAGAAGCGAGTCACAACAGAACGGCAGATTTAATTTTCTAGGGAAATTTAACGTAAAACTGGCAAGTGACCGAGATCTACAATTATACCAACGTAGGGTAAAGCATTATAATAAAAAGCCTTTAAAGTTAGTGACCACTTACAACTAGCAATAACCTCAAAACCAAATGCGAGTCACATCACCTTAACAATTACGCACAAAAAACCACCAAAGCAACCTATTTTGACGTTAATGACGTGGGGTTGTGTATTTTTAACGTTTTTGACGGGAAACGAGTTTGATTAATTCATCGATAAGGTGTTTTCTTACTCCTGCCAAAGGCCTACAGGCCACTCTTACCACTTCTCAGATCAACGATGAATCTGGAGCAACGAAGAAGAGGTAGGCCTTTAACCAGAGTGTGTATCTACTAAACAATTTAGCGACAGATAACATTCAATCCATTAGTGAAATGAAAGCAAATAGTAAGGAACAGCTATGCTTGCCAATATAAAAAAAACAGCAATAGCAACAGCAATTATTGCAACTGCTACAACAGGTTTTGCATCAGTAGCAACCGCTGCAGAACGCAGTGAACTGACCGTTCACCCGAAAGAGTACACTACATTCGTACGTAACTTTAACCCGTACCTTGGTGCTACTAACCTACATACTACAACTGACTTCATGTATGAACCGCTAGTAGTATTTAACGAAATGCACGGTAACACTCCAGTGTTCCGTCTAGCTGAAAACTTCAAGATGTCAGATGATCTGATGAGCGTTGTTTTCGACATTCGTAAGGGTGTTAAATGGTCAGACGGAGAAACTTTCTCTGCTGATGATGTTGTTTTTTCTTTCAACCTTGTAAAAGAGAAGCCAGAGCTTGACCAATCTGGTATCAACTCTTGGGTAACTTCTGTAGAAAAACTGAACGACAACCAAGTTAAGTTCACACTAACAGAAGCAAACTCAAACGTACCTTACGAGATTGCTAAAGTACCTGTAGTACCTAAGCACATCTGGAAAGACGTTAAAGATCCATCAACGTTTACCAATGAGAACCCGGTAGGTTCTGGTCCATTTACAGAAATCGATACGTTTACAGCGCAGCTATACATCCAGTGTGCAAACCCGAACTACTGGGATGCAGACAACCTAGATGTTGACTGTCTACGTGTTCCACAAATTGCGAACAACGACCAATTCCTAGGTAAAGTTGTAAACAGTGAAATGGACTGGACGTCTTCTTTCGTTCCAGATATCGATCGTACATACGCAGCAGCTAGCCCTAAACACCACTACTGGTACCCGCCAGCAGGTACACAGGCATTCATCGTTAACTTCAAGCACCCTGATGCTGCGAAGCATGAAGCATTGAGCAACGTTGACTTCCGTCGTGCTTTCTCTATGGCTCTTGACCGTCAAACTATCATCGACATCGCATTCTACGGTGGCGGTACTGTAAACGATTTCGCATCGGGTCTTGGCTACGCGTTTGAAGCTTGGTCTGATGAAAAAACTCATGACAAGTACAAAGGCTTCAACACTTACAACGCTGAAGGCGCGAAGAAGCTTCTTGCTGACGCTGGCTTCAAAGATGTAAACAAAGATGGTTTTGTTGACACTCCATCAGGCAAGTCTTTCGAACTAATGATTCAATCGCCAAACGGCTGGACTGACTTCAACAACACAGTTCAACTAGCGGTAGAACAGCTAAACGAAATCGGTATTAAAGCAAAAGCTCGTACACCTGACTTCTCTGTTTACAACCAAGCAATGCTTGAAGGTACATACGACGTAGCATACACAAACTACTTCCACGGTGCGGATCCATACACGTACTGGAACAGTGCTTACAACTCATCACTACAATCTGGTGATGGTATGCCTCGTTTCGCAATGCACTTCTACAAAAACGACAAGCTAGATGGTCTTCTAAACAGCTTCTACAAAACAGCTGATAAGAACGAGCAGCTAGACATTGCACACGGTATCCAGCAAATCATCGCTGCAGACCAAGTGACAATCCCTGTGATGTCTGGTGCTTACATGTACCAATACAACACAACTCGCTTCACTGGTTGGTGGAACGAAGAAAATCCAAAAGGCCGTCCAAACATTTGGGCTGGTATTCCAGAGCGTCTACTTCATGTACTGGACCTAAAACCAGTTAAATAAGTAATCGTTCAATCCTTGCGGCGTAACCTCTTACGCCGCTTATAAAAATCCCCACACTCTCAATTGAAAGTATGGCGCTAGTCGTCAGGGGATTTTTCGTTCCAAATTTCGCTAGGAGCGACCTGAATCCAGAAACAGGGAAACAATCTGGGTGAGTAAGGTGTGAGTTATGGGTTATTTTTTAAGACGTTTGTCATTTTATTTTGTCGCGCTATTAGTTGCTGCGACGTTAAACTTTATTATTCCAAGAGCAATGCCTGGTGACCCAGTTACCATGATGTTTGCGAACGCTTCTGTACAAGTTACTCCAGAGCGTATTGCTGCAATGAAAGAACTATTAGGCTTCGTTGATGGTGGCTACTTAGTTCAATACGTGGCGTACATGAAGAACATTCTTAGCTGGGAACTTGGTACATCAATTCAATTCTACCCACTTTCTGTAAACACACTGTTGGGTGGAGCATTCGGTTGGTCGCTTTTCTTAGCCGGCACCGCAGTTATTCTTTCTTTCTCGATTGGTTCAATCCTAGGTATTTTCGCAGCGTGGAAACGCGGCAGTAAGTACGATGCCTTCGTAACGCCAGGGATGCTGATTCTACAAGCCGTTCCTCAAGTTGTTATCGCGATGATTGCACTATTTACCTTTGCAATTGGCTTGAAGTGGTTCCCAACAGGGTATGCCTACACCGCTGGTACTATACCTGATTGGACAAGCTGGGCATTCATTAAAGATGTCGCTTACCACGCCTTCTTACCACTGTTCTGTGCTTCTGTTGTTCAAATTGGTGGCTTCCTAGTAAACATGCGTAACAACATGATCAACCTATTAGCCGAAGACTACATCACCATGGCGAAAGGCAAAGGCCTGAGCGAAAACCGAGTGGTATTCAACTACGCAGCTCGTAACGCGATGCTACCTAGTGTGACAGCCCTGTCAATGTCGCTAGGTATGGCAATCGGCGGTCAGTTAATTATCGAAATCATCTTTAACTACCCAGGTCTTGGCAGCGTACTTTTCAACGCAATTAACGCTCGTGACTACCAAGTACTGCAAGGTCAGCTGCTTATCATGACGCTATTCATGCTGTTCTTTAACCTAGTTGCAGACATGCTTTACGTTGTTCTTGACCCTCGTCTTCGTAAGGGTGGTAAATAATCATGAAAGACTTTTTAAAACTCATTTGGCGTAACCCGATGGCCCTAACAGGCGTCATCATCCTAAGTATTTTTATTCTTGGCGCGATTGCAGCTCCATTAATCACCAAACATGTACCAGACAAGCGTACAGGTAACCCACACGAATATCCTAGTTTCGTGGTGAAGTCTGCACAAACTAACCCTGATGGCTGGGTTGCTCAAAATCTAGCAGACGACCGTCGTACATTGATCATGTCTAAAAAGGCAGACCACGTACTAGGTACAACTCGTATGGGTCGTGACGTTTGGTCTCAAGTGGTATACGGCGCACGCGTATCTCTTGCTGTAGGTTTTGGTGCGGGTCTAACCGTATGTTTACTCGCAACTGTTATTGGTGTTTCTGCAGGTTACTTCGGTGGCCGTGTCGATGACGTTCTAACAGCCGCAATGAACATCATGCTGGTAATCCCTCAATACCCATTACTGTTCGTAGTAGCAGCCTTTATCGGTGAGGCAGGGCCACTCACCATAACCTTGGTTATCGGCTTTATGTCTTGGGCTTGGGGTGCCCGTGTTGTTCGCTCCCAAACCTTAGCACTGCGTGAAAAAGAGTTTGTAAAAGCCGCTGAAGTTTTGGGTGAATCTTCATTCCGCATCATCTTCGTAGAGATTCTGCCAAACCTTATCTCTATCGTTGGCGCAAGCTTCATCGGTTCGGTGATGTACGCAATCATGATGGAAGCAACCATCTCGTTCCTAGGTCTTGGTGACCCGAACACAATCAGCTGGGGCATCATGCTTTACAACGTTCAAACCTCTTCATCAATGCTGATTGGCGCTTGGTGGGAACTGCTGGCTCCTTGTATCGCACTGACACTACTTGTAACTGGCCTTGCTCTACTTAACTTCGCGGTCGATGAAATTGCTAACCCGCAACTGCGTTCTCACAAAGGCATGAAGCGTTGGAAGAAACTAGCAGCTCAAGACAAAGAAGAACGTGAACCAGAACTACCACCACAAAATGCACTTTGGAGCGGAGATAAATAATCATGTCTGAACCACTAATTTCTATCCGCAACTTATGCGTGGATTACATCACAGAGTCTGGCGATGTTCGTGCGTGTAACAACGTAAGTTTCGACATCGCTCCAGGTGAAGTCTTCGGCCTAGCTGGTGAATCTGGCTGTGGTAAATCAACGGTCGCTTTCTCTCTTATGCGTCTTCATAAGCCGCCCGCTTACATCAGTGGTGGTGAGGTTATCTTCAACGGTGAGAACATCCTTGAATACAGTGATGACCGTATGCAGTCGTTCCGTTGGAGTGAGATGTCGATGGTATTCCAGAGCGCGATGAACGCACTCAACCCAGTACTACCGATGGAAGAGCAGTTCTGTGACGTAATCATGCGTCACACCAACATGACTCGCGAGCAAGCTAAGCAGCGTGCTGAAGGTCTACTTGAAATCGTCGATATTCACCCGAGCCGATTGAGTGACTATCCTCACCAATTCTCTGGCGGCATGCGTCAGCGCTTGGTTATTGCTATCGCGTTAGCACTGAATCCAAAGCTGATCATTATGGATGAGCCGACAACCGCACTTGATGTGGTTGTGCAACGCGAAATCCTACAAAAGATCTATGCACTAAAAGAAGAATTTGGCTTCTCAATTCTGTTCATCACCCATGACTTGTCATTGATGGTCGAGTTCTCTGACCGCATCGGCATCATGTACTCAGGTGAGCTAATCGAAGTGGCTAACTCTCAAGATATTCTAGAAAACCCTTACCACCCTTACACCAAAGGGCTGGGAAGTTCTTTCCCTCCACTGACAGGGCCAAAGACAAAGTTAGCAGGTATTCCGGGTAACCCTCTGAACCTGTTAGAGATCCCTGAAGGGTGTCGTTTCCAAGCTCGTTGTGACCGTGTACATGAAAAGTGTACCAAGGTGCCAACCAAGCTGCGTTCTATCGACCCGGGACATTTGTCTAACTGCCACCTGTACGGTGACCCAATAGTACAAAGGAAGCTATAGCTTGCGTGAATAACGAACAAGGCGGCTCGACCGCCTAAAAACAAGCAAAGCGAATAAGGATTCTGGAGACAATTATGAGCAAAGATTTCGGTCAATTATTGGTAGAAGGCAAGAATGTCGTAAAAGACTTCCCAATAAGCAGTACCACCATTCAAACCCCAATGATGCGTGCGATTAACGACGTGTCATTCAAGATGTACAAAAGCCGTGGCCTAGCAGTGGTTGGTGAGTCTGGTTCAGGCAAATCAACAACCGCAAAAATGATCGCAAAAATGTACGCACCTTCAGGCGGCACGATCGAATACAAAGGTCGTGATATCCAAGAGATCTCAAGCAGAAAAGATCTTATGCACTACCGTGAAGGCGTGCAGATGGTATGGCAAGACCCGTTTGGTTCATTGAACCCAACACACAATATCTTCCACCACATTGCTCGACCACTGTTGATCCACAAGAAGGTAACCCCGGGCAATAAGAGAGAACTAGAAGAACGTGTTTACGATCTTTTAGAGCAAGTGGGCCTGATCCCACCAAAAGAGACGGCGAAGAAGTACCCTCACCAACTGTCTGGCGGCCAACGTCAACGTGTCAACCTAGCCCGCAACATCGCGGTAGGTGCCGAAGTTGTACTAGCCGATGAGCCAACTTCAATGCTTGATGTATCGATTCGTGCCGGTGTTTTGAACCTGATGGAAGAGATGAAGTTCGAGAAGCAAATGTCTCTGCTTTACATCACTCACGATATCGCAACCGCTCGTTACATCGCTGAAGACCTTTCGGTGATGTACGTGGGACACATGGTGGAATGGGGCGATACCGATGACGTGATTGCTAACCCTCAGCACCCATACACCCAATTGCTTGTTTCGGCCGTTCCAGATCCTAAGAAGTCGATCCACGAGCAACTTGCAGGCAACAAAGGTGAGATTCCTCTGTGGACACCAGTATCAGCAGGCTGCCCATTTGCAGGCCGATGTACTCACGCAATGGATAAGTGCAAAGAGCAGCTACCAGGGGTTACGCAGCTCGCTGATAACCACTTTGTGCGCTGTTACCTACACGAAAGCTAAGCAATAAAACCCAAGTTAGGGTCTTCGGACCCTAACTATTTATATCCAAAACATTCAAGTACCTAGCCAATAGAAACTAGGACTGTCGGAGAATATTGATGCTGTTATTGACCAACCATATTGGCTATGAGTCCACAGGCCCGAAGCAAGCTATCCTACAAACTAAGAAAGCTCGCCTATCAAGCACTACGGCTCTACTCGTCTGTGCTGACAACCATATGACTGTCGGAAATTTTGATGTGGTTAAACAAGGCCGCGTAGCAAATTGGCATCAAGGGCAATTCTTCACTATTGATTTCAGTTCAGTCACTGAATCTGGTCGCTACTACCTACGTTTTGACAACCTGCGTTCAGAAGTATTTGAGATTGGTAGCAACCTATTAATGAACCACACGTTTTCTGATGTGCTTCATTACTTTAAGTCACAACGCTGTGGCGGGATTTTCGACAAAAAAGATCGACAAGCACAAATTCTAGGTACCGACCGATACGTCGATGTCCACGGTGGATGGTATGACGCATCAGGTGATGTCAGTAAGTATTTTAGCCACCTGTCTTATGGTAACTACCTAAACCCACAACAAATTCCGATGGTCGTTTGGAACATGCTAAAAAGCGTACGCTTGACTGGCCATAACCCAGACTTCCCGAAATTCTCCATGACTCGTCTAACGGAAGAGGCTCTGTTCGGTGCCGACTTCTTAGTGCGTATGCAAGACGCTGACGGATACTTCTATATGACGGTATTCGACAAATGGAGCAAAGATATCAACCAACGCGATATCTGCGCTTATGCGACTCAAGAAGGTCATAAATCAACGGACTTACAAGCGGGCTACCGACAAGGTGCAGGTGTTGCTATCGCAGCATTAGCCGCAGCTTCTGAGCTTGAAATCTCTGGTAGCTACTCGAGCCACACCTACCTTGAAATGGCGGTTAAGGGTTACTGGCACTTAAAAGAGTACAACCTACAGTATATAAACGATGGTGAAGAGAACATCATCGATGAGTATTGCGCCCTACTCGCAGCCAATGAACTGTATCGCGTAACACAAGACCAGCAATACCTATCAGAAGCAAGAACTTGGGCGACTCGTTTAATCTCTCGCCAACAGTCAGATGATTCATTTGAGTACTTCTGGTCGGCAAACTCTGATGGCTCTCGTCCATACTTTCACGCAGCAGAAGCTGGCCTTCCGGTGATTGCACTATGTGAATACATCGACAACGAAACCGATGCTGAACTAAAAGAACAGGCGCGCACAGTTGTTGAACAAGCTTGTCAGTTCGAAATCAACATCACCGACAAAGTCACCAACCCATTCGGCTACCCAAGACAGTACGTTAAATCTGTCGATGGTGATAAACGTGATGCCTTCTTCGTAGCTCAACAGAACGAAACCGGTTATTGGTGGCAAGGCGAGAACGCACGCCTTGGCTCACTCGCAACCATGGCTTACCTAGTTCAACCGCACATTAACGATAGCGAACTTCAAGAGCGCTTAATCCAGCTTTCACAAAATAGCCTTGATTGGATCTTGGGCCTCAACCCATACCACATGTGTATGCTCGATGGTCATGGCCATAACAACCCAGACTACCTGCCTCAGCTTGGTTTCTTCAATGCGAAAGGCGGTATCTGTAATGGCATCACAGCTGGTTTTGAAGATGAACAAGACATTGCGTTCAATCCACCAGCACAAAAAGATGACATGCTTCAAAACTGGCGCTGGGGTGAGCAATGGATCCCTCATGGTGCGTGGTTCTTATTAGCAACCGCTGCACAGTTCAACTTCTTAGCTCAGCGTAAGGAGCAATAATAATGACTCTTTACTACGTCGGTATTGATGGTGGTGGTACTTCTTGTCGTGCTCGTATTCGTGACGCTCAAGGCAAACTGATTGGTGAAGCGAAAAGTGGCAGTGGCAACATCCTTTTGGGTGTTGATGTTGCGATGAGCTCAATTATTGATGCCATCACAAAAGCGGCACAACAAGGGCAACTCAACTCAGACCATTTTTCAAATATGCATGTTGGCCTAGCGCTGGCTGGCGCTGAGCAAAAATCAGCATGGTTCGACTTCATGGCTCAACCACACCCTTTCGCAAGCATGACACTAAATACCGACGCTTATGGCGCTTGCATTGGTGCTCACAATGGCCAAGACGGCGCAATCATGATCGGTGGTACGGGTTCTTGCGGTATCTTCCTAAAAGACGGTGAGCAACATGTGGTTGGCGGTCGTGAATTTCCGATTTCAGATCAAGGCGGCGGCGCAGTCATGGGCTTACGTTTGATTCAACAAGTCTTGCTTGCAGAAGACGGTATTCGCAACAAAACCCCGCTGACTCTACATGTGATGAATCACTTTAATAATGATGTGGATGCCATTGTCGAATGGTCAAAAGGTGCTATTCCAAAGGATTACGGTCAATTCTCACCAGTTATTTTTCAACTCGCTAACGAAGGTGACGAACTGGCTATCGATATGCTCAAGCAAACCGCGGCTGATATCGAAATGTTTGTCTTAGCACTGCATCGAAAAGGCGCTGACAAGGTGTGCTTAATGGGAAGTATCGCTGAGCGTATTCTCAACTGGCTATCACCATCAGTACAACAATGGATCGTTAAACCTCAATTCGACGCTATTGAAGGCGCATTGATGTTTGCCGGAAAACCACAACACAACTTGTATCAACAGGCTTAGCAGGGAAGTTATATGAATTATCGCATCGACTTAGCTGTTCTTTCTGAACAAAAAAATAACTGCCGATTTGGCCTTACGGTACATAACTTAAGTGACCTCGACGTAAAAGATTGGTCTCTGCACTTTGCATTTGATCGTTTCATCCTTCCAGAGAGTTTATCGCAAGGAGAGCTGACTCAAGTTGGCAGCTTTTGCTCATTCACACCAAGTTCGTCAGTGTTAAAGGCCAACAACCATTACTACCTTGAATTCAGTATTCAAAGCGCACCATTCCGCTTCTATTCTGATGGCCTTAACGATGCCTTTATCCAGTCACATAATGATGGAGAAACATCGGTACTGCCTGTCGCGATATCACCCATAGTACTGGCTTCGCCATACCGTGAACGCAATCAAATACCTGAAGTTAACGCTGCTGAGATTGCATTGATTCCTCAGCCTAATCAGATCGAATTTCAGCAAGGTAGTTTCGCGCTAAGTAACTTCGCGCTAAATAACGACTGCAGAATTGAGGTTCAATCTCATCTTGCTGATAAGGCAGTCTCTTGGTTCCAGCAAGAGTTGCTCTCGACCTTTGAGCTGTCTCTTTCGACCGCGCTTTCAGCTGAACTTTCAAAAGACGAAAGCGGCAACATTCTATTTCGCAGCAACCCGACGTTAGATGAAGCCGAATACAAACTGACCATCACTGCACAACAGATTATTGCTGAATCAGGCAGCCAGTCGGGCTTTACACACGCTGTGGCAAGCTTGATTCAACTAGTTCAACAACTGGACGCAGAGAACTTCTCTCTACCATGTTGCAAGATAGCCGACCAACCGCGCTTTAAGTACCGCGGCATGATGTTAGACTGCGCTCGTCACTTCCACTCAGTAGAGCAAGTGAAGCGTTTAATCAATCAACTGGCGCACTACAAGTTCAACGTATTTCATTGGCACCTAACTGACGATGAAGGTTGGAGAATTGAGATAAAGAGCCTGCCACAGCTAACAGAAATTGGCGCTTGGCGTGGCCCTGATCATGCACTAGAGCCGCAATATACCCACATTGCGGAAAACTACGGCGGCTTCTACACGCAACAACAAATTCGTGAAGTCATTGAATATGCAGAGCAACGCAGCATCACGGTGATCCCAGAGATCGATATTCCGGGACACTGCCGTGCCGCAATCAAATCACTGCCTGACATGCTGGTAGAGCAAGCGGATACCACTCAATACAAGAGCATTCAGCACTACAACGACAATGTACTAAACCCAGGTTTGCCCGGTACTTACCAATTTCTAGATGCAGTTATTGAAGAAGTCGCAGAGCTATTCCCGAGCGAATTGATTCACATGGGTGCAGACGAAGTGCCACCCGGTGTGTGGACCAACAGCCCTGCTGCTCAAGCTTTGATGAAAGAGCATCAATATCAAGACAGCAAAGACTTACAAGGCCACCTATTCCGCTATGCCGAGAACAAACTCAAGCAACTTGGCAAGCGCATGGTGGGCTGGGAAGAAGCGCAACACGGCGACAAAGTCAGTAAAGAGACCATCATCTACTCATGGCTCAGTGAAGAAGCTGCAGTGAATTGCGCTCGCCAAGGCTTTGATGTGGTGCTGCAACCGGCACAATTTACCTATCTCGATATGACCCAAGATTATGCACCGGAAGAACCGGGCGTAGATTGGGCTGCCGTAATCCCATTAGAACAAGCTTATACCTACGAAGCGCTTGCTGAAATATCCGACACCGACCCAATTCGTAAGCGGATCCGCGGAATTCAGTGTGCTCTATGGTGTGAGATCGTCACCAACCAAAAGCGTATGGATTACATGGTATTTCCAAGAATTAGCGCTTTAGCTGAAGGATGTTGGACACATAAAAACAACCGAAACTGGCTAGATTACCTATCTCGCCTAAAAGGCCACCTGCCATTACTCGACAGACTCAATGTTGACTATCGCAACCCTTGGAAAGCTCAATAAAACAAAACCAAAGCGACACTCACATCGAGCGGTTGCTGACTCAAATTAAGGTGCTCAGTTAGATACGACTCAGCATCACTATTTAAAAATTAGCTGCATAGATGCAGTTTGTTAAAAAGGAAATGACAATGAAATACGGCTATTTCGATAACGACAATCGCGAATACGTCATCACTCGCCCTGATGTACCAGCACCTTGGACAAACTACCTAGGTACTGAAAAGTTTTGTACCGTGATTTCGCACAATGCGGGCGGTTACTCGTTCTACAATTCTCCGGAATACAACCGTGTTACTAAGTTCCGTCCAAACGGCACCTTTGACCGCCCAGGACACTATGTTTACCTGCGTGATGATGAGACGGGTGATTACTGGTCTATCTCTTGGCAACCAGTGGCAAAGAGCCTAGATGAAGCGAACTACGAAGTTCGTCACGGCCTGTCATACTCAAAATTCAAATGTGAATACAGCGGCATTACCGCAACCAAGACGCTATTCGTACCTAAGGGTGAAGATGCAGAAGTTTGGGACGTTGTATTAAAGAACAACACTGACAAGCCACGTACTATCAGCACTTTCTCGTTTGTTGAGTTCTCTTTCAGCCATATTCAATCAGACAATCAAAACCATCAGATGTCTTTGTACTCTGCGGGCACGTCTTACCAAGAAGGTGTTCTGGAATACGACCTGTACTACAACACTAACGACTTTGAAGGCTTCTACTACCTAGCTTCAACTTTCTCACCAGACAGCTACGATGGCCAACGTGATAACTTCCTTGGTATGTACCGTGATGAAGCAAATCCAATTGCGGTTGAAAACGGTAAGTGTTCTAACAGCGCTCAAACTTGTTACAACCACTGTGGTTCTCTGCACAAGCAATTTACGATTCAACCCGGTGAAGAAGTTCGCTTTGCGTATGTACTCGGTATCGGTAAAGGCAACGGTGAACGCCTACGTGAGAAGTACCAAGACACAGCAAACGTAGACGCCGCTTTCCAAGGCATCAAAGATCACTGGGACGAGCGTTGCAACAAATTCCAAGTTAAGTCGCCAAACGAAGGCTTAGACACAATGATCAACACGTGGACGCTATACCAAGCGGAAACCTGTGTGGTTTGGTCACGCTTTGCATCATTCATCGAAGTTGGCGGTCGTACTGGTCTTGGTTACCGTGATACGGCTCAAGATGCTATTTCAGTACCCCATGCCAACCCACAAATGACCAAGAAACGTATTATCGACCTGCTTCGCGGCCAAGTGAAAGCGGGCTACGGTCTACACTTGTTCGATCCTGACTGGTTCGATCCAGAGAAAGCCGACGTTGAGCCATCAAAATCACCAACAGTTGTTCCAACACCGTCAGATGACGACAAGATCCACGGCATTGAAGACACATGTTCTGATGACCACCTATGGATCGTTCCGACCATTATCAAATACGTAATGGAAACCGGTGAGCACGACTTCTTCGATGAAGTGATTCCATACGCAGACGGTGGCGAGGCGACAGTTTATGAACACATGAAAGCGGCACTGAACTTCTCTGCTGAATACGTGGGTCAAACGGGTATCTGTAAAGGCCTTCGTGCTGACTGGAATGACTGTTTGAACCTAGGTGGTGGTGAATCTTCAATGGTTTCATTCCTACACTTCTGGGCGCTACAAGAATTCCTAGATCTTGCTAAGTTCCGTAATAACGATGCTGATGTTGCGAAATATACTGAAATGGCAGCTAACGTTCGCGAAGCGTGTGAAACGCACCTTTGGGATGACGAAGGCGGCTGGTACATCCGTGGTCTAACTAAAAATGGCGACAAGATCGGTACCGCTCAACAAGCTGAAGGTCGTGTACACCTTGAGTCAAACACGCTAGCCGTTCTATCTGGTGCTGTATCTCAAGAACGCGGTGAGAAAGCGATGGACGCTGTTGATGAGAACCTTTTCTCAGAATACGGCCTACACCTAAACTCTCCTTCATTTGCAACACCAAACGATGATATCGGTTTCGTAACTCGCGTTTACCAAGGCGTAAAAGAGAACGGCGCAATCTTCTCTCACCCTAACCCATGGGCCTGGGTAGCAGAAGCGAAACTAGGCCGTGGTGACCGTGCGATGAAATTCTACGACGCACTGAACCCATACAACCAAAACGACATGATTGAAACGCGTTACGCAGAACCATACTCGTACGTGCAGTTCATCATGGGTAAAGATCACCAAGACCACGGCCGTGCAAACCACCCTTGGTTAACCGGTACCTCTGGTTGGGCTTACTTCGCGGTAACCAACTTCATTCTTGGTGTTCGTACAGGCTTTGAAGGCTTAACGGTTGATCCTTGTATCCCGACTGATTGGCCAGAATTCGAGGTTACTCGTCAATGGCGTGGCGCGACTTATAACATCACAGTGCAAAACCCGAATGCAGTAAGCAAAGGCGTTGCCTCTATCACTATCAATGGTGAATCAGTTGAAGGCGCTATCCCAGTACAAGCAGAAGGCAGCGTGAACGATGTTGTCGTTGTTCTAGGCTAGTCACGCAATTTAACGAACAGCTCTTGTCTCAAGTCTTTACAGGCTTGAGACAATGAGACTAAAAGGATTTTCTAATGATTAAATTTGGTACAGGTGGCTGGCGCGCTTTCATTGGTGAGGAGTTCACTAGAGAAAACGTCCGTTTGGTAGCGCAAGCACTCGCTAACATCATCAACAACGAAGATGCAGCCAAGAATGGGTTTGTGATCGGCTATGACCGTCGTTTCCTTTCCGATAAAGCCGCATGTTGGTTTGCAGAAGTACTTGCGGCGAACAACATCAAAGTAAGCTTCATCGATAAGTTTGTTCCAACACCTATCGTGATGTTCCAAGCAAAAGAGATGGGATGCACCTACTCGGCGTGTATTACCGCCTCTCACAACCCAGCCGATTACAATGGCATCAAGGTATTCATTGAAGGTGGCCGTGATGCTGATGAGATCATCACAGAGAAGATCGAACAGCAAATCGCAACACTGACCAACGAAGATATTATTCGTGTCGATTTCGAGCAAGCGTTGAATGACAAAGAGATCGAAATCATCAACCCGATGAACGCCTTTGTTGATTCCATCATTAATGCCATCGATATTGAATCGATTAAGAAAGCGAATCTACGCGTGCTGATCGACCCAATGTTTGGTGTGGCGAAAAACGCTCTGCAAACCGTGCTGATTAACGGTCGCTGTGATGTCGACGTCATCAACGATGGCAAAAACCCAGATTTTGGTGGCTTAATGCCGTCGCCAAATGCTGCAACGCTGTATCGCTTGAAGCACTTAGTTGCAGCAGAAGGCTATGACATTGGTATTGGTACTGATGGCGATGCTGACCGTTTGGGAATCATCGATGAGAAAGGTCACTTCATTCACCCTAACGAAGTGCTACTCCTACTTTACTACTACTTGCTGGAATACAAAGGCTGGAAGGGCTCTGTCGTTCGTAACATCGCAACCACACACCTACTGGATAAAGTGGCGGCAGATCATGGTGAGAAGAGCTTTGAGGTTCCTGTAGGCTTTAAGCATATCAGCTCACAAATGGAGGCCGATGACTCTCTGATTGGTGGCGAAAGTTCAGGTGGTTTAACCATTCGTGGTCACATCAAAGGTAAGGATGGCGTATTTGCTTCAAGCTTACTGGTTGAGATGATCAGTGTGACAGGCAAGAAGTTGTCTGAATTACTTGATGAGATTTACTCTAAATATGGCTATGCCTACACCGCAGAAGGCGATTGTAAGTTTAAACCTTCAGAGAAAGAAGCGCTTTACACTAAGATCTACGTCGAGAAGCAACTGCCTGAATTTGAATACGAAATTGAAAAAGTAAGCTATGAAGATGGTGCCAAGGTGTACTTCAAGAATGGCGGCTGGGTGATTGCTCGCTTCTCAGGAACAGAGCCGTTACTACGAATCTTCGCAGAAATGGAAGATAAAGACACTGCAGAACGTGTTCTTCAAAAAGTGAAAGACTTCCTCTCTCTATAGGCTTATAGAGTGCAGCAGTTTTGTATGGGACTTAACAAATCACTGCCTTGTTAAAGCCTATAAGTGAAGAACTCTTGCCCAGTACTTTGATTAAAGTGCTGGGCTTTTTTATCGCGATTCTTGTAACGATTAGTATCGCGTTATATCTCTTTAAAAAGCCAATACGCCTTTGGTATCGACTTTTACGTTGACCGGCATACCCACTTCAAGTGCTTCTGACGAGGTTGCTAATAACTTCTGACCATGCGCTTCGATTACATAACGACAGTGATCACCCATAAATTGCTGTTCTAGCACCGAAATAGCACTATCTTGCTCGTAACTTGCTTGGATATGCTGGGGCCTTAGCAGAAGCTCACATGTATTGCCGAACTCAATCTCCGTTTGCGGTTTGGCTTCAACCATACCCAAACTGGTTTCAAATTCATGCTCCGAAATACGCTGTGCATTGAGGTAGCTACCGCCACCCAAAAAGTCTGCAACAAACTTACTTGAAGGATGGAAATACAACTCAGATGCCGAACCATACTGCTCAATCACACCATGGTTCATTACTGCCATTTTATCTGCAAATGCGAACGCTTCTTCACGGCTGTGAGTTACGAAGATAGCTGTAACACCCTGCTTCTTAAAAATCTTGCGAATCTGAGAAATCAGCTCATGACGAACCTGAGTATCGATGTTTGAGAATGGTTCATCTAACAGTAGCAAGTCTGGCTTGTACGCCAAAGAACGAGCAATAGCGACACGCTGTTGTTGACCACCTGAAAGTTGGTGTGGGTAGCGGTCACCGTACTCATCTAAGTGAACCAACTCCAGCATCTCTTGAACTTTGTCTTTCTTTTGCTGCTCAGAAAGGTCTTTCAAGCCAAAGCCGACATTCTGGTTTACCGTCAGATGCGGAAACAGGGCGTAATCTTGGAAAATCATACCAATGTTACGCTGCTCTGGTGGCAACCAATTCTCGCCATCATCAATGGTTTGACAGTTCAAACTCATCACACCGCTACTTAATGGAAGTAAGCCTGCAATCGCCTTCAGTAAGGTCGTTTTACCGCAGCCACTCGCACCAAGAAGACAAACAATTTCACCATGCTCAACTTCTAACGAGAGCGCTTCCAAAATGGTTTGCGACTCATACTTACAAGTCAGATCTTTAATTGATAATGCACAACTCATTAGTTTTTCTGCTCCAAGGAACGGTTTACGATGATCAGAGGAATTAAACCCACCAACACCAATAATACAGCAGGCATCGCCGCCAATTCTAGGTGCTCATCTGAGGCATAGTTATAAACATAAGTCGCCAATGTCTCGAAGTTGAAAGGACGCAGCAGCAATGCCGCATTCAACTCTTTCATTGATTCGATAAACACCAGTAAGCCAGCGATCAATGCGCCACGTTTAATCAAAGGTAAATGAACACGACGTAACATCTGGTTGGTATTGCAACCCATGGTTTTAGAAGCCATATCCAATGAAGGAGATACTTTACTCAAGCTACTTTCAATACTGCCAATCGCCACTGCAGAAAAACGTACGACCATGGCAAAAATTAGCGCGAACATGGAGCCAGAGAAGATCAAACCAGGTCGCCCCCACTCCATCACTTTCGCAATGTCATTGACCAAGTGATCCATGAACAAAACAGGTACCATCACCCCAATCGCTAACACGGTGCCTGGAACGGCATAGCCCATCGAAGCGAGACGCATATAAGCCTGATTTTTCTTACTCGGACTAACGCGTTGATTAAAGTTAACAATCATCGCGATAATCACGCCAATAATCGCAGCAGCTACCGAAACGTAAAGGCTGTTGATGGCATATTCTCTGAATTCAGGGGTCCAGCTTTGAGCAAAATATTTGTAGGCGTAAATAATGAGCTGGCCAAGAGGGAATAAGAACGCAACGCAAACTAATCCCCAGCACCAGAATAGTGCCAGCCATTTTTTCCAACCAGAAAGGTCGTAACGAAAATCTTCGCGGCTGCTGAACTGATTCTGGAATAGCTTCTGCTTACGGCGACTGTATCGCTCTGAGCTCAACAGTAGGATCACGATAACCAGCATGATTGCCGATAGTTTCGCAGCTGCCGTTAAGCTTGAGTAGCCTAGCCAAGTATCATAAACCGCAGTCGTTAAAGTATTTACCGCAAAGTAACTCACGGTACCAAAGTCACCGATGGTCTCCATAGCAACAAGCGATAAACCGACCGCCATTGATGGACGAACAAGTGGTAAGGAGATACGACGGAAGCTTTCCCAAGGCGAGCATTTTAGCAAACGAGCAGATTGTAATAAGGAGACGTTTTGCTCCATAAATGCCGCGCGGCACAGCAAATAAACATAAGGATAGAGAACGAGAGACAGAACAATAATAGCGCCGGATAAGGTTCTAATATCTGGGAACCAATACTCACCGGGTCCCCACCCAGTAAGATCTCGCAGTAGAACCTGAACAGGGCCGGCAAAGTCGAACCAATCGGTAAAGATATAGCCAACAATATAGCCTGGCATTGCTAATGGCAGGACGAGTGCCCACTGCAAAACACGCTCTCCCGGAACACGGCACATTGCCATAACCCAAGCCGACGGAATACCAAAAACTAAAGACAGGAACATGGTTCCTATGACTAAAACCACCGTATTGTAGGCATAGGTAGGCATCACTGTGGACATCAGATGAGAAAATAGCTCATCTGTTTCTCCAACAGCCGTCGTAAAAATCGCTAAGATCGGTAAGACCAGTAATACAGCAATAATGCCGCTACTGGTGTTCCATAAATAATTCTTTTCTTTCATCGCCTAACTACAACGAGGCTTAATGAAACACAAATGCATTTGCAAATACATCTCATATCCTTTTAATGGTGGGGTTATTTATACCCATATACTCTAATGACTTCAAGGTGAGATGCTAATAACTCAAGGGATCAACGGGGTGCTTTGTATCAAAAAGTGATTTTCCAATAACAAACAACCCCAAGTAGCCAAAATGGCGACTTGAGGTTGTCATTTTACTTAGGCCGAAGCCTACCGTAATAAATTATAGATCGAACTTAACTTCGTCTAATAGCTTGATTGCAGCCGCGTGGTGGTTTGCAATTTCGTCTAGAGAAATAGTATCCGCTTTGAACTCGCCCCATGAAGCAACAAGCTCAGAAGGTTTAACGTCTGCTTTCACTGGGTATTCGTAGTTCACTTCTGCGTACATGCTTTGTGCTGTGTCACCAGATAGGAATTCCATCAGCTTAACGGCATTCTCTTCATTTGGAGAGTATTTAGCCATTGCCATACCAGAGATGTTTACGTGAGTACCTGTAGTCTCTTGGTTAGGGAAGTTAATGTAAACAGAGTCAGCCCAAGCTTTTTGCTCTTTATCATTAACCATCTTACCTAGGTAGTAGCTGTTACCAAGAGCAACATCACATAGACCTTCTTTAATCGCTTTAACTTGCGCGCGGTCGTTACCTTGAGGCTTACGTGCTAGGTTTGCTTTTACGCCTTCTAGCCATTCTTTCGTTTCAGCTTCACCTTTGTGAGCAATCATCGAAGATACTAGAGAAACATTGTATGGGTGCTTACCACTACGAGTACAGATTTTGCCTTTAAATTCAGGCTTAGTTAGATCTTCGTAAGTGAACTCTTCACCTAGACGACCAACACGGTCACGTGAAGAATAAACGCTACGTGTACGAGTTGTTAGAGCGAACCACTCGTTATCTGTATCTTGGTATTGAGCTGGGATGTTCTTTTCAAGTACATCGCTCTCTACAGATTGAACTAGACCTTGTTTAGTTAATTCAGATAGACGGCTGATATCTACAGTTAAGACAACGTCAGCTGGGCTGTATTCACCCTCTTGAGCTAACTTCTCTGCTAAACCTTTTTTAGCAAACTTAACGTTTACTTTAATACCAGTCTCTTTTGTGAACTCTTTGAACATTGGCTCAACAAGGAAAGGTTGACGGTAAGAGTATACGTTTACTTCTTCCGCAGCCATTGCTGTCGGGGCAATTACACCACACGCTAGAGCTGAAAGTGTTAGCAGTTTCTTCATTGTAAAATCCTTTATATCGAAATGATAATGTCTATCAGTTGCGTTATTATATTCATCATTAACATAATTACAATGACGACCAACAAAAAATCCGTCTACTCAGACCATTCAAACTCTCACTTTTGTAACAAACCATTTCAACTTTGTGTCTTGTCGTTCCCCTTAAACAATGAGCCTAACTTCAACGTTCGTGTTTATATATTGTGCAACCGTAAATACAACAAAGCCCCGCAACAAGAGTTGCGGGGCTTTCTTTGTCCAACCTAACCCATTCAGATTAGGCGACGACTGTTGATTATTTTACTGATACAAACTCAGGGTAAGCGCCGACACCACAATCGTGCATGTCCATACCTTCAAGTTCTTCATCTTCCGTTACTCGGATACCGATTGTTGCTTTAAGCACCGCCCATACTGCTAGGCTAGCACCGAATACCCATGCAAAGATGACTGCTGCACCCATTAGCTGAGCACCAAACGTTGCATCAGCGTTGCTTAGTGGCACAGCCATTAGACCGAAGAAACCACATACACCGTGTACAGAGATAGCACCTACTGGATCATCAATCTTAGCTTTGTCTAGAGCGATGATGCTGAATACAACCAATGCACCAGATACCGAACCAATCGCTACAGCAAATAGAGGTGATGGTGATAGAGGGTCTGCAGTGATTGCTACTAGGCCAGCTAACGCGCCGTTAAGAATCATTGTTAGGTCTGCTTTACCCCAAGTTGTTTTACATACTAGTAGTGCTGCAATTGCGCCTGCTGCTGCTGCTGCGTTGGTGTTAAGGAAGATTTGACCTACTGCTGTTGCGTTCTCAAAATCCGAAACCATCAGTTGAGAACCGCCGTTGAAACCGAACCAACCGAACCAAAGGATAAATGTACCTAGCGTTGCAAGTGGCATGTTTGAACCAGGAATCGGGTAGATTTCACCGTTCTTACCGTATTTACCTTTACGAGCACCGAGTAGTAGAACACCAGCTAACGCTGCTGCTGCACCAGCCATGTGTACGATACCTGAACCTGCGAAGTCACTGAAACCCGCTTCTGATAGGAAACCACCGCCCCAAGTCCAATAACCTTCAACAGGGTAAATGAACGCTGTTAGTACTACAGAGAAGATTAGGAATGACCAAAGCTTCATACGCTCAGCAACCGCACCAGATACTACAGACATTGCTGTTGCAACGAATACTACCTGGAAGAAGAAGTCTGATTCTAAAGAGTGATCTGCGCCTTCACCTTGTGTACCAATTAGAGTACCAAATGATGGCAACCAACCGCCTTCACCGTTGTCGACATACATGATGTTGTAACCAACCACTAAGAAAGCTGTACAAGCAATTGCGTACAAACAGATGTTCTTAGTTAAAATTTCTGTGGTGTTCTTTGAACGAACTAGGCCAGCTTCTAACATCGCGAAGCCTGCTGCCATCCACATTACCAACGCACCTGAAATGAGGAAGAAAAAAGTGTCTAGTGCGTAACGTAGTTCCGTTACTGTTGTTGTAAGTTCCATATTAAAGTCTCCAGTCCTTGTAATTCTTTAAAGTGCTTCAGCATCCATTTCACCAGTACGAATTCGTACGGCTTGGCTTAGGTCATACACAAAAATTTTGCCGTCGCCGATTTTTCCGGTGTGTGCCGCTTGGCTAATCGCTTCAACAACTCGGTCAACATTCTCAGCTTGGGTAGCAATCTCTAGCTTCACCTTTGGTAGGAAATCCACTTGGTACTCTGCACCACGATACAATTCAGTGTGTCCCTTCTGACGACCAAAGCCTTTCACTTCAGAAACAGTCATACCTTCAATACCCACATCAGAGAGCGCTTCGCGTACATCGTCTAATTTGAATGGCTTAACAATGGCATTTATTAATTTCATATTCGTTCCTTAAATTCTTACTTAATCCGTTAATTCTCTTATTACAATCCAAGTAGCGTGCCAAAAAGTTAAGTGCTTGATTTTAAATAAGATGAAGATAATAAGGTCGTAATAACGAAAAAGGCCGCACCAACATGGTGCAGCCTTTTCACTATCTTAATGCGCGATGCTCTTATTGCTCCAGTTTTGGGCAACGGAGCCTTCAAAGCTCTGAATGACTAACAAATAGGTCTTAGGACTAGTAACCTAAAAAATCCATCCAGCGTTCGATGAGCAGTTCGAAATCGTCGATTCCACAGCTTGCTTGGCTTTCACAGTTATAGAAGTCGAACTCACTGCCCTCTTCCATCTCTTGCTCATGCGATAACACGTTTTCTTGAATCGTTACTTCGTCTTCATTAATCGCAAGGCTAATCTCTTTGCCAAGCAACGTCACTTCATTGCTCAAGTCCTGTCGAGATTGCTCAATCAACGCCATCACATGATCTAATTTTTGCTTATCTTTACCGATCTCTTCTTGAAGCCAACGGCCAACAATCTCATGGCCCATGCTGCATTTCACATAGTATTCACCCATTAGAGTGTTTCTAGTAAATTCAAACTCCATAACTCAACCTATACTGCATTAATACTCAAGCGATACTATTTCTGAGTATACCATTGTCTTGTCAGAAACGAGCGTATTGACGAATTTATCGTTACGATCCAACCTACACAGTCAATGAAGAGGAGGGCTCTATGCAGTTGAACGAAATGATTGCCAAACAAATTGTCGAACGAACCATGAAGATCATCCCACACTCGATTAATGTGATGGATAATAAAGGTCGCATTATTGGATCCAGTGATCCTACTCGCTTATACCAAAAACATGAAGGAGCGGTACTTGCCATCACCGAATCACGAGTCGTTAATATTGACGAAGCCACTGCCGAACACCTAAAAGGGGTTAAGCCTGGAGTTAATTTACCGATTCTATTTCAGGATAATGTCATTGGGGCGATTGGGGTTTCTGGGACACTGCAGCAAGTTCATCATTTTGGTGAGCTGGTGAAGATGACCGCTGAGCTTATTGTTGAACAAGCTGTACTTATGTCTCAAGTAGAATGGAATAAGAGGCATCGTGAAGAATTGGTATTGCAATTAATCCGAGGTAGCACGCTTAATGACATGCAACTGCAATCCATCGCACAGCGTCTGGATCTCGACCTTGCACAACCGCGGATTGCCGCCATCGTCAAGGTGTTACCGATAGGAGACACTGCGCCTTCATTGGAAAACTTACAGCAATTAGTACATTTACTTGAATATCCCGAGCGCGATAATTTAGTCGGTATCTTGTCTGTTTCACAAAACGAAGTGGTGGTACTCAAGCCTATAACCCTGATAGGGAACAGCTGGTCCAAGGATGCAGAAGCCAAGCGCGTGAAATTGCTACTCAAAAGAATAAAGAAAGAAGCTAAGTTTCAAATCAAGATTGCGCTTGGGGATTACTTTACCGGACTTTCTGGTTTAGCACGCTCATATGATACCGCTGAGCTCACTATGCGCAGTGTCGGTAACCGCCCCGGAGACATGTTTTTCTATCAAGACTATCGACTGCCGGCCATTATGAGTAGCCTGTTACAAGATCCATGGATTCGTGAGCAACTGGAGCAGTCTTACCTACATCTTCAACAACAGGACAGTAAAGGGATACTGATCAAAACTTTGAAGACATATTTAAAGCAGAACTGTGATTCAGCTCTCACCTGTAACGAACTACATATCCATCGCAATACGCTACGCTATCGAACAGACAAGATAAACCAAATAACATCATTAAATATCAACAATATAGACGATCTATTTCAACTCTACATTGCAATAAATCTATTCCACTGGTCGAGCTAAAAAATGTGCAACTGCACAATTTAAAAGGACCGATTTGAGCACTTATTTGTAGAGAATGACAAAGACTTACCAACCCTATATCTTTATATTTGCCGAAAATGACACATCGTTATCTGGGAAATAGAACATGATTGAAGTTTCAACTCTTGGCGCACTTTCAGCATTGATTGTTGCTATCGCGCTCATTCTTAAAAAAGTGCCACCCACCTACGGCATGATCATCGGTGCTTTGGTTGGCGGCGTGGTTGGCGGCGTTTCTCTCACCGAAACCGTTGAGTTAATGATAGGTGGTGCCCAAGGGATCGTCACTTCAGTGATGCGAATTCTCGCCGCTGGTGTGTTGGCCGGCGTACTAATTGAATCAGGGGCGGCTACCTCGATTGCAGAATCCATCATCAAAAAAGTAGGCGAAACTCGCGCCTTACTTGCTCTTGCCATTGCGACCATGATTTTAACCGCTGTTGGCGTTTTCGTTGATGTGGCCGTTATCACGGTTTCTCCTATTGCACTGGCTATTGCTCGCCGCGCAGACCTTTCTAAAACCGCGATCCTTTTGGCGATGGTGGGCGGCGGTAAAGCAGGTAATGTCATGTCGCCTAACCCAAATGCCATTGCGGCGGCTGATGCGTTCAATGTTCCGTTAACCTCTGTGATGGCTGCAGGCGTGATTCCGGGTCTATTTGGGCTGCTTTTCGCCTACTTCTTGGCAAAGCGCCTCGTCAATAAAGGTTCAAAAGTAGCGGAAAGTGAAGTGGTCAAAGCGGATCAAAGTTCACTGCCAAGCTTTTCTTCTTCAATCGTTGCACCGTTAGTGGCTATTGCCCTACTCGCGCTGCGACCACTCGCTGATATCAATGTTGATCCTCTAATTGCATTACCCTTGGGTGGATTGCTGGGTGCACTGGCTATGGGTCGCTTCAAACAAGCCAATAGCTTTGCGGTTTCAGGCTTGTCACGTATGGCACCGGTTGCTGTAATGCTACTGGGCACAGGAACCATTGCAGGCATCATTGCTAACTCAGGACTAAAAGCTGATCTGATTGAAGTGCTGACGATGTCTGGGCTGCCTTCTTACTTACTTGCTCCGTTTTCTGGCGCACTGATGGCACTATCAACCGCATCGACAACTGCCGGAACAGTAGTGGCATCGAATGTATTTGCCAGCACCATTCTTGAGCTAGGTGTTCCAGCTCTCGCAGGCGCAGCAATGATCCACTCTGGTGCGACAGTACTTGACCATATGCCACATGGTAGCTTCTTCCATGCCACGGGTGGTGCGGTACATATGAGTATTCATGAACGTCTAAAACTCATCCCTTATGAGTCAGCGGTCGGTCTTGTTATCGCCTTCGTCTCAGTAATGATCTTCGGTGTATTTGGTCTGTTTGTTTAAGTTTAAAGGTATCAAAATGAAAATTGTAATTGCTCCTGACTCATATAAAGAAAGCCTATCAGCAATGGGCGTTGCTCAAGCGATTGAAGATGGCTTTAAACAGCTAATACCAAACGCCGAATACGTAAAATTACCAATGGCTGATGGTGGTGAAGGCACAGTACAATCTCTGGTGGATGCGACCAATGGCTCTATCATCCAACATCCAGTGATTGGTCCATTAGGTGAAATTGTCGAAGGCTTCTACGGTATGTTCGGTGACGGTAAAACTGCCATTATTGAAATGGCGGCCGCTTCCGGCCTAGATTTAGTCTCTCCAGAACAACGTAATCCACTAAAAACCACTACCTATGGTACGGGTGAGTTAATCAAAGCCGTATTAGATAAAGGTGTTGAGCATATTATTATTGGCATTGGTGGTAGTGCGACCAATGATGGTGGCTTAGGAATGGCTCAAGCGCTAGGCATTCGTATGCTAGATGCAGAGGGTCACGAGCTGGTGTTTGGTGGTGGTGAACTGTCAAAACTGACAACCATTGATCTCACCAACCTCGACCCACGCCTACAAAACGTACGCTTAGAGGTCGCTTGTGATGTCGATAATCCATTATGCGGACCAAAAGGGGCATCACAGGTATTCGGTCCGCAAAAAGGCGCAACACCAGAAATGGTTGAGCTGTTAGATGCTAACCTTGCTCATTATGCCAGTATCATGAAAAACCAGTTAGGCGTCGATGTCATTGATCTCCCTGGTGCTGGCGCGGCAGGCGGTCTAGGCGCGGCACTTGTTGGCCTGTTAAATGCTGAGCTTCGCCCTGGTATTAACATCGTAATGGACGCCGTCAATTTAGATGAAATAGTCTCAGATGCTGATCTTGTGATTACAGGAGAGGGGCGCATTGATAGCCAAACCATTCATGGCAAAACACCGATTGGTGTCGCTCGCACAGCCAAAAAACATAAACTGCCTGTCATCGGTATTGCCGGCTGTCTAGCCAGTGATTGTGGTGTGGTTCATGAGCATGGTATCGACGCGGTATTTGCGGTAGTGAACCGTTCAGTAGACTTGCCGACAGCTTTGGCTGAAGCGGCTGAAAATATTGAACTTACTGCTCGCAATGTTGCAGCAATGTATACGATTAAGCACTAATCGAGCTCTCTGTAAGCTAAAAGCAATTTTCGCTGTATGCTAAAAGCAATTAAGGCCGCTATTCACAGCGGCCTTAATTATATTTACAACAAAATCAGACGTTACGCAGGCTCTTGGAAGATAACCGTGTCTGCTTTTTCCGTGTACTGACCCATTTTATGGAAGTTCAGGTAACGGTATGTATCAGCAGCCGTTGCATTAATCTTCTCAGCGTACTCTAAGTACTCTTCTTTCGTTGGGATGCGACCTAGAATCGCGCCAACAGCAGAAAGCTCAGCAGAAGCCAGATAAACGTTCGCGCCATTACCTAAGCGGTTCGGGAAGTTACGCGTTGACGTCGACATAACCGTCGAAGCATCAGCAACACGAGCTTGGTTACCCATACATAGTGAACAGCCAGGAGTTTCGATACGTACCCCAGCACGACCGAAGATGCCGTAGTAGCCTTCTTCTGTCAGTTGGTCTTTATCCATCTTCGTTGGCGGAGCCACCCATAGGCGAGTATTTAGCGAGCCGTTAAACTCTTCTAGCATCTTACCTGCAGCACGGAAGTGACCGATGTTCGTCATACAAGAACCGATGAACACTTCTTGAATCTCAGTACCTTGAACGTCCGAAAGAAGACGAGCATCATCTGGATCGTTTGGTGCACATAGTATTGGTTGATCGATGTCAGCAAGATCAATCTCGATAACGTGCGCGTATTCCGCATCTGAATCAGCAGACAGCAACTCAGGGTTAGCTAGCCACTCTTCCATCGCTGTAATACGACGCTCAATCGTACGAACATCACCGTAACCTTCAGCGATCATCCACTTCAGCATCACGATGTTCGAGTTCAAGTACTCAGAGATAGACTCTTCAGAAAGCTTAACGGTACAACCTGCAGCAGAACGCTCAGCAGATGCATCAGAAAGCTCAAATGCTTGCTCAACAGATAAGTGCTCAACACCTTCAATTTCTAGTACACGACCAGAGAATTCGTTGATCTTACCGGCTTTCTCTACCGTTAGTAGGCCTTGCTTGATGCCGTAAAGAGGAATGGCATGTACTAGGTCACGTAGCGTGATACCCGGTTGCATTTCACCTTTAAAGCGAACCAAGATAGATTCAGGCATATCAAGAGGCATAACGCCTGTTGCTGCAGCAAATGCTACCAAGCCAGAACCCGCAGGGAATGAAATACCTAGAGGGAAACGAGTATGCGAGTCACCACCTGTACCTACAGTATCAGGAAGAAGCATACGGTTTAGCCATGAGTGGATAACGCCATCACCCGGACGAAGTGAAACACCCGCACGATTCATGATGAAATCAGGTAGCGTATGGTGAGTGTTTACATCGACTGGTTTAGGGTATGCCGATGTGTGACAGAAAGACTGCATTACAAGGTCTGCAGAGAAACCAAGACACGCCAGATCTTTAAGCTCATCACGAGTCATAGGACCGGTCGTATCTTGAGAACCGACTGTCGTCATTTTAGGTTCACAGTACTGACCAGCACGAACACCTTCAACGCCACATGCTTTACCAACCATCTTCTGAGCTAGCGTGTAGCCTTTATCAGATGCAGATGGATCGATTGGTTTAGCAAACAGATCCGTTTCAGCTAGACCTAGAGCGTCACGAGCACGACCCGTTAGACCACGACCGATGATCAGTGGAATACGGCCACCAGCACGCACTTCATCAAGAAGTACTTTGCTTAGCTCAAAGTTTGAAATCACAGAACCGTTCTTGTGAACAACACCTTCGTACGGGTAGATATCAATGATATCGCCCATGTTCATGTCTTGTACGTTCAGTTCAATGGGTAGTGCGCCTGAATCTTCCATTGTGTTGTAGAAGATTGGTGCAATTTTACCACCAAGACAAACACCGCCAGTACGCTTGTTTGGTACGAATGGGATATCTTCACCCATGAACCAAAGTACTGAGTTTGTTGCCGATTTACGTGAAGAACCTGTACCAACAACATCACCAACGTAAGCCAGTGGAATGCCATCTTTTTGCATTTCTTCAATTTGTTTGATTGGACCAACGCTACCCTGTTCATCAGGAGTAATGCCATCACGTTCCATCTTCAGCATCGCTTTCGCGTGTACTGGGATGTCAGGACGTGACCATGCATCAGGCGCTGGAGATAGGTCATCGGTGTTCGTTTCACCAGTGACTTTAAATACTTTTACTGTGATTTTTTCTGCTACTTTATCTTTCGCTGTAAACCATTCAGCATCAGCCCAAGATTGAAGTACTTGTTGTGCAGCAGCATTGCCAGCTTTCGCTTTCTCTTCTACGTCATAGAACGCATCGAACATCAGTAGAGTATGAGATAGCGCTTTAACAGCGATTGGAGCAAGCTCAGCATCGTCTAGTAGAGATACTAGAGATTCGATGTTGTAACCGCCTTGCATGGTACCAAGCAGTTCTGCAGCTTTTGCTTTGCTTACTAGTGGCGAAGCTACTTCACCTTTAGTGATAGCCGTAAGGAAGCCAGCTTTTACGTAAGCAGCTTCATCTACACCCGGTGGAATGCGATTTTCTAGTAGGTCAAGAATGATTTCTTCTTCACCTTGAGGTGGATTCTTCAGAAGTTCAACTAGGCCAGCTACCTGCTCAGCATCTAGTGGTTTTGGAACAACTCCTTCGGCAGCACGTTCTTCGACGTGTTTACGGTAGGCTTCAAGCACGACTTTTTTCCTCTCATTGCGGTTCACTTCTTCCCTTCATAATTGTTAGTAAAATAAAGAAGTGAACATCCTTGGAAACTTGGCTCTCCATTGCCATTTTTGTCATTCAATTTGTATTGATGAGCGGCGTCATAGAGGCCAAACTGTGGGCGGTAGAATAGCAAATTTAACGTTAAATTAAAATCTTATCATTTTGACCAACATAGCAAGTTAAGACGAAAGTCCCACTATTTTTGCCTAATTACGCACTTAAATGGCTACTCTACGCATGATTATTTGTAGGAAGTACCGACAATCAAATAGACCGAATCATAGTTATCTTCAGTTCGGCCATAAGCCAAAATGATCGGTCCTATTGGCGAATCAACACCAGCAAAAACAGAACCTGCGGTGTACATTGGTGCTTCATCAATGGTTAAATCATTGTTCGACCAAACACCACCATGTTCTATGGATGCACCTACGTAGAACGGTGATTTAAAGAGGCCGAAGTCATTTTCAAACCACTTATAACGATAGATAAGGCTGGTGTAGGCCAAGTTCTGACCTATCATACTATTCCTTGGAATACCTGACAGGTTTAAGAAGCCACCAAGCTCTTTGGGGTCGATTGGAAAAACAGAGTTTTTACTTTCTACAATTCCGTAATCAAGCTTTGCGACTAAAGTATGCTTCTCAATACTCTTTGCTGCCATGAAATTAGCCGAAAACTCATAAACAGTATCGCTTTCAGACCCTAGATCCGGGGTATCTCCAGACGTGTTGTCCTCAAAGTCATCATGGGAAACAAGATATTCTAAATCGACAAAGTAACCTTTCGTTGGCAAACTAAAATTATCTAAAGTATCGAGTCGATAACTAATAAACCCGCCTATACGTGTATACGCTCCGTTACCAAAAGATGGTAGCGAAGAAACCTCCAAACCCCCATCAGTATAACGAGCACCAAATTTCAGTTCTTGCCACAACGTCGGTTGATAGCCTAATGCCAATTCACCGACATATTCACTATAAATCAGTGGGACATAGTCTGTAGTCGCTTCTAATGTCGGTTCTCCAACCTCCCCCTCAACCACGGACAAATTTCTGTTTTCCTTACTGTAAACAATCGATGCAGAAGTGAACAGTTTTTGACTCGAAAAGAAGGGCGAGTAAAGTTCCGCTTCAATTCGTTTGTCAGTACCCATCTCGACGTTAGTTCTTAGCTCTGCACCATGCTTATTAATATCGGTAAAGTTGGCTGAGACACCGATCGAGTACTGACTGGTAGTAGAGAAATCATCTTCAAGAAAGAATCGAAAGTTGAGGTAGTTTGGGCCCCAAGACTTTTCGTTCACATCGACTTGAAGTTGATCTTCACCGTCAACGTTGTCAAACTCATAAGTGACTAACTCAAATCTATCCAGTGCATAGAGGTCTTGCACTTTAGATTCAATTTCACTGGTCTTTAAGATCTTACCGGAATCTAGGTTTAAACGGTTTTCGATCAGCTTATCGGAATAGTGAGTATTGTTATTGATAACAACTCGGTCAACGACGGTCTTATCACCGTGCTTCAGCTGTCTGCGTGCTTTTTGTTTGTCCTCGATATAATGCTGATAGTCTGCGTTAGAGAGTGACAGCTTAGAAAGCTCAGAGCTATTCTGAATCGCTGCGTCATAACCGGCTTGGTAGGCACCCGGCATTTTATCGAATTCTGTCGTCTCCATTTGCCCAACATCAGGGCGTAGGAAAACATCATCATCGGTCAGTGTTTCAGCTTGCTCCTGAGTGCTGCGTTGAACCAGATAATTAGAAAGTTGGTCAGCTGCCGCTAGAAAATTCGTGAAGTCTTCTTTGCCTTTGTAATTGGTACTGATATCCACCGCAATGACAATGTCCGCTCCCATCGCTCTGGCAACGTCGACTGGCATATTATTGGTGACACCACCATCAACCAGCATTCGACCATCTAGCGAATAAGGGGGAAGCGCACCGGGTACCGACATACTGGCCATCATGGCATCGACAAGGTGACCATGATCGATGACCACTTCTTCAAGTTCGATAATGTCAGTTGCGACTGAACGGTAGGGAATAGCAAGATGGTCAAAAGAGTCGAGTGGAGAGAGGTTACCTGTGGTCTCACGTAGAATACGCAACATATTCTGACCTTGAACCACCCCTTTCCTTGCTTTGATTTCGCCCCAACCTAAACCAAGGTCAGTGTTCAGTTGGTAACGGTCTTCATACTCTTTGTCACGCACTCGGCGATCACTACGGTTAACGCGATCACGATAACCACGATTCCAATCAACCGTATAAATAAAGCTCTCGATCTCGTCTGCGCTCATCCCTGTCGCATAAAGACCACCAACGTATGAGCCCATACTGGTACCGGTAATATAATCCACCGGGATTTGCATCTCTTCTAAGGCTTTAAGTACACCAATGTGAGCAGCACCTTTGGCTCCTCCACCAGCAAGCACAACAGCAACGGTTGGTCTTTTATGAGCTTGTCCAGCTTGCTGAGATTGTTCCACCGGTGTCACAGTCGATGCAAACAGCTGAAAACTGATCACAGTACCGACAATGCCTAAGCTGCTCACTATCCAACGAGAAATCATTATTTAAACTATCCTTGTCATTCTTTTTTTTTACGACTTTACCACTGAAAAAGCTTTTTTAGCCACTGTTTTGGTTGACTTTCACAACCCTTTTTAATGTTTCCATTCTCATCCCAAACCGGCAGTTTAACCGTACCGTCACAATCAAACTCTAAAGCCCCTTGAGAAGTTCGAGTAAAACTTGCCGTCGTAATGCCATTCGGCCAAGGCAACAGTAACTGCTCTGGAGTTCGATGTTTCAGATAATCGGCATAGACACGTAGCGCACCACTAGAGCCCGTGAGTTTAGTCGGCTTATTATCATCGCGACCTAGCCAGATGGTAGTGACTTCGCGACCATCTACGCCCACGAACCAACTGTCTCGGCTGTCATTACTAGTGCCAGTTTTACCAGCTAACCCTGCCCATGCAAACTGACCTTGTAGGAAACGGCCCGTGCCTTCCGACACGCCACGTTTCATTGCATAGGTTGTAAGCCAAGCGGCTTGCTGGTCAACGCTTTGTGATACACGAGGGATCGACTGATACAGAACCTCGCCATCGTTATCAACAACTGAGCGAAGCGCAGACAAAGGTGCTATACGCCCAGAATTGGTAATGGTTTGATACATCTGCGCAACTTGGAACGGAGTCAGTGAGAACGAACCCAAAAACATCGACGGCACTGGGCGAATCTCATTTTTATCGACCCCCAGTTTTCCAATCGTATCCGAGACACTATCAATGCCTAATTGCATGCCTAAACGAACAGTAGGTACGTTGTAAGACTTAGAAAGCGCCACATACAAAGGCACATCGCCACGGAACTTACGATCGAAGTTTCTCGGGCTCCACACGCTACCTTTACTGCCTTTCAAGCTCAGTGGCGTGTCTTTCAATGTTGTCGCCAACGTGTACTTCTGAGGCTGCTCTAGTGCGGTTAAGTAAATTGCAGGCTTGACCAAAGAACCAATTGGGCGACTCGCGTTCAAGGCACGGTTAAAGCCATCGTAGCCAGTACGCTTACCACCGACCATCGCCCGGATTTCACCGGTATTTCTATCCACGGCAATAGCTGCTGCTTCCAGCTTATTACCTGCGGTTTTCGATAAATCAGGCACCTTACGAGCAATCGACTTCTCTAACTTGTCTTGAGATACCGGATCCAGAGAGGTAAAGACTCGAATCCCTTTTTTCGCCTCAAATCGATCGCCGACATACTTCTTAAGCTCAATGTTTACTTGTTGGAAATAAGCGGGCTGACGGCTAGCAATGCGTGGGTTGTCTTGAATATCCAAATCACGACTCGCCGCCTCTTCGTATTGTCGCGGAGTTAAGATGTCTTGTTGCATCAATAAGCGAAGAACCAGATCGCGTCGAGTCTTAGCACGCTCAGGATAGCGAACCGGATTGTAATACGACGGTCCTTTCACCATACCCACCAGCAGTGCTAGCTGATCGATGCGCAGCTCTTGAATAGGTTGACCAAAATACAAACGAGACGCTAAACCGAAGCCATGAATCGCTTGCCCACCATTCTGTCCAAGATAAACCTCATTTAAGTAAGCCTCTAGGATACGGTCTTTGCTGTAACGATGGTCTAAGATAAGTGCAATGTAGGCTTCACGAACCTTACGCCACAATGTACGTTCACTGGACAGGAACAGGTTTTTTGCCAACTGTTGTGTCAGCGTACTACCACCTTGTACCGTTCGCCCAGCTTTGACGTTAACGACCATTGCACGAGCGATGGCCAGTGGCGACACACCATCGTGTTGATAGAAGTTTCGGTCTTCGGTTGCCAGTAAGGCATCAACCATCACTTCTGGGAACTGATTGCGTTTTAAGAACAGGCGCTGCTCATCGTTACTTTTCTCAAGCATGCCAAGCATTTTCGGTTCAACACGCAGGTAGCCCATGTCGCCTTTCTTCTCCAGCGACTGAATGCGAGTTAATTCGTTACCATTGAAGTGCAGCATCACATGACGATCCGCTTCCGGTCCATCAACAAACTCGAACGGACGACGAATCATTTCAATCTTGGTCGAAGAAGAAGAGTATTCGCCTGGGTGACGAGGCGCGTTCACCTTACGGTAATTAAGTACATCGAGCTCATTCTTAACCTGAACCAAACTCACCGGAGTTCCCGGAGACAGGTCTAGCACTCGCGCATAAACCACGGTTGGCAAATCAAACAGCTGACCTTCAAAGCGCTGTTTGACCACAGAATCAAGATAAATACCGACGAACAACAGCAATGCCGCAAGCGCTAAGCCCGCTTTCCAAGAAATGCCCCATAGGATCTTCAACCAACCTCTTTTGCCAGATTTCTTAGCCTTAGGTTTGGTCTTTTTCGCAGCCGCTCTTGGTTTTCTTGGCTTGGCTTTGGTCGCTGGTGACTTCTTTGCTGGCGCTTTTTTAGGTGGTGCCTTTTTTGGCGTTAACATTTTGGTCATCATCGATTCAACTGTCGTTTGGTTTTAGTGGTTGCTACATGGTTAGCAGGGTCATCCGGCCAAGGATGTTTTGGGTAACGGCCCTTCATCTCTTTTTGTACTTCTTTGTACGCGCCAGCCCAAAAGCCAGCTAAATCTTGAGTAATTTGTAGTGGTCGCTGTGCTGGAGAAAGGAGCTCAAGCACTACTTTTTTACGCCCTTGCGCGATCAATGGCGAGTCTTGTTCGCCAAAGACTTCCTGCATTCGCACTGAGATCACTGGTTCAGATTGATATTGATAACGAATGGCCTTCTTGCTGCCTGTTGGCATCAGATAGTGCGTTGGCAACCATTGGTCGATTTCTTGATTCAAAGGCCAACCAAGATAAGCCGACAATGCTTGCTCAATCGAAACACTAGACAGTCCTTTTGCCGACTTAATGCCATTCAGATAGGGAGATAGCCACTCATCAAGGTGTTCAATCAAACTCGCATCGTCCATCGCTGGCCAATCATGCTCAGGCATCCAAAGCTCTGCACAGCGTACACGCTCAACCAACTGCTTAGCCGAAGCTGTCCAATTTAAGCGATCCAACCCACATCGAGCGACATAATTGAGCAGCGCTTGGCTCGCCTGATTCGCATCGGGATCAGGTAAAGCTTTGGTGCTGATAATCAACTTGCCCAGAGATACACGCTGCTCAGCAACTAAACGGCCACGTTTCTCATCCCAATCGGCGTAATCGGAACGCACAAACAGTTTTGGAAATTCAGCTTCTAACTGTGCGATATCAACCGCGGTGGCTAAGAAAATCTGACTGGCTCGCCCTGTGCTGCGCATCAAATCAATCACTACGATATAGTTATTGTTCGCCAGTGGATCATCATCACGAACCTCAGCACCGTGGCCATTCGCCAAAAGGAAAGCACTGCTGGTCGCGCTTCTCACTTGTGCAATCCGGTCTGGGAAGGCAAAACAAAGCACTAATGGTAGCAATGATTCGTCAGCTTGTGACAAATCTAAGTGATGATTGAGTTTGCTCGCGAGACTTTTCGCTCGCTGCATCACAACGCTATTTTTGGAATGTTTTCTTTGCTTAAGTCGATGCAAAGAGTGTTGAATATCCGTCACATTGCGCTCCGGCTCTTCCAGCAAAGCAGCAGCAACAATCGCGACATTCAACAGAGCAGGACTACCTTGCTGCGCTTTAACCAACATGCTGGCAATACGAGGCTCTAGACCTAAACGTTGGACCTGTTTTCCTAATGCCGTAAATTGACCATTATCGTCTAACAATTCAAGAGTCTGTAAGAGTTGCTTGGCTTGCCCGATAGAAGCTTTGGGTGGAACGTCTAACCATTGCAGTTCATCAGCACTCGCAGCGCCCCATTGCGTCAATTCAGACACCAGCGAAGACAAATCAGAATGAAGAATTTCAGGTTCTGGTATAGCTGGTTGCTGCATCAGCTGCGTTTCGCTGTACAAACGAACGCACAAGCCCTCTTCAATTCGTCCCGCACGGCCCGCTCGTTGTTCAGCTGAAGATTGCGAGATTTTCACTTGCTCAAGCTTAGTAATACCGGTTTTCAGATCGAACTTCGCCACACGTTCAAGCCCAGAATCAACCACCAATCGAATACCTTCAATCGTCAAAGAAGTCTCAGCAATATTGGTCGCTAACACCACCTTTCGACGCCCTTTCTCTGATGGCGCGATCGCTTTCTGCTGTTGAGAAAAGCTGAGTTGCCCATACAGAGGACACACATCGATATCATTGGCGAATTGTTCTAGTTGAGATTCCACCTGTTTAATCGCAGAAACGCCCGGTAAAAAGGCCAGAAGTGAGCCTAACTCTTTCTCCATCAGCGAACGAATCACGTTAGCCATTTTAGGGGCTAGATATTCATTTGCACTAAGAGGCTGATAACGGAAATCGACCGGAAAGGTGCGACCTTGTGATTCAACGTATTTGGCATTCGGCAGCAAAGTTTGCAGAGCTTGTTGATCTAAAGTTGCCGACATCACTACCACTTTCAGATCGTCACGCAACGCCTCTTGGATCTCTAAGCTAAACGCCAATGCGGTATCGGCGTGAATACTGCGCTCGTGAAATTCATCAAAGATCACCATATCAACCCCAGTTAATTCAGGGTCGGTTTGGATCATTCTTGTCATGATCCCTTCAGTAACAATCTCTAAGCGAGTCGTACTGCTGCTTTTAGATTCACCACGAACTCTAAAGCCAATGCTCTCTCCCACCTTTTCTCCCAATTGGCTCGCTAAGTAAGTAGCAATATTCCTTGCAGCCAAACGCCTCGGTTCAAGCATGATGATTTTGCCTTGAACGGCGTTGGTCTTAACTAACTGTAAAGGGAAGAATGTTGACTTACCCGCACCGGGAGCGGCCTTTAGAATAAGTTGAGTGTGTGTTTCTACGCCAGCGAGCAGATCTGGCATCACAGCTTCTATGGGCAGTTGTGGCAATGGGAGAACCTTGTGGTGTAATGTTGGCAACATTGTACATAAAAACCTACCTGTCTAAATAAGTAATATGCACTTCAATCCGCCATTAGAGCCTGCGACTCTTATTAAACGCTATAAACGTTTCCTCACTGACATCCAACTTCCTGACGGTAGCGAGCGTACTATTCACTGCGCTAACACTGGAGCGATGACAGGATGTGCGACTCCTGGCAATACGGTGTGGTACTCAACCTCCGATAATGCAAAGAGAAAGTACCCAAACAGCTGGGAGATCTCAGAAACAGACAAAGGTCATCGTATTTGTGTAAATACTGCGCGGGCAAACCAGCTAGCAGTGGAAGCAATTGAAAATGGGACTATAGTTGAACTCTTAGGTTATAACGCGTTACGAACCGAAGTGAAATATGGCAGTGAGAATAGTCGCATTGATATTCTGCTTGAAGATAACGAAAAGCCGCCTTGCTATATCGAAGTGAAAAGCGTCACTTTGCTCGACGAGCTAGAAACGTCAACTAAAGGGCAAGGTTTTTTCCCTGATGCGGTCACAACCAGAGGCCAAAAACATCTGCGTGAACTCACAGAAATGGTCGAATCTGGAAATAGAGCCGTACTTTTATTCACTGTTTTACATTCAGGTATTGAAAAAGTGTCTGCGGCACACCATATAGACGCCAAATATTCGTTATTACTAAAACAAGCACAAGACGCTGGAGTTCAAGTGCTTTGCTATAAAGCAGAGCTCAGCAGTACTCAAATACAACTAAAACAAGCTGTTGAATTTATCAATAGCTAGGCAAAGATGCTGAACTAATCACATTGATTGCAAGTTTGAATAAGAGTATTTGCCACCATTCGTTCTTTCTGCTATAGATACCCGCCTTAAAATTAGCTGCTTTGCAGTTGACTAGGTGTAAATAGGAGATGCTGTATGCCAGAATCTAAGAAAAAAGCGCTAGGCATCCTAGCCATCGCAGGTGTTGAACCGTACCAAGAGAAGCCAGGTGAAGAGTACATGTCACCTGAGCAAACGGAACATTTTACAAAAATTTTATCAGCTTGGCGCAACCAGCTCAGGGAAGAAGTTGATCGTACTGTGCACCACATGCAGGACGAAGCAGCGAATTTCCCAGACCCAGTTGACCGTGCTTCTCAAGAAGAAGAATTCAGCCTAGAGTTACGTAACCGTGACCGTGAGCGTCGTCTTATCAAAAAAATTGAGAAGACATTAGACAAGATCGAAGAAGACGATTTCGGCTTCTGTGATTCTTGCGGTATCGAGATTGGCATTCGTCGCCTTGAAGCTCGTCCAACTGCTGATCTTTGTATTGACTGTAAAACACTTGCAGAGATCAAAGAAAAACAGATGCAAGGTTAATTCTTGCAGATGTAAAGAAAGGGAGCCTTGGCTCCCTTTTTTGTTTGTTATCCAAGCGAAGTATTTCACACGCTTGATAGTAAATAGCAGCTTTAAGCCTTAGTTCTATACATCAAACCTTGTTCTATAGATTGAAGCTTAGTTCTAGGCATTAAAGCTCTTGTCAAACGTCTTAAGAATCGGCTACTGCGGTACCATTTAGATTAGGTTGTTCACTCATGAATTATATCGGGCGCTTTGCACCATCACCGTCAGGTCCTCTTCATTTTGGCTCACTTGTTGCTGCTCTTGGTAGCTACTTTCAAGCGAAATCTAACCAAGGAAAATGGTTAGTTCGTATGGAAGACCTCGACCCGCCAAGAGAAATGGCCGGCGCTGCAGACCTCATTCTTAAGACGCTTGAGGCTTACCATCTATTTTGGGATGGTGAAGTCGTCTATCAAAGCCAACGTCATGGCTTGTATCAAGCTCAAATCGATCAATGGGTCGCTGACAATCAAGCCTACTACTGCCAATGCACCCGCAAGCAGATAAAGGCTTTGGGTGGTTTTTACAATGGTCATTGTCGAGATGCAGGCTTAATCGATTCAGGCGAACAGGCGGTGCGCTTGTGCATGGACTTTCCAGTGGAGTCCTTTGATGATGTTCGCCACGGCACCATTCAAATCCCTAAAGCACTAGCTGTAGAAGATTTTATTATTAAACGCAGAGATGGATTGTTTGCCTATAACTTGGCCGTTGTCCTTGATGACATCGAACAAGGAGTAACAGAAGTCGTAAGAGGCGCAGATCTGATAGAACCCACCGGTCGACAAATCAGTTTGTATAAGACGCTCAAGCAAAAAACAGTGAGCTACTTGCACTTACCATTGGCAACCGATGGCTTGGGGAATAAACTGTCAAAACAGAACCATGCCACCGCGATAGATCTAGACAACCCAAAACCAACGTTACTCAACGCGATGCGATTCTTAGGTTTTGATATCCCGACGGCCCTTTATGAGGCTTCAATGGATGAGATTTTATTGTGGGGCTGCCAACAATGGAACGTCAGTCAGTTACCTGATAGTTTACAAAAAGAGCACTGTAATTAGCTCGAAACTCACGGCAAATAGCAAAAACGACACATAAAAATGCCATAACCAACCACTGTGGTTAAGCAGACGATGTTCTCAAATGGCTCGCGCTAAGCTATTATTAGCCGCAATTAAACTCTGCACTACCACTTTGGACTAAGAGAAAAACAAAGTTGGCGATACCTACTTTGTTCTAAACTAATGAATACAAACGACAATACCCCAAGCGAACAACGCGGATTCCACGAATTAGCTCTGAATATTTATACTCGTCAAGAGCACAATATTTCACGCAAGCAGATCAGCGACAACGCACTAAAAGTGCTATATCGCCTGAATGGTGCGGGTTTTGACGCATTTCTAGTCGGTGGTGGTGTGCGCGATATCTTATTAGGCTCTCAGCCAAAAGATTTTGATATTGCGACCAACGCAACGCCAGAGCAAATCAAACACCTCTTCAGAAACTGTCGTCTTATCGGTCGCCGTTTCCGCTTGGCACATATCATGTTTGGTCGCGACATCATTGAAGTGGCAACTTTCCGTGGTCACCACCAAGAACCATCGAAGAACGTTTCTGCACAATCGAAAGAAGGCATGCTACTTCGCGATAACGTGTACGGCAGTGTTGATGAAGATGCAGAGCGTCGTGATTTCACAATCAACGCGATGTACTACAACATTGCAGACTACAGCATCCACGATTACGCGGGTGGTGTAGAAGATTTAGAAGATAAACTGATCCGCCTGATTGGCGATCCAGAAACGCGTTACCGCGAAGACCCAGTACGTATGCTACGTGCAATGCGCTTCGCCGCTAAACTGGATTTCGACATCGAAGAAGACACGGCTGACCCGATTGAAGAGTTAGCTCACCTTCTAAGAGATATCCCAGCAGCGCGCCTTTACGAAGAGTCTCTGAAATTACTGCAATCAGGTCACGGTTTAGAAACCTACCACTTGATGCGCGAGTACAATCTATTCCAACAGATGTTCCCAGCGGTAGCGGAGCACTTCACCGAAGATTACGACTCACACACAGAGCAGATGCTTGATTTGGTTCTCGATTCAACCGACCTTCGCATCGAAGATGGTAAGCGAGTAAACCCAGCATTCATGTTCGCAGCGATGCTTTGGTACCCAATGAACAAGCTGGCAGACAAACTTGTCGCTGAACAGGGTATGGCACACTACGATGCGATCATGGAAGCGAGTAACATCATTCTAGATCAGCAAGTAAAGTCTATTGCGATTCCTCGTCGTCACACAGCAACCATTCGCGAAGTTTGGCAACTGCAACTTCGACTGCCTCGTCGCAACGGTAAACGCGCTGTTCGTCTAATGGAATTAAACAAATTCCGTGCAGGCTACGATTTCCTAGAAATGCGTGGTGAGATTGAAGGTGGCGAAACCAAAGAGTTAGCAAAATGGTGGGAGCGTTATCAGACTGCAGGTCGTAACATGCGTCAAGCAATGGCTAACGACGTTGCAGCACCATCAAAGTCAGGCCATCGTCGCCGTAAGACTTACCGAAACAAAAAGAGTAAGCAATCAGAATGATAACTGCTTACATTGCGGTCGGCAGCAACCTTGCCGACCCAGTTAGCCAAGCAAATTTGGCTATCGAAACGCTAAAAAGCCTACCGCGATCAACGTTTATTGCGACCTCTCAGCTATATAGTAGCACTCCAATGGGACCGCAAAATCAACCAGACTACATCAACGCGGTAGTCGCTATCCAAACCGAATTAACGCCAATTGAACTGCTTGATTGCACTCAAAAGATCGAACTAGAGCAAGGGCGCGTCCGTAAAGACGAACGTTGGGGACCAAGAACCTTGGATCTCGACATTGTGCTATACGGCAATGAGGTGATCGATTCAGAGCGCTTAATCGTTCCTCATTATGGAATGAAAGAACGAGAGTTTGTACTCTACCCGCTTGCTGAAATCGCACCAAGTTTACAACTCCCTGATGGGACTGAGCTGACAGAACTACTGAAAATAGTAGATAAGAACGGGCTCAATGTTTGGCAACAATAGCCAAGCGCATTAAGGAAAACCAATGAAAAAAGTAACCATTAACGACCTGATCAAATGCAAACGTGAAGGCCGTAAATTTGCGACTTCGACAGCTTATGATGCGAGCTTTGCTCAATTATTCGAAAGCCAAGAAATGCCAGTTCTGCTTGTCGGTGATTCACTGGGTATGGTTTTACAAGGCCATAACGATACATTACCAGTAACCGTTGAAGACATTGCTTACCATACTCGCTCAGTGCGTGCTGGTAGCCCAAATTGTCTTCTTATGGCTGACATGCCTTTCATGAGCTACGCGACGCCAGAACAAGCTTGTGAGAGCGCAGCGACTTTGATGCGTGCTGGTGCGAACATGGTAAAAATCGAAGGCGGAAGCTGGTTGGTTGATACTGTGAAGATGCTAACAGAACGTGCAGTACCAGTATGTGCACACTTAGGCTTGACGCCCCAGTCTGTGAACATTTTTGGTGGTTACAAGATTCAAGGTCGTGACGACGAGCAAGCCGACAAAATGGTTGCTGACGCGTTAGCACTGCAAAACGCAGGCGCTCAAATCGTTCTACTTGAATGTGTGCCAGCTTCATTGGCAAAACGAATTACAGAAGCTTGTGACGTACCGGTTATCGGTATCGGCGCAGGTAATGTTACCGATGGTCAGATCTTGGTTATGCATGACATGTTCGGTATTTCTGCGAACTACATGCCGAAGTTCTCTAAGAACTTCCTAGCAGAAACAGGTGATATGCGTAAGGCAGTAGCTCTATACAAAGAAGAAGTAGAGAGCGCGCGCTTCCCTGATGAAGCTCATACAATCGCTTAGGAGTAAGTATGCAAACTTTTGCTGAAATAGCGGCTCTTCGTGAGCAGATTAAACAGTTTAAGCGTGATGGACGTACGGTTGCTTTTGTACCGACAATGGGAAACCTGCATGAAGGCCACCTGACTCTGGTAAAGAAAGCTCGTGAACTGGCCGACATCGTTGTGGTAAGCATCTTTGTAAACCCAATGCAGTTTGACCGTGCAGACGACCTAAACAACTACCCTCGAACGTTAGAAGCAGATTTAAGCAAACTAACAGGTGAAGGGGTTGAGCTAGTATTTACACCAACGCCAGAGGTGATGTACCCAGATGGATTAGACAAGCAGACGTTTGTTGAGGTCCCTGGCATATCTCACATGCTTGAAGGTGCCTCTCGTCCAGGTCACTTCCGTGGTGTATCAACCATTGTCACTAAACTGTTTAATATCGTTCAGCCAGACTTTGCATGCTTCGGCGAGAAAGACTTTCAGCAACTTGCTGTTATTCGCCAGATGACCACTGATTTAGCATTAGACATTGAAGTTGTCGGCGTTGCGACCGTTCGTGAAATGGATGGTTTGGCAATGAGCTCTCGCAATAGCAACCTAACGATTGACGAGCGCCAACGAGCGCCCGTTTTAGCGCGTACTATGCGCTGGATCAGCAGCGCTATTCGTGGTGGTCGCGATGATTACGCATCAGTGATTGAAGATGCTACTGACCAGCTACGCGCTGCAGATCTTCAACCTGACGAAATCTTCATTTGTGATGCTAAAACTCTGCAAGCGATCACTTCAGAATCAACTCAAGCAGTGATTCTAATGTCGGCTTTCCTAGGTAAGACGCGTCTTATCGATAACCAAGTTCTCGATTTGGTAACGGAAACCAAAGAAGAAGTGAAAGAAGAAACGACTGAATAGTCGGCTTCTGCTCTTAACGCAAAACAAAAAAAGGTCGATGTTATATCGACCTTTTTCTTTACCTGTTACTTAGATGAACCAAAGGTTAGCTACGTAAGCCAATACCCTTTGTCACTAGGTAGTGTGCAATGCCATACAACAGCACGATAAACACACCTAGTACGCCAAACGACGTCACGATCCCCACATCAGACACACCCAAGAAGCCATATCTGAACGCGTTAACCATGTACACGATAGGGTTCAACTTCGATACTCCTTGCCAGAATTCAGGCAATAGACTGATCGAGTAGAACACACCACCAAGGTACGTCAGCGGCGTTAAGATAAAGGTTGGGATAATAGAGATATCATCAAACGTGCGTGCGAATACCGCGTTAATCAAGCCACCCAAAGCGAATACTACCGACGTTAAAAATACCGTCGCAATGATCACGCCCCAATGGTCAACTTGTAAGTCGACAAAGAACAACGACACGAAGGTTACTATGGTACCCACTAACAAGCCACGAACCACACCACCCATTACGAAGCCGGCGATAATCACGTAGTTAGGAACAGGCGCTACAAGCAGCTCTTCAATGTTCTTCTGGAACTTGGCACTAAAGAACGATGAAGCAACGTTGGAATATGAGTTGGTGATCACCGACATCATGATCAGACCGGGAACAATGTATTCCATGTAGCTAAAGCCGTTCATTTCACCAATACGCGCACCAATCAGGTTACCGAAGATGATGAAGTAAAGCGTCATGGTAATCGCTGGCGGCACCAGAGTCTGCACCCAGATACGAGTAAAGCGATTGATCTCTTTGGTCAACAAACTGCAGAAAGCGGTCCAATATAGGCTGTACATATTATTTACTCCCCTCACGGACGATACTCACAAATAGCTCTTCTAGACGGTTTGCTTTGTTACGCATAGAGAGGACTTTAACCTGTTGCTCGCTCAATTGAGCAAAGATGGTATTCAAACCTAGGTTCTTGTCGATTTCGATTTCTAGCGAGCCATTGACCATCACTTGGCTATTCACGCCTTCAAGCTTAGGTTCAGTCGTGCCCTCTTCCAGATCCAGAATAAAGGTCTCAGCACTCAATTTGCCCAACAGCGCTTTCATTGTTGTGTTCTCAATCAGCTCACCGCGATTGATGATACCAATGTTGCGACACAGCATTTCTGCTTCTTCTAGGTAGTGCGTGGTCAAGATAATGGTAATGCCCTGCTTCTCATTGATCTCTTTTAGGAATTCCCACATTGAACGACGTAGTTCAATATCAACGCCTGCTGTCGGTTCATCAAGGATCAACAAATGAGGTTCATGCATCAATGCACGCGCGATCATCAAACGACGCTTCATACCACCAGACAAGTTACGCGCGCGTTCGCCACGCTTTTCCCACAGATCGAGTTGAGATAGGTACTTTTTCGCTCGCTCTTTCGCTAATGCTTTTGGCACGCCGTAATAACCCGCTTGTTGCAGCACGATCTGTTCAACGGTTTCAAACGGGTTAAAGTTAAACTCTTGAGGCACAAGGCCTAAGTTCTGCTTCGCCAATTCCAGATCGGTATCAATGTCGTAGCCGAACACTTTAACCTTGCCTGACGTTTTATTTACCAGTGAAGAGATAACACCAATGGTGGTTGATTTACCCGCACCATTGGGACCAAGTAGTGCGTAAAAGTCGCCTTTTTCTACTTGTAAACTAACGCCCTTAAGAGCCTCGAAGCCCCCAGCATAAGTTTTTCTTAATTGCTCAATTTCTAATGCATACATAGAGATAGACTGCCATTTGCTATAGATAAGATGTAGACGGCCGAGCTTGAGGAAGAGAGTAATGCTTAAAACGAACTAGCTGAAAGCTAACCCAAGATTTGTTTACTCGGCCATTTTGCGAACAAGTTTATCGTTGATTGACGATGAATACAAATATCGTGTGAGAGTTTCTTTCGAAAACAAATAAGCGTCTTGGCTACGTGAAGACTAAATCAACGTTCAATAAATATAAAAATGCCGCTAAGTGATTCACTTAACGGCATTAATGATCAGTCTTGAAGTGAGCGTCTATGGCTTATTCATATCAGCTTATTACTGAAAAATTAAACTGACTCAAATTGATGCTCATCTCTGTCGACATAGCTTGTTGCTGCCGTCAGGGCTTCATATCTGAATCGATAAGTGTTGGATTCAGGTACTAGGTCAATCACGTGGAACTTCTCTAGTTGTTGACGAGTATTCTCATTAGGACACAGCAGATACACCTCACACTGCGCATCCAATGCATCTTTAATCGCATTCTCTAGCGCTAGGCCAACAGTGACATCAATCATAGGTACATCTGTCAGGTCTAGAATCATCGCTTCATAGTCAGAGATACTTGAGTGCTGACGTGAAATCGCCTTTGAAACGCTGAATATCATCGGCCCTGATAGGTAGAAGAATAGCACCTTACCATTGGCACTATCGAGTAACTGACGTTCGCTATCAGTCAATGGGATATCGTCTTCATCATCACCATCACTGATCGCCTTAACTTGTCTGGCTTGCTCTCGGCTTAATCTTTCAATAATCAGAATATTCGAGATAAACACACCCAGTCCAACGGCAATAATCAAGTCAACAAACACAGTCAATAGCATCACGCCGTACATCACGCCCATGCCGGCATAGCTAACCTTGTGCGCGCGCTGGATAAAGCTCCAATCTAGGATATTGAAACCAACATACATCGCGATACCAGCCAGCACTGCCATAGGAATCGGTTCTGTTAAACCACCTGCAACCAATACCACGAGCGCAAGTACTAAAGCTCGAATAACACCTGAAAGCGGAGAACGCGCTCCCACCTGAATATTGGTTACAGTCCCCATAGTGGCACCCGCGCCAGGTAGTGCACCAAACAGGCCAGAGATCATATTGGCAATGCCTTGGCCACGAAGCTCTTTGTCTGAGTCATGCTCTTTACGAGTCAATGAATCTCCGATAACCGCGGTCAAAAGCGTATCAATACAACCTAATGTACCAAGCACCAAGGCATCGATAACCATAGTAGTAAACTGTTCAGCGCTGATCGTAGGGATAACGAGGGAAGGTAAACCAGCTGGGATTTCACCAATACGGCGAATAGAGTCGGTATCAAAAATAATGACGGACAAGAGCGTTACAGCCACTAACGCGACCAGTTGAGCAGGCACATACTTACGATACTTAGCGGGGAAGCCAAAAAGAATACCGAGTGTCAGAGCACCTAGAAATAGCTCACTCACTTTTAAGTTTGCTAGCGTATCAGGTAAAGCAGAGAGCGTGCCCATTACACCACCGGATGGAGCGGCATGCCCTAACAATGGAGACAGCTGCAAGATAATCAGAATAACGCCAATGCCCGACATGAATCCGGAGATCACGCTATATGGCATCAAAGTGACGTATTTTCCTAGCTTTAACGTACCAAGTAATATCTGGAATGCACCGGCCATCATCACGACAGTAAAGGTCATTGCCATACCCGTTTCAGGATATTTAGCAACCATACTCGTCATTACGGCAGTCATGATCACCGTCATCGGGCCGGTAGGTTCAGAAATCAAACTACTCGAACCGCCAAACAATGCTGCAAATAGGCCAACCATAATGGCGCCCCACAAGCCAGCTTCAGCTCCCGCGCCAGAAGCAACACCAAATGCCAATGCTAAAGGTAACGAGATGATGGCTGTAGTTACACCGCCAAACATATCCCCTTTGAGATTGATATCCGTAAAACGACTTCCAAACAAAACACACCTTCCTGATGATGAAATGACAAACCTTATCACTTTAGCAAATGTATCAAGTGTTCAGAAAGTGTTAATTCAATCACATTATTCATGTCTTATAACCGGATTATTGATAGTGGGCTAAGTTTATGATTTTCCGTACTAGAACACGTCAGATGAGTACATTTTGACGCAGTTTTTACGAGATTGAATTTGTAACATTGTGTATAGTTAAGCATCTTAATTGAGGGATGTAAGAAGCAAGATGCCAGAAATAAAACAGCTTTTTGAGAACAATTCCAAATGGTCTGAAGAAATTCGCTCTGAAAGACCTGAGTATTTTACAACGCTTGAAGAGGGTCAAAGCCCTGGTTTTCTATGGATAGGTTGTTCAGATAGCCGAGTTCCAGCCGAGCGCCTGACTGGCTTATATTCTGGAGAACTGTTTGTTCACCGAAACGTGGCCAACCAAGTGGTTCATACAGACCTAAACTGTCTATCTGTTGTTCAGTACGCAGTAGATGTGCTTAAAGTGAAACACATTATTGTCTGTGGTCACTACGGTTGTGGCGGTGTTAACGCGGCGATTGATAACCCTAAACTTGGTCTTATCAACAACTGGTTACTGCACATCCGTGACAATTACCTAAAATACCGCAAGCAAATCGAGGGGCTTCCTCGTGAACAATGGGGTGACAAGTTATGCGAAATTAACGTCGCAGAACAGGTTTATAACCTAGGTAACTCAACCATTATGCAAAATGCGTGGGAGCGTGGCCAAGACGTTGAAATCCATGGTGTGGTTTATGGTATTGGCGATGGCAAGCTACAGGACCTTGGCGTACGTTGCTCAAGTAACGATACTTTAGAGAACAGTCACTTAGATGCATTAAACAAGATCTTAACGACGCCTCTTCTTAGTCAACAAAGCTAACCCATTCCGTCATATATACAAAAAGCCCGCATCAAGCGGGCTTTTTAATGACTTCTAAACCACAAGCGTAATGATTACTCTTGAGGTACTACCTTACCGATGTACGGTAGGTGACGATATTTTTGTGCGTAGTCGATACCAACACCAACAACAAACTCGTCTGGGATCTCAAAACCAATCCATTTTGTATCGACAGTCACTTCACGGCGAGAAGGCTTGTCTAATAGCGTACAAATTTCGATAGACTTAGGACCACGTAGGCTCAGAATCTCTTTTACTTTAGTCAGCGTGTTACCTGTATCGATAATATCCTCTACAAGTAGAACGTCTTTACCTTGGATATCATCATCAAGATCTTTCAAAATACGAACATCACGTGAGCTTTCCATGCCGTTGCCGTAGCTAGACGCGGTCATGAAATCAACTTGGTGAGTTAAATCGATAGCACGAGCAAGATCTGCCATAAAGACAAAAGATCCACGCAATAAGCCAACTAAAACTAGATCTTCACTACCGTTGTAGTGTTCCGTGATCTGTTTGCCTAGTTCGTTCACTCGATCCTGAACTTCTTGCTCAGAGATCATGACTTCAACTGTATGCTTCATACTGCTCTCATTCTATTTGGTGATTGCGACGAATGTTGACAGTTTCGTCAGTTGTGTCGCTCAATTTTGTGCGTAAGTCTAGCACTGCTCAAATACCCACACCACCTTATGGTTCGAATTTACTGTCAGATTCTCCACGAAATGTGCGCTGGTGCCTTATCCAATACTCGTCTCCTTTCACATCAATGTGGATCACGCTTTATGTATCAAGTTTGATGTAACTGTCTATAAAACAAGCTGAAAGGATTGACCATTCGCATATGCACCATTACACTCATCTTAGCTTAAATAATAATAAAATCATTAATATAAAAATTTCGTTGGCAAGGAAAATAAAATGGACTCAATATCTAAGAGACCTAGAACTAGGCTTTCACCTTTAAAAAGAAAACTTCAATTGATGGAAATCGCTCTTGAGGTATTCTCTCGCCGCGGCATCGGTCGTGGTGGACACGCTGATATTGCAGACATCGCTCAGGTGTCTGTCGCAACGGTATTTAACTACTTCCCAACCCGTGAAGATCTGGTTGATGAAGTACTAAATCACGTTGTACGCCAATTCTCTAACTTCCTTTCAGACAATATCGATCTGGATATTCACGCAAAACAAAACCTACATAATATTGCGACTGAAATGGTGACGTTAGTGGCTCAAGATAGCCATTGGTTAAATGTATGGTTCGAATGGAGCGCTTCGACTCGTGATGAAATATGGCCGCTATTCGTAACAACGAACCGCACTAACCAAATGTTAGTACAAAACATGTTTAGCAAAGCGATTGAACGCGGCGAAGTCTGTGACGATCACGACCCTAAACATCTAGCGAATCTATTCCACGGCATTTGCTACTCGCTATTCATCCAAGCGAAACGTGTAGAAACGCCAGAAGAGCTTTCAAGCTTAACGGATAGCTACTTGAACATGCTGTGCATTTATAAGTAGATTCGAGATTCGAGTAAATAACTTAAGGGTTGACCTAATGGGCCAACCCTTTTTTATAGAATGGAATGTCTCTTCGCATCCCGAAGCGCAGCGTACTCGCATCTCGGAGTGGAACGTTACTGCTCTTTTCTTCAGACATAAAAAACCGCTGACCAATCAGCGGTTTTTCAAACATTAGCGAGTGGCTAAAGGAGAATTACTTCTTCTTTTTCACTGCTTTCTTATTTGGAAGGTCAGTGATTGAACCTTCGAATACTTCCGCAGCTAGACCAACAGACTCGTGTAGAGTTGGGTGAGCGTGGATAGTAAGTGCGATATCTTCTGCATCACAACCCATTTCGATCGCTAGGCCGATTTCGCCAAGAAGTTCACCACCGTTAGTACCAACAACAGCACCACCGATTACGCGATGAGTATCTTTATCGAAGATCATCTTAGTCACGCCGTCTGCACAGTCAGAAGCGATTGCACGACCAGAAGCAGCCCAAGGGAAAGTAGCAACTTCGTAATTGATGCCTTCAGCTTTCGCTTCTTTCTCAGTCTTACCTACCCAAGCAACTTCTGGCTCAGTGTACGCAATTGATGGGATTACTTTAGGGTCGAAGTAGTGCTTCTTACCAGAGATAACTTCAGCAGCTACGTGACCTTCATGCACACCTTTGTGAGCAAGCATTGGTTGACCAACAACATCACCGATCGCGTGGATGTGAGGAACGTTAGTACGCATTTGCTTATCAACATTAATGAAACCACGCTCATCAACTTCGATACCCGCTTTTTCAGCGTCGATAAGTGCACCGTTTGGAACACGACCGATAGCAACAAGAACAGCATCGTAGCGTTCAGCTTCAGCTGGTGCTTTTTTGCCTTCCATTGAAACGTAGATACCGTCTTCTTTTGCTTCAACAGCAGTCACTTTAGTTTCAAGCATTAGCTTGAACTTGTTCTTAATGCGCTTAGTGAAAACTTTAACGATGTCTTTATCCGCAGCAGGGATAACTTGATCGAACATCTCTACAACTTCAACTTTAGAACCTAGAGAGTGGTAAACCGTACCCATCTCAAGACCGATGATACCGCCGCCCATGATAAGCAGTTTTTCAGGTACTTCGTTTAGTTCTAGTGCATCCGTAGAATCCCAAATACGTGGGTCTTCATGTGGGATGAAAGGAAGTTTGATTGGGCGAGAACCCGCAGCAATGATTGCGTTGTCGAAGTTAACAGTTGTTGCTTCGCCTTCGCCTTCAACAAGAATGCTGTTAGGACCAGTGAACTTACCGAAACCGTTAACAACAGTAACGTTACGCATCTTAGCCATACCGCCAAGACCGCCAGTTAGTTGATCAACTACTTTTTCTTTCCAGATACGGATCTTGTTGATGTCCGTTTGTGGCTCGCCGAATACAACGCCGTGCTCTGCCATCGCTTTAGCTTCTTCGATTACTTTAGAAACGTGAAGAAGTGCTTTTGATGGAATACAACCAACGTTTAGACATACACCACCAAGAGTGCTGTAACGTTCAACTAGTACTGTTTCTAGACCTAAATCCGCACAACGGAATGCCGCTGAGTAACCAGCAGGACCTGAACCAAGTACAACAACTTGGGCTTTAATTTCTTTGCTCATTGTGACCTCTTGTAGTCATTATCCCTAACAGGCTGAGTAGATGTTCTTAAAATTATTGGGCTTTCAAACAGGAAACATTTTACAGAGATGTTAACAGTGTGAAAGTAGCTTTAAGTTAGCCTGTGAGCTAGACAACAATTCCCCATCAGATTATGAGAAATGCAGGAAACTGTTCTCTAAAAATAGTCTTTATATAAAGAATTAAGGTGACCCGAAAGTCACCTTAATAATTACTTTCTCAATTACAGTACTAGACGACGAATGTCAGATAGTGCGCTGTTTAGGAAAGTAATGAAGCGTGCACCTTCAGCACCATCGATCACACGGTGGTCGTATGATAGAGACAGTGGAAGCTGTAGACGTGGTTGGAACTCTTTACCATTCCAAACTGGCTTAATTTCAGACTTAGATACACCTAGGATACCTACTTCTGGAGCATTTACGATTGGAGTAAATGCAGTGCCGCCAATACCACCAAGGCTAGAGATTGTGAAACAACCGCCTTGCATGTCTGCCGCTGTTAGCTTACCAGAACGTGCTTTCTTAGAAACAGCCATTAGCTCTTCAGATAGCTCGTAAATGCCTTTCTTGTTCACGTCTTTGAAGACAGGAACAACTAGACCGTTTGGTGTATCAACAGCGATACCCACGTTTACGTACTTCTTAAGAATGATGCTTTCGCCATCTTCAGAAAGAGAAGAGTTAAACGCTGGGAATGCTTCTAGCGCTTTAGCAACAGCTTTCATGATGAACACAAGTGGAGTGATCTTCATGCCAGTGTCTTTCTTCGCTTCGATTGCGTTCTGTTCTTTACGGAATGCTTCTAGCTCAGTGATGTCAGCGTTATCCCACTGTGTAACGTGAGGGATCATTACCCAGTTACGGTGTAGGTTTGCGCCAGAAATTTTCTTGATCTTAGAAAGTTTCTGAACTTCAGTTTCGCCGAACTTGCTGAAGTCAACTTTTGGCCATGGTAGTAGACCAAGAGCAGAACCATCGCCGCCTTTGCCAGATGCCGCTGCACCAGACTCAAGACGCTTAAGTGCATCTTTAACGTAAGACTGAACGTCTTCTTTAAGGATACGGCTCTTACGACCAGTACCTTTAACCTTAGAAAGGTTAACGCCAAATTCACGAGCTAGACGACGAACTACTGGAGAAGCGTGCGCGTAGTCACCGTTCTCTTGGAAGTCGCCAGCTGCTGGAGCCGCTGCAGGTGCTTCTGCTTTAGGAGCAGGTGCCGCCGCTGGAGCTGCTGCTTGTGCAGGTGCTGCAACAGGAGCAGGCGCTGCGCCTTCAACCGGAGTGCCGGCCACGACGAAAGTCATGATTAGAGAGCCAGTTGACACTTTGTCGCCAGCTGCAATCTTAATCTCTTTTACTGTACCAGCGAATGGTGCAGGAACTTCCATTGAAGCTTTGTCGCCTTCAACAGTAATTAGAGATTGCTCTTCTTCTACTGTATCGCCAACCGCTACCATGATTTCAGTAACTTCTACTTCGTCACCACCGATATCAGGAACGTTTACTTCTTTTTCAGCTGATGCTGCTGGAGCCGCTGCAACTGGTGCCGCCGCTGGAGCAGGAGCTGCTGCAACTGGAGCGCCAGAGCCCGCTACTTCACCTGTTTCTACAGAGAAAATCATTACTAGAGAACCAGTCGATACTGAGTCACCAGAAGCGATCTTGATTTCTTTAACGATACCAGCGAATGGTGCAGGAACTTCCATTGAAGCCTTGTCACCTTCAACAGTAAGAAGAGATTGCTCTTCTTCTACTGCGTCACCGATAGCAACCATGATTTCAGTTACTTCAACTTCATCACCGCCGATGTCAGGAACGTGAACTTCTTTAAGCTCAGCTGCCGTTGCAGGAGCAGCTGCAACTGGTGCCGCCGCTTCAACTGCTGGAGCAGCCGGTGCTGCTGCAGCACCTTCCGCAGGAGAGCCTGCCTCTTCAAAGATCATGATAAGAGAACCAGTAGAAACAGAATCGCCTTCCGCTACTTTGATTTCTTTAACGATACCCGCTTGAGACGCAGGAACTTCCATTGAAGCTTTGTCGCCTTCAACAGTGATCAGTGACTGCTCTTCTTCAACCTTGTCGCCAACGTTTACAAGAATCTCAGTTACTTCAACCTCGTCAGCACCGATGTCTGGTACATTAATTTCGATTGTCATTGTATTTACCTACCTTAATGCCAGTCTTATGCGTATTGCGGGTTAGTTTTTTCAGTGTCGATATCGAATTTAGCAATTGCTTCAACAACTACAGATTTCTCGATGTCACCACGTTTAGCCAGTTCAGTTAGAGCTGCAACTACGATGTAGCCAGCGTTAACTTCGAAGTGACGACGTAGGTTTGCACGGCTGTCAGAGCGGCCGAAACCATCTGTACCAAGTACTTTGTAAGACTCAGTTGGCATGTACGCACGTACTTGCTCAGCGTAGTTCTTCATGTAGTCAGTCACTGCGATTGCAGGTTCTTTACCAAGAACAGTCGTGATGTACGGTACTTTCTCTTCAGCTTCTGGGTGAAGCATGTTGTCACGCTCTACCGCTTGGCCGTCACGAGTTAGTTCGTTGAACGACGTTACAGAGAATACGTCAGATGCTACGCCGTACTCTTCGCTTAGAATTTCAGCCGCTTTACGCGCTTCGTTCATGATAGTACCAGAGCTCATTAGTTGAACTTTGCCCTTAGCACCAGCGTGAGATTCAAGCTTGTAGATACCTTTACGGATGCCTTCTTCAGCGCCTTCTGGCATTGCTGGCATTGCGTAGTTCTCGTTCATTACTGTTAGGTAGTAGTAAACGTTCTCTTGCTCAGGACCGTACATGCGACGGATACCGTCTTGCATGATTACCGCTAGCTCGTAAGCGAACGTTGGGTCGTAAGAGATACAGTTCGGGATAGTGTTCGCTTGGATGTGCGAGTGACCATCTTCGTGCTGTAGACCTTCACCGTTCAGTGTTGTACGACCTGCAGTAGCACCTAGTAGGAAGCCACGAGCTTGTTGGTCGCCTGCTAGCCATGCCATGTCACCAATACGTTGGAAACCGAACATTGAGTAGTAGATGTAGAACGGGATCATCGGTAGATCGTTTGTGCTGTATGAAGTTGCAGCAGCAACCCATGAAGCCATAGAACCTAGTTCGTTGATACCTTCTTGAAGAACTTGACCAGACGTTGCTTCTTTGTAGTAAGAAACGATGCCTTTATCTTCAGGTGTGTATTCTTGACCGTGTGGGTTGTAGATACCAACCTGACGGAATAGACCTTCCATACCAAATGTACGAGCTTCATCACAGATGATAGGAACGATGTTCTTACCAATGTTCTTATCTTTAAGAAGGATGTTTAGCGTACGTACATAAGCCATAGTTGTAGAGATATCACGCTTCTGTTCACCTAGTAGAGGTGCGAATGCGTCTAGCTCAGGAACCTTGAACTCTTGAGTAAACTTAGGAAGACGTGCAGGTGTGTAACCGTGTAGAGCGTTACGACGAGCGTGCATGTATTCGTACTCAGGCGTACCTTCTTCCAGTTTCAGGTAAGGAAGTTCAGCGATCTTCTCATCTGAAAGGATATCTTCTAGGCCTAGGCGATCACGTAGGTGTTGAACATGAGTCATGTCCATTTTCTTAACACCGTGTGCAATGTTCTTACCTTCAGCTGCATCACCCATGCCGTAACCTTTAACAGTCTTCGCTAGGATTACAGTTGGCTTACCGTTTGTCTCTTTAGCATTGTTGAATGCAGCGAACAGTTTAGAAGAATCGTGACCACCACGCTTAAGAGCGAAGATTTCGTCATCAGTCATGTCTGCAACTAGTGCAGCTGTTTCTGGGTACTTACCAAAGAAGTGCTCACGTACGTATGCGCCATCTTTAGATTTGAATGTTTGGTAGTCACCATCGATAGTTTCGTTCATTAGTTGAAGAAGCTTACCAGTAGTGTCTTTAGCTAGTAGAGAATCCCAGTTGCTACCCCAGATAACTTTAACAACGTTCCAACCTGCACCTTTGAATAGGCCTTCAAGTTCTTGGATGATGCTACCGTTACCCATTACAGGGCCGTCTAGACGCTGTAGGTTACAGTTGATTAGGAAACATAGGTTGTCTAGCTTCTCACGCGCAGCGAAAGAGATAGCACCACGTGATTCTGGCTCATCCATCTCACCGTCACCTAGGAACGCGTATACGCGTTGCGATGAAGTTTCTTTCAGGCCACGGCCGTCAAGGTACTTAAGGAAGCGCGCTTGGTAGATAGCAGAGATAGGGCCAAGACCCATAGATACTGTCGGGAACTGCCAGAACTCAGGCATCAGTTTCGGGTGCGGGTAAGAAGGGATACCTTTACCATCAACTTCTTGACGGAAGTTATCTAGCTGTTCTTCAGTTAGACGACCTTCAACGAATGCACGAGAGTAGATACCTGGAGAGATGTGACCTTGGTAGTAAACTAGATCGCCACCGTCTGTCTCGTTTGGAGCACGGAAGAAGTGGTTGAAACATACTTCGTAGAACGCTGCTGCTGACTGGTAAGAAGCCATGTGACCACCAAGGTCTAGGTCTTTCTTAGAAGCACGCAATACGATCATGATTGCGTTCCAGCGAATAATCGAACGAATACGACGCTCAAGAGTTACGTCACCAGGGTAAGCTGGCTCTTGTGCTGCTGGAATTGTGTTGATGTAGTTTGTGTTGATGCCTGTAGCCATATCAACACCATCTAAACGCGCTTTATCTAGAACTTGTTCTAGTAAAAACTGTGCACGTTCTACACCTTCTTCACGTACTACTGACTCAAGAGCTTCTAACCAATCTTGAGTTTCCAGAGCATCAACGTCATGCTTCATGTCAGACATGGCGATCTATCCTTTTTGTTAGTTGGATTCTACTAAACACGTAAATAGCCGAAGTATTACGGCTATTTACCCTGTTGAATTCGACGTAAAGAACGTTCGCGGCGCGACTCTTCTTTGGTCAAATCCATCAATGTTTCTTCGATGTAAGCTAAATGAGAGTGTGACATTTCACGTGCCTGTTCTGGCTGTCCTGAAACGATCGCATCCACAATGTTAGCTCGATGTATACTCACTTTCTCCACAACGTCTTTACGACGATGCAACAGCTTTAAATTTTCTAAGACGTTTTGTTCGAGTAACGGAGCCAAACTACGAACAATGTGCAATAACACCACATTGTGCGCTGCCTCTGTTAAAGCAATAAGAAAAGCCATCACCGCTGCAGATTCGGCTTCAATATCAACCTTATCTTGCGCACCGCGAATTTTTTCTTGGCATGCTTGAATTCGAGCAAAGTCTTCATCAGTTCCACGCAATGCCGCGAAGTAAGCCGAAATCCCTTCCATCGCATGACGCGATTCCAACAAGTCTAGTTGGGTTTCAGAATGGGACGACAACAAATTAAGCAAAGGATCTGAAAAGCTTTTCCAGATATTTTCGCTAACAAACGTACCTCCACCTTGACGGCGAGTAAGCAAGCGTTTTGCTTCTAAACGTTGTATCGCTTCTCGGATTGAAGGACGAGACACATCGAACTGTTTCGCCAGTTCGCGCTCAGGCGGCAGCTGCTGCCCTGGAGCCAGTGTTCCTTCCACTATCAACCTTTCTAACTCTTGTTCGATAACATCGGAGAGTTTTGGCTGACGAATCCTTTGATAAGCCATAGTTTGTTGTTCTTCTTTTTCTTCGCTGACAATTGGTAATACCAATTTTAAGTTGGGCAGAAATTAACATAATTAAAACGCCACTGTCCAGCCTAAAATTGACCTGCATCATAGAATACAGCGTGAATTAACCATGATTTAACAAATGAAATTTAAAACAGCAACCAAATTGGTCTTACCATTTACAGGGGTAATACTTTTGGGGAGTGTTCGTGCTAGAAAGTTTCAGGATAAAAATGAATTGTTTCAGAAAGATTAGCGTCACTTGTTTAAAAACCGAACCAAGCGCACATTTAGGGTGGAAATTCTGTTCATAAATTTTAATAAATGAGTGTTTGATAAGTTCGTCACACTCTCAATTTATTGATGTGCTTCTCTCCACCACTTTCTTTACATCGCAACAACAAAAATTCACAAGTCATTATGCCAGGCGTTGACTATTCAACGCCCACCAGCGGTAAGGCCATCGTCAAAAACGGAGGCTTAAACTTTGAGATTTTTTTTAAACTTCTGCCAATCGAACACCAAGCCAGGGTCAGTTTTACGCAGAGGCGCTATGTATTGATGGCCAGTGATACGTTCGCTGGTGATTTGAGGGAACGTAGATACGATCGTTGCTGTTAGTTGGCTAAGCGCTTGATACTGCTGCTCGCTATAAGCCACAAAGTCACTGCCTTCCAGTTCAATACCAATCGAATAGTCATTACACCTTTCACGCCCTGCAAAACTCGACTGGCCAGCATGCCAAGCTCGGTCGAAGAAAGAAACGAATTGCACCACTTCCCCATCTCGACGAATCAAACAGTGCGCTGATACGCCCATTTGGTGAATCACCTGAAAAAACGGGTGTTCAGCGGGGTTCAATTTCCCAGTAAAAAATTGTTCAATATACGGGCCTCCAAACTCACCGGGAGGCAAACTAATATTGTGAACCACCAGCAGAGAGATATCATCAACACTAGGCCTTACATCAAAATACGGGGAAGGAACATGCCGAGCGTTGTCGTACCATCCGTTAGAGCTGATCGTCATCTTGGTCTCACTTTCGTTTCTGCTAGCACAATAAGATGTGACCTTGCCCATAGAGCAGTCGCGCTAGCCTCTTTAATTTGAAGTTAAGCAAGAGTATCATTCCATTCCCACTCCCTTTCAAGATTAGATTTGCGATGAAAAACACACATAACAGCCACCAACGCCTTGACTACTTAAAAGAGCAACTGCCTCTAGAGATCACTCGCTCAGTGGCTGAGACCATCAAAGAAGATCTAGGCGGAACGTTAGATCCAGCGGCTGATATTACGGCAAGTCTAATCCCAGCAGACGCAATCAACAGCGCTACCATCATTACCCGTGAGCACGGTGTGTTCTGTGGTAAAGCTTGGGCTGATGAAGTGTTTAAGCAATTGGGCGGTGAGGTAACTATCGAGTGGAACGTAGAAGATGGCGACAAGGTTGAACCAAACCAAACGCTTTGCACGCTAACTGGCCCAGCACGCGCGCTATTAACGGGTGAGCGTAACGCAATGAACTTCATTCAAACGCTATCTGGCTGTGCGACTGCTACTGCTATCTACGCAGACAAAATCAAACACACTGAATGCCGCCTGTTGGATACTCGTAAAACGATTCCTGGCCTACGCAGCGCACTGAAATACGCAGTGGCTTGTGGTGGCGGTTTCAACCACCGTATTGGTGTGTTCGATGCTTACCTAATCAAAGAAAACCACATCATCGCTTGTGGTGGCATTGAGAAGGCTATCTCTACTGCAAAAGAGCTGAACCCAGGTAAACCAGTAGAAGTTGAAACCGAAAGCCTAGAAGAGCTAGAGCAAGCGATCAGCGCTGGCGCAGACATCATCATGCTAGACAACTTCACCACAGACATGATGCGTGAAGCGGTGAAAATCAACGCTGGCCGCGCAGCATTAGAGAACTCAGGCAATGTAACATTAGACACGATTGCAGAGTTCGCTGAAACGGGTGTTGATTACATCTCTGTTGGTGCACTCACTAAGCACTTAAAAGCGATGGATTTATCAATGAGATTTAAAGCTTAATCTATTGAAATATAAATAACTTATTCATAAAGGCACGGTTAACTACCGTGCCTTTTTTATTACCTAAATTATCAGTATTTCAATCACTTATTTAAGTTGGTCGCATAATTTTGCGCGCCATATGAAACACCACACTAATAAACACGAAACCACTCGCGGCCAAACCTGAACACCATTCCACTTCTACATTTCGACTTCTATTCTTTCCATCAACCAGTGCTTGCGCTGAAACAAACTAAACAATGGAATAGAACAATGAATAACAAAAGTAAAAGAACAAATCAGAAAGGTTTTACGTTAATTGAGCTATTAATAGTTGTTGCCATCATTGGTGTATTGGCATCAATTGCAATACCAGCATACAAAGAGCAAGCGATTAAGGCTGACGCAGCTTCTGGGGTCGCTACACTCAGATCTCTCTTAACCAATACCGATTTACATATCCAAAACACTGGTAGCTTCCCCGCTGCAACTGCAAATCTAAGCGATATCGGCGCTAATGCTAATATGAGTTCATTAGGTGCACTTTCAATTGATGCTGTAAGTGGAGCTAATGGAACACTAGTATTCACCTACGGAAGCAAATCATCATTGAACTCTGCTACAGCTAAATTCGTAAGGGCAAGTGATGGATGGAAATGTACTATTTCTAATATTCCATCCACTGTAAGTATTACTGCAAGTGATGTGAAGGGTTGCAACTAAACTAGTGCTAACCAACCTCCCCACGGTTCTACGTCAGGCTAATCTACTTAGTCTGACTCAAGAACAAGCTGTTGCGGAACATGTACAAGCTTCAGGTGTTTCGACGCCTGAAGCTTTGCTCGTTCTTGATTTCTTCAGCGGTGATTCCTTAGCAAACAATATAAAAACCATCTTCGGCTTACCGTTGGTACGAGTTGCTAATACAGATTATGAAGTATTATGTGAACAACTAGGGCTTCGCGAACTGATCACCAAGTATCGCGCTATTCCAATTTCAGTTTCTAGCTCAACTCTCACACTTGCCTCAGCCGACCCAACCGACTTACAAGCTGAAGACGACTTTCGATTCGCGACAGGATTACAGATTGAATTGGTTGTCGCTAATTACTCTGAATTAGAAGGCGCAATACGAAAGCTGTATGGCCGTTCTATTTCCGGACAAGACTCCAAGCGTAAAGAGATCACTCAAGATGAGCTCGCTAACCTTGTTGAGATATCTGATGACGAGATAACTTCGATTGAAGACCTCAGCCAAGATGACTCCCCTGTCAGTCGCTTTATCAATCAGATTCTAGTCGATGCAGTACGTAAAGGCGCATCGGATATCCACTTCGAACCTTATGAAGAAAACTACCGCGTACGTCTACGTTGCGATGGCATCCTTGTCGAAATTCAACAGCCCGCTTCTCACTTAAGTCGTCGTCTATCGGCGCGCTTGAAGATTCTCGCCAAACTTGATATCGCCGAACGTCGTTTGCCTCAAGATGGTCGTATTAAACTGCGTCTAAATGACGACTTGGCGATTGATATGCGTGTATCAACGCTGCCAACTCTCTGGGGGGAAAAGATCGTTCTTCGACTGCTTGATAGCAGCGCGGCCAATCTAGATATCGATAAGTTAGGTTATAGCGAAGATCAAAAAGCACTCTACCTCGATGCCCTGAAACGCCCACAAGGTATGATCTTAATGACAGGACCTACCGGCAGCGGAAAAACCGTCTCCCTTTATACTGGCCTTCGAGTGCTTAACACTACGGAACGCAACATCTCAACAGCTGAAGACCCAGTGGAAATTAACCTGTGTGGTATCAACCAGGTACAAGTAACACCTAAGATCGGCTTTGGGTTTGCTGAAGCACTGCGATCATTCTTACGACAAGATCCCGATGTTGTAATGGTGGGAGAGATCCGCGACTTGGAAACCGCAGAGATCGCGATCAAAGCCTCGCAAACTGGTCATTTAGTGCTTTCGACACTGCACACTAACTCCGCCGCAGAAACCGTCACTCGACTCGCTCATATGGGGATAGAACCCTTTAACCTCGCTTCATCATTGAGTTTGATTATCGCCCAGCGACTGGCAAGACGGTTGTGCAACCATTGTAAAGAAAGTGACGACTCGCCAGACATATTCCTGCGTCACTCCATTCCTAACAGCCAAACCATCTACAAAGCCAATCCTCACGGCTGCAATGAGTGTAACCAAGGTTATTCGGGTCGAGTGGGTATCTATGAAGTGATGCCGTTTAGCGATCAACTGAAAAGCAGCCTAATCGACAAACCTAACGCGTTAGCCATTGAAAACTTGGCTCGTCGAGAAGGCATGAGAACTCTGCAAGAGTCAGGGTTAGATAAATTGCTTGAAGGCACCACCAGCTATCAAGAGCTGCAACGTGTTCTGTACATATAAACCCATGGAGCACCAATGAGTAGCAAATCCAAACAATCACAACTAAAAAGCTATCACTGGAAAGGCATTAACAGCTCAGGCAAGAAAGTGTCTGGGCAAACCTTAGCGCTCACTGAATTGGAAGTACGAGAAAAGCTCAAAGAGCAGCATATTCAGATTAAGAAAATCAAAAAGAAAAGTATTTCAGCCGTGACTCGTTTAACTCATAGAGTCAAAGCCAAAGACATCACTATTTTAACTCGCCAACTGGCTACCATGTTAGCGACTGGTGTGCCGATCGTGCAAGCCATCAAGTTGGTGTCAGACAATCACCGCAAAGCTGAAATGAAATCAATTTTATCGCACATCTGCAAAGGTGTAGAAGCCGGAACTCCGATCTCAAAAGCGATGCGAACCGCAAGCCGTCACTTTGATGATCTCTACACCGACTTAGTCGCGACGGGCGAACTTTCCGGTAATCTAGCGCAAGTATTCGAACGCTTGGCAACTTATCGAGAAAAGAGTGAACAGTTAAAGTCTAAGGTTATAAAAGCACTGATCTACCCAGCGATGGTGGTCATTGTTGCACTAACTGTCTCCTACCTAATGCTAACCATGGTAATTCCTGAATTTGAATCAATGTTTTTTGGTTTCGGAGCAGACTTACCTTGGTTCACCCAGCAAGTGCTTTATCTTTCCCATTGGATGCAGGCTTATAGTTTCTATAGTGCCATCGGTATTGGTTTATTAATTCTGTCTTTTCAGCAGCTGCGTCAGCGATCCTACTCGATTCGACTTTCAACCAGTCGCCTTGGCTTACGCTTTCCTATCTTGGGTGCTGTCATCACCAAGGCATCGATTGCAAAGTTCAGCCGAACACTTTCAACCAGTTTCAGTTCTGGGATTCCCATCTTAACCAGCCTTAAAACAACAGCCAAAACCGCAGGCAACCTGCATTATGAGTCGGCCATCATCGAGGTTCACCGAGAAACTGCTGCTGGCATGCCAATGTATATCGCAATGCGCAATACCAACGCCTTCCCTGAAATGGTGTTACAGATGGTGATGATCGGTGAAGAGTCAGGAAACCTTGATGATATGCTCAATAAAGTAGCCTCGATTTACGAGTTTGAAGTCGACAACACCGTCGACAATTTGGGCAAGATTCTAGAGCCACTGATCATCGTGTTTTTAGGCACTGTCGTTGGCGGGCTTGTGGTTGCGATGTACTTACCGATCTTTAATCTTATGAGTGTGTTAGGATAGTTAAAGCAACTAACCCCCCATGAGCAGCAATCTCTGCTCACCTTGATTAAGTGGTAAAGGACACTATGGAAGTATTTCACTACTATCCTTGGCTATTCCCCGTATTAGCTTTCATTTTTAGCCTTCTTATCGGCAGCTTCCTCAACGTAGTCATACACCGTTTACCGATTATGATGGAACGCGAATGGCAACAAGAGTGCTCGGAATATTTCTCTCAATATAAAATTCCAGCGCCAGAGGGAAAGTTCAATCTCAGCATTCCTCGTTCAACCTGCCCGAAATGCAAAACCCAATTAAGAATCGTCGACAATATCCCAGTGTTAAGCTGGTTGCTCTTAAAGGGTAAGTGCCACAGCTGCGCTAATCCAATCAGTGCTCGCTACCCTTTGGTCGAACTGCTTACAGCAATACTTTGCACAATGGTTGCTAGCCACTTTGGTTTCAGTTACTACGCCATTGCTTTGATTCTTTTCACCTTCGCACTGATTACCGCGACCTTTATCGATCTCGATACCATGTTGTTGCCTGATCAAATCACCTTGCCTTTGGTATGGTCCGGTATCGCATTAGCACTGTTTAATATCGGCCCAGTATCGCTGCAAGATTCCGTGGTTGGCGCAATGGCTGGTTACCTCGCTTTATGGTCTGTTTATTGGTTGTTCAAACTGCTAACAGGTAAAGAAGGCATGGGTTACGGTGACTTCAAACTCCTGGCTGCGCTTGGTGCATGGCTTGGTTGGCAACACCTACCGATGATCATCCTTTTATCTTCGCTGGTAGGCCTTGTGTTTGGTTTAATTCAACTTCGCCTGAAACAGCAAGGCATCGATAAAGCCTTTCCATTTGGCCCTTACCTTGCAATTGCGGGTTGGGTAAGCTTGATGTGGGGTAACGACATCATGGGTTGGTATTTCACTTCTGTACTAGGAATTTAACCATGGCAATCATTATCGGATTAAGCGGTGGTATCGCCAGTGGCAAAACTACGGTCGCTAACCTGTTCAATGAGCATTTTAATATAGATATTGTTGATGCTGATATCGTGGCACGTGAAGTGGTTGCGCTGGGCAGTGTCGGCTTAAAACAGATTACAGAACACTTTGGTGAGTCTATCTTGCTTGACGATGGAACACTCAACCGAAGTAGGCTGCGTGAGCTGATCTTCTCAGATCCTAAAGAAAAGCAGTGGCTCAATGATCTTCTTCATCCCATGATCCGTGACAAAATTGACAGTGACCTGTCTAAAATCACATCCCCGTATGGTTTATTAGTTGCACCGCTATTGGTGGAAAACCAAATGCAAGGCATGGCCGATCGCGTATTAATTGTTGATGTGCCAGCAGAAGTTCAAATAGAACGTACGATGAGTCGTGACAATGTTTCTAGGGAACAAGTTGCATCAATTTTAAAATCACAGGCTTCAAGAGAACAACGCTTAGCAGTTGCAGATGACGTGATTAAAAACCATACTAAAAACCAAGAACTTTTGCCTCAAATCACAGATTTACATCAAAAGTATCTGGCAATCAGTGCTGTAGATGGGTCAGAATAGAACAATGTTGAATGAAGGTTTGCTCGATGATCACCCATAAATTTGAACATCCTCTAAATGAGAAAACACGCATCTACTTAAGAGTCGAATCACTCTTGAGGCAGCTACACTTGTCTTCTACATTTTCCGATGCTCAACAGTATCAACTCTTTTTCCGTTCCATCTTTGATCTGATTGAAATCTTCGAACAGATCCAACTCAAGAGCGAACTGGCAAAAGATATTGAGAAGCAACGTGTAACCTACAAAAGTTGGTTGGATGTTGAAGGTGTCGATCAAGAGATGCTGACATCACTGCTTAATGACATTGGTAACATCTATCGTGATCTGATGCAGGCAGAGCGTTTTGGCCAGTCACTTAAGGAAGACCGCTTCCTGAGTGCCATTCGCCAACGCTTTAATCTTCCAGGTGGCTCATGCTGCTTTGATTTACCGGCACTGCATTATTGGCTGCACCTTCCTCTCGATAAGAGAATGAGAGATGCTAAAGCGTGGATGGATAGCTTACAACCTCTGTATGAAGCGCTAACACTGTGGTTGAAGCTCACCAGAGAGACTGGTCACTTTAAAGAGCAAATCGCTCGCGCTGGCTTCTTCCAGAGCGATGCCGATGAAGCGAATATCCTTCGTCTATCTATTCCAATGCAATACGGTGCCTACCCGATGATCTCAGGTCACAAGAACCGCTTTGCTGTTAAGTTCATGAGCTTTGAAACTGGGCAAGCCTGTACTCAAGACATCGAATTTGAATTGGCAATCTGCACCTAATTAATTTCCTTTTATAGTTTGGCTTGAGTCCTCACTCGAGCCTAAACTCACTATTATTACACCTTCAAATTAAGAATCACTATGTCGAAGAAAATCACCATCGTTAAATGCCCTCAATGTAATGCTGACGTTGAATGGGGCGAACAAAGCCCGCACCGCCCGTTTTGCAGCAAGCAATGTCAGATGATTGATTTCGGTGAATGGGCAGACGAAGAGAACAGCATCGCTGGCGCACCAGATATGTCAGATAGCGATGGTTGGTCGGAAGATCCGCACTAAGCGAGTAGCGAGTAGCGAG